>CALKCH010000040.1 GCA_938083225.1 Candidatus Bipolaricaulota bacterium
ATCCGCTCCCCCGACACAAAGGGAAGCTCCTGCTCCGTTCCCCGTTTGTATTCCCGCCGGCCCCGCCCCCAAACCCCAAAAGCCAAGACCAGGACACCCAGCGCCGCGGCCACCCAGATCAGGGCGCTCCAGTAGCCCTGCCCCGTGATAATGCGGATGGTTTCAGCCATCACTTATCCTCCCAGTACAGCTGCAAGGTACAGGGCGCGGCCGTGCCAAAGCGCTTCCGCCGCCGGCGTCACCACGCCCTCCACGAAAAACCCGGGCACCAGCCCCAGCACAAGAATCCCCACGGCCAGCACGGCCATGGAAACAAGGAATACCCCGGGGACGCCCTGGGCCTCCACCCGTGGGCCGAGAAATGCTCCCTGAAAAGCCCGGGTAAACCCAGCGAGAAGGAGGATCGAGACCAAGATTGCGATGGCCGAAAGTATGGGCGAAAGGCGGAAACTCCCTTGGTAGATGAGGATTTTCGAGGCGAACCCGTTGAGCGGAGGGATGCCGGCCAAGGCCAAAGATGCCACTAAGAAACAAATGCCCACCGCAGGAAGCCCGTGGCCAAGGCCTCCCAGCTCCCGCAGATCCCGCGTGCCCTTAGCCCACTCCACCGCGCCCACGCACAGGAACAGAAGGCCCACGGTAAGGGCATCGTTGAGCATGTGGAAGACTCCACCTTTCATGGCCACCAGAGCGTAATCCGGCCGGCTGGAGAGGGTCACCAGCCCTACACCCACCCCGAGCATCATGTACCCGATCTGGGAGACCGCACCGTAAGCCACAAGCCGCCCGAGGTCCGTCTGCACCAGGGCCATGAACGCCGCCACTACCATGGTGAGGAGGCCCAAGCTCACCACCAGCCACCCGACCCCCGCGTCCCACAGCCCACCGTAGAGGGTGAACAGAACCCGCCAAAGCCCGTACAGGGAAACCTGGGTGTTCACCACCAACAGGAGGGTTTTGGCCGCAGGAGCCTCTCCATAGGCATCGGGCGCCCAAAAGTGCACGGGCGCAGCTGCAGCTTTCATCACCAAAGCCGCTAAAAACAGGGCCAACGCCAGCCGATCCACAAAGGATCCGCGAAGCTGGGCGGAAATGTAAGCGAGATTCAAGGCTCCATACTCACCGTAAAGGAAAGCCACGCCCAACAGGAACAGAAGGCCACTCACGCTGTAAAGGAGCATGGTTTTGAACGCGGCCTCAGGTGCTCGACTTGTCCAGGTGCGGAAGCCAATGAGGGCGCAGGCCGCAATGCTTGTGACCTCCAAAAACACGAAGAAGTTGAAGAGGTCGCCGGTATAGGCCATGCCCAGGATCCCAGCAAGGAGCAGAAGCCCCAGGGTCAAAGCCAGGGTCTTTCCCTCCTCTTCCGGCAAAAATCGCAGCGCGAAGGGGAAGGCGGTGAGGGAAAGGAGACCAGCAATGATGCCCATGAACGCGCTCATCGCATCCACTACAAGCATGATGCGGATGGGGAAACCTCCGGGAACGAGGGTCTCCTGGGGCTGGCGGGCACCAAGAACATAAACCCAAATGCCCTGGGTGAACACGTGGACGGCCACGTATCCCACACAGGCTCCGACGAAAAGAACAACGGCCAGGGCCCATACGTCCCGCACTCTTCGGTGGAGCTTGGCCAAAAGGGGCGTGGCAAATCCGCCCAGAAGTGGGACAGCGATAGCCAAAATAGGCGCGTGTACGCTCATCGTCACCCCCGCAGGTCCCGGATCTTCCGGGTATCCAAGGTTCCCTTGTGCCGGTAGATGACCACGGCGAAAGCCAGCATAAGAGCCGTGGTAGCCACACCGATGACGATGCTGGTGAGGGTCAGGGCTTGCGGTGTGGGCAAAACCCAGGGCGCGGTCGTGGGCGCATAGGTGTAGATGGGGGGAATCCCCCCGCGCACGTAACCTAAGGCCACGAGGAACAAGTTGACCCCGCTTTCGATGAGCCCCACTCCGATCACGAGCTTAACGAGATTCCGTTTGATCAAAAGGGTCCAAAGGCCTAACGCCACAAGGATCATGCACACCACAAACGGGAGGTTACCGATCATGATTTTCTCCAAACAGGGCGAACAAAAGAACCACAGCGCCCAACCCAGCCAGGACCTTGAACCCCACGGCCCAGTTCATGAGGGGGAGGGTGCCCGCGGTGTTGAGGTCCCCGGGATTGGGGCCATATGGCACGGAGTTCCCGAAAAGACCGCCTGCACCCGCGAGCACATTGGCGAAAAAGGTCAACCCCAGCCCCAAAAAGCCCAGGGCGGCGAAGGCTACTCCACCCAAACTTTCCAGGGAAGAAAGAAGACCTTTCCTCCCGGCCAAGCGGCTGGCCCCAAACGCCACCACTACCATGGCTAAACCTGAGGCGGCCACGGCCCCGCCCTGGAAACCTCCCCCCGGGGTCAGATGCCCGTGCATGATCACGTAGCCGCCGAAAACTAAAGAGATGGGCAAAAGGATCCGGGTAATGGTGCGCACCACCACCGTCATTTCCGCAACCTCCTCAGGATCAGGGCCACCCCGCTCACCGCGGTGAACAGCACCGTGGCCTCACCCAAGGTGTCGTAACCCCGGTAGTCAAACACAATTGCGGTTACGGCGTTGTTCGCGGCCACCTCTGGCTGGGAATAGCGGTTGAAATATGCGTCCATCTCTGCCCGGGGAGGATCCCCGAACGGCCGTACCCCCACAGCCCCGAAGATGAGGAGCCCAGCTCCAAGAAAGAACGAAGCCAAAGCCAGCCACCGGCTCATTCCTCTTCCTTTCTGCGCGTCTTCCAAATGGCGAGGAGGAAGATGGCCGTGGTGAGGGCCGCGCCCACGCCAGCTTGGGCGATGGCCACATCCGGAGCCTGCAGGAGATAGAAGGCTAGGGAAAGGAGGAGTCCCTGGGCGCCGAGGGCCAACGCCGCGGCAAGAAGGTCCCGCAGGACCACGGCCAAAACCGAGGCGATCACCACCATGACCAGGGCCATAGTGAGCATGGCCGCCCAGAGGGTCATTTGCCCACCTCCTCCAGGCGATCCACGACCGCGCGGAAGGGTTTGATCCCCGCGCGGTGGGCGGCCCGGGCCAACGCATGCGAGCCCGTGGGGTTAGTGAGGAGCAAGAACACCAAGGCCAACACAGCACGGATAACCATGCTCGTTCCCACTGACCCACCCCGGGCTGCTCCATACACCACCACGGCCAGAATGGAAAAGATGGACCCAAACGTGGTGCACTTCGTGGCCCCATGGAGGCGGGTGTATACGTCGGGGAAGCGATGAAGCGCCACCGCACCCAAACCGTTGAACACCGCGCCGACGGCCAAAAACACGTACATAAGAATGTTCACCGCAACCCCTCCTGGAGGTAGCGGGCCACGTAGAGGGTGCCCACGAAGGAAAGGAGGGCGTACACCAGAGCCACATCCATGATGATCATGAGGTTCAAGGCTGCACCCAAAAGGACCATGATGGCCACAACCAGGGTGTTAATGGTGTCCAGGGCCACAGCCCGATCTGCAGGGGTGGGGCCGATGGCCAGCCGCAGGGTGCACACGAGGACGTACCCCAAAAGCACGGCCGCGGCCACAGCTAGGGAAAGCTCCCCAATCATTCGGCCACCACCTTTACCCAGTGGGGAAAAACACCGCACACATCCTCAGGCTTGGGATCTACCTGGCGCACATTGATCCAGTGCACGTAGAAATCGCCGGTCTCATCGTCCACGTCCAGGGTAAGGGTGCCCGGGGTGAGGGTGATGGAATTGGCGAGCAGGGTGCGGCCCGCGTCGGTCTTAAGGCCGGGGTTGAACCGCACGATGCCGGGATTGATGCGGCCCGTGATCACCCGGTAAGCCACGTCCAAGTTAGCCTTGGCCATGGCCAAGAGAAACGGCCCAACCAGGTACACGAGGAACATAACCCAGCGCAGAGGATTGAGGAGACGCCAACCGCCCCGCTCCCAAAGGAGACGGAAGCTCGCCAAGGCCACGAGGATGGAAACTACGGCACCACCGATGAGCTCTTCCCTAGACCAGAGACCAATCTCACCGCTGAATGCGGTGAGAATTAGGTACACGACAAAAACAAGAGCAAACGTAGCCGCCAGTTCTGCGACTCGCCGCACGGGGGCCCAGTATACAGACTTCAGCTCATCAAGGCAAATGAGCCCCCACAAACCCCGATTCCATGGGAGATTGCTCTGGCAAGGCCCAGGCCGTACCATCAATGACCATGCACGACATCACAAACTCTTTCGGTGATGTGCTGCAAAAGCAGCTAGTGCTAGCGTCCCAAAATTACGAGCTTTTCAAGAGCAAAGGCGTGCGCGCGGTGAACGTGATGGGCGCCATTGGCTCGGGAAAGACTGAGCTCATCGTACGGATGGCGGAAAAACTGCGGGAGCGGGGCCTGGGGGTGGGAGCGATTGCGGGCGATGTGGCTGGCGACGACGACTACCAGCGTTTTCGGGCCGCAGGCCTCCCCGCCATCCAGATCAACACCGGGGATCAATGCCATCTAGACGCGCATCAGGTGGGGCATGTGTTGGAGGACTTCCCCCTGGATCAGGTGGACGTCCTCTTCATCGAGAACGTGGGGAACCTCGTGTGCCCGGCGGACTTCCCCCTGGGGACGGACATGGACCTTGTGGTCATCTCCGTGACCGAGGGCGACGACATGGTGCGCAAGCACCCCAAGATGTTCGCCCAAACGGACGTGGTAGCCATAAACAAGGTGGACCTGGCCGCGTTTGTGGGCGTGGACCCCGAGAGGATTGCCGCCGACTACAGGAAGGTCAATCCCCACGGAAAGGCGGTGTTCACGGCGGCCAAAAGCGGCCGGGGCGTGGAGGAGCTCCTCGCTGCCCTGGGCTTTTGATGCACGAGTACTCCCTGGCCCAATCCCTTTTGGAAAGCTTGCGTGCCTATTTACGGGAGCACCCTGTGCCTGGTCGGATCCGCAAGGTCCACGTGAGGAAAGGTGAACTTTTGGTGCTTTCGGAGTGGGCCCTGAGCGAGGCCTGGCGCATCCTCGCGGAAGGAACAGAACTCGCTGGATCAGAACTCGCTTTGGAAAACGTGCCCGTGCGGGTGCGTTGCCCCTCCTGCGGATACGAGGGAGAGGCCCGCTACCTCAGGGAGGAGGGCTGGCACATGGCCGTGCCCATCCTTTCCTGCCCGCAGTGCGGCGCGCCGGTGGAGATCGTCTCCGGCCGGGATCTGGCCATTGTGGGCCTCACCACGGAGGAAGTTCCGTAAGCGCCCGCTCCGGATCCCAGCCCGGAGTGCTCCCATACACGGCCAGGTACGCGTTCTCCCGGCGAAAGATCTTCTGGCTCAACTCAGGAAGGCCATCCCAAGAAAGCCTCGTCTCTTCCCCTTCCAAAGCTTTTCGGCGGAGGGCGACGAGGGCCCGCTCCGGGTCGCGGCGCTCATAGACGGCCTCAAACCGCGCGGCCTTCTCCGCCCAAACCCGCGTCTCCTCCGGGATCTTTCCGGCCTGCAGGTTCCGGACGAGTTCGAGAATGGCTTCCCAAACGCGGGGAGCTACACCGGGTTCAGCCAGGCCCACGTAGATCCCCAGCCTTCCCCCATCGGAAAGGAACTTGACCCCGGAATCCACCATGTAGGCCAAAGGCTCCGCGGTGCGGAGCCGGCGAAAAAGGAGAGAAAAGGGCTCATCCGCGAGCAAGAACTTGAGGGCCTGGAGAGCCG
>CALKCH010000041.1 GCA_938083225.1 Candidatus Bipolaricaulota bacterium
GCTGTGCGGCGGGACCCATGTGTCCCGCACGGGCGAGATCGGCCCCATCGTGATCCTGTCCGAGGAAAGCGTGGCCGCGGGGACCCGCCGTATCCGCGCCCTCGTGGGGGAGCGGGCCCGGCGGTACCTTGCGGAGCTTCGTGCGGAGCGCAAGAGGCTTGCGACCCTCCTGGAGGCCCCGGAGGGCGAAACCCTGGCCAAAGCCGAAAAGATCATGGTGGAGCTCTCCTCCCTGCGGCGGGAGAACGAGCGCCTGCGGGAGGAGCTGGCCTTCCTGCGCGCCCAAGAGCTCGTTTCCCGGGCGGAGGAAGTGGGCGGAGCGAAGCTTTTGGGCGCGGTGGTGGAGGGCGATCCCGAGTCGGTGAAGGCCTTGGCCGATCGGCTGGCCGAGCTTTTGGGACGAGGCGTGGTCGTCCTGGGCACGGCCCATTCCGGTCGGGGGTTCCTGGTGGCCAAGGTCCTGGGTGTGGAGGGGGTCTCGGCCGGTGAGCTGGTGCGAGCTGGGGCTCAGGTGCTGGGCGGAAGCGGCGGAGGGCGGCCGAACTTTGCTCAGGGCGGCGGCCCCCGTGCGGAACACCTGCCCCGCGCCGTGGCCACCGCCCTGGAACACGCCCGTGCTTCCCTGGGAGGCTCAACATGAAGGGGCTTCCACACTATGTCGGCCTTTCCGCTTTAGCCCTACGGTTTGGGCCGATCCTGCCGGGCACGGATCTGGCCAGGGAGATCCTGACCCGGCTTCGGGAGGTGGAGGCTGACGGCCTTCTTTCTGATCTGGACGTGATTTGCGTGACCGAGGCCGCCCTGGCCCGGGCTCAAGGGAACTTCCTCACGCTGGCGGAGATCGCGGAGGAGCTCGGAGAGCGTTTTGGGGTTGGGCCACAAAGCCGAATGGCTGTGGTCTTCCCCCTCATGAGCCGAAACCGCTTCGCCCCCGTCCTCCGAGCCTTCGCCAGGGCCGTGCGCGGAGGAACCCTCATCCTCCAGCTCTCCTACCCCACCGACCATGTGGGCAACCCCACGGCAAGCATCGATCCCGAGGCCAGGCGGATCGTGCTGTTCGAAGAGGTGCGGCAGGGAACGAAACACCCCGTCACCGGCATCGACTACGTCTCGTTTTACCGCGACCTTGTGGCCCAGGAAGGGGCCAGGCCCGAGATCTTCTTCTCCAACGATCCCCAGGCCATCTGGACCTTCAGCCCTGATCTCGTGGTGGTAGCCAACGTGCATGAGCGGGAGGACACGAAAAAGACCCTCCTCGGTGGGAAGGCTCCGGTGATCACGCTGCAGGAGATCGCCTGCGATTCCAAACGGGGAAAAGCTTGGTCGGAATGGGGGCTTTTGGGAAGCAACCTCTCCGCGGGCGACCGGGTGAAGCTCGCTCCCCGCCAGGCCGATCAATTCGCCCGCGCCCTCCAAGAACGGGTGAAACAAGAGCTCGGAAAATGCGTGGAGGTCATGGTTTACGGGGACGGAGCGTTCAAAGACCCCACGACGGGGATCTACGAACTGGCTGACCCCGTGACCACCTTTGGGGCCACTCCTGGGCTTTCGGGAAGGCTGCGCCTGGGGTTCAAGTACAAGTTCATCGTGGATCAGCTTCATGCGCAGAGCCTCTCGGCAGAGGAGATTGAGGCGGAGCTTGCGAAGCTGCGGCAAAAAAAGATCGAAGCTGGTGCTGACGAAGCGGAGGGCACCACGCCCCGAAGGCTTGTGGACGTGTTGGCTACGCTTGCAGACCTCCTGAGCGGCTCTGCCGACGCCGGCACCCCCGTAGTGTTGGTGAAAGGTTTTCTTTAGGCCTCCCATCGGCTGATGAAGCTCGCTTTTGACCGCCACACCCGCTGATGGTTTGCAGCTCTGACCGGTGCACATTGGAAGGGGCTGAGCAAAACTGCGGCCGGAGGGCCGGCGGGTGCAGGACTTTGCAGACGTAGCGAAAGGAAGCTACCATGCGGCGCAGAGGCACTAAACGAGACACTATAAAAGGCATCGCTTGGGCTAACGACAAAAAGAGAAAGGCGGCGGGTTGATTTTCCTCACCACCAAAGAGGAAATCCGGCAAGGGATCAAGGCAAGCGAGCTGCGGTTGAACCTGCTGCGCATTTGTTCTCGCGAGCCCCGGACCATCCATGACCTCATCCACGCCCCTGTCTACCCTGGCATTCGCATTTCCTTGTTCTCCATTCAGTCGGAGATCAACGTCTCGGTGGAGCTGGGCGAGCTCAAAAATCGCCTGCTCCTTGTGCGGGTGGGAAAAGCTCCGGATCCTCTGGTTCCCGGCGGCACCACTGAGCTTTTGCGTACCTCCCTCCTCGCTTTCCTTTTATCCCCGGAGCTCTGTTGGGCAGAACCCGGGGCATACGAGCTCTACCTTCGCCACTGGCTTTCCCAAAACGGAGAAGGAGATTTGCTCCCCATCCTTTTGGCTTTTCCTGAGCTCGCGACCAAGGCGTTTTACGTAGCCAACGCGGACCCGGATGCTCCAGAAGAGATGCCCCCAGATCTCCCGGAGACTGAAAAAATCCGGGTTTTCGGGGTTTACCACATCGGGGATCTGCCCACGGAGCCTCAGGCCTTGGGCCGTCTGGAATTCCTCAACGCCTTGCGCAGCCCGGCTCTGGCTCGAGGCTGGCGGCTCCTGCGCGAGGTCCGGTTCTGGTCCAGCCTGGGCCTTTGGGGATGGCTGTGGACTCGCAAGCCGTCCCTCGTTCCTGATCCGGCGGAGACTTACCCCCTTGCGCCCCCGGTTGGGCCCGAGCTCCTCTCGGGGCGGCTTAAGCCGAACCCGCGGCTCCTTCCGCTCAGGAGCAGACATGAGAAAACGCGAGAAATCCGAGCTTAGCGTGGCCGGGGTGCATTTGGAGCGGGCCCTGCGGGAGCCGGGCTGCCCCATCTGTCGCCGTATCCGGGAAACCGAGGAGCGCTGGATCTGGACCGTCCTCTACGAGCTCACCGGAGACCCCGAGATCCACGCGCGCTTCGCCGCCTCCCTGGGCCTTTGTCGAGAACACGCGGCCCTCATGGCCCAGGTCGTGGAGACGCGGGAACTCCTCACCCCCACAGGCGTAGCCCGCCTCTATGAGACTGTCGTCTCCCACGCCCTCGAGGTTTCCGCTGATCTCACCGGGAGAAGAAAGACCGTGCCAAAGGAAGAATGCCCGCTGTGCGCGGTGGCCAAGGACGCCGAGGATCGGCAAAGCTGGTTCTTCAGCCGGCTCTTGGGCGAACCTGCGTTTTGGGAACTCTACGAGAGTTCGGATGGGCTTTGTCTTCCCCATCTCCTTGCGGTATGGGCCCAGGCACCGGCCAAAGCGAGACCTGCGCTCCTTGCGGACTTTCGCCGAAGACTAGCGCATCTATTGCATGGCCTTCGGGAATTCCAAAGAAAAGAGCGGTTCGATGTACACGAACCTCCCACGCCCGAGGAGCTCGCCTCTTGGAAGGAAGCCCTCTGGCGCCTCGCGGGGATGGCCTACCCGGAGCCTCTAATCAAGCGCGACTAAAGGAGCCGCACGGGCATGCACACGTAAAGGAAACCTTCGTCAGCCTGGGAGATGTTGCCCGCAGGCTCGAGCAGTCCAGCTCGTTCCGGAGCGGAAAGCCACAGCGCTATCTGGTCTGACTCCATGCGGCGCAAGGCATCGATCAGGTACTCCGCCTTGAAAGCGATTTCGATCCCCCGGGCCGGCGGCCGCACCAATTCCACCGCCTCTAGGCTCTTCCCGTGTTCCCGAGAAGCAGCAGAAACCTCTAGGGTCGTGCTCTGAGCCGTAGCCCGCAGAGTAACTGCCCCGGACTCCTCGGCAGCAAAAAGTTCCGTACGCCTGAGGGTCTCCAGGAATTCTTCCCGAGGCAGGAACAGACCGATTGGGTTGTCCTTGGGCACAACGCGCTCGAAGTCTGGGAACTGCTCTTGGATCAAGCGGCAGGAAAAAGTCACCGGCCCTGCTTGAAAGTGTAGCTGCCCGGGTTCTCCGTAAAGCGCGGTGTTTTCTAGGGCGAATCCGGAAAGGACGCGGTGCAAGTCGGTCAAGATCCCGGCGTCCACGAGAAACGCACCCTCGTACCGCTCGGGCAGGTTCAGCACAGGGATGCGTTTGATGGCCAGGCGATACCCGTTGGTGGCAGCGAATTTGGCCTCGCCGTCTCTGAGGACGATGTCCACCCCGGTGAGGGCTAACCGCGTGGTTTCCGAGGCTTTGAGGGAGGCAAACGCCGTTTGGGTAATGGCCTGAAGAAGCTGGGTTGTGGAAATTCGGCCCAAGGGGTCGCTGACCGGTTCGGGCAGTTGGGGGAAATCTTCGGCGGAGAGGACGGGGAGCTCGAACGTGGCCGACCCGCAGAGGAGCCGAACCTGGGCATCCACAGAGGTCAAGTGAACTTCAGGCACAGCGGGCAGGCGCCCCACCAGCTGGCTCAGGAGCTGCCCGGGGAGGACCACGGTTCCGCGCGTTTCTACTTGAGCGGGAACACGACAGCGGATAGCCCGCTCAAGGTCGGTGGCAGCGAACTCCACCTCGTTTCCGACCGTGGACAATTTGATTCCCCCCAAGATGGGCATGGCCGTGCGGCCGCCTAAAGCGTGGCTCACCGTGCGCACACCGAATTCCAAGTCCTCCCGCCGAAGCGTCACGTTCATGGACCCTCCTTGACTGCGGAATCATATCCAGGAAGGGGAAGCCGAGCGAGGATTTCTGCGGTGACCTGTGGAGGGGGAAAGGTACCATCCACCACATATCCCCGGGGAACGTTCCGGATGAATTCCAAATAGGCCAGGCGCACCTGGGTGAAGAAGCTCAGCCCCTCCCCTTCGAAACGATCCCGCAACTTGGTCCTTTCCAAAGCTACCTGGGGTGGCAGATCCAGAAGGAACACGTAGTCTGGCTCCAGACCCCCGGTGGCCAGCCGATTCAGCTGGTGAACGAGTTCCAGGGGAAGGCCGCGGCCGCGGCCCTGGTAGGCCAGGCTGGACAGGGTGTAGCGCGAGCACAGGACCCATTGGCCCCGGGCCAATGCCGGCTTGATCACCTCCTCCACGTGTTCGTGGCGGTCAGCCACCAAAAGGAGGAGCTCGGTAAGAGGGCGCATGCGGTTTTTGGGGTCCAGGAGGATCTCCCGAAACTTTCGGCCCAAAGGGGTGCCGCCGGGCTCCCGCGTGGTGAGAACTGGGATGCCCCGCGCAGTGAGGGCTTGGGAAAGTAGCTGCAGTTGCGTAGATTTTCCCGCAGCGTCCGGGCCCTCCAGCACGATGAACAGGGGTCTCATCGGTGCCCTCGCAGGAGCCCCAGCCCCAAAAGCCCGAGGCCCAAAACCAACGCCGCGTCCGCCACGTTGAACACCGTGAAGTTTCCCAAAGCAAACAGATCGATCACGTATCCCAATCTTGCCCGATCCACCAAGTTTCCCAAGGCTCCTCCCAGGATGAGAGCGCTTCCCGTGGCCTTAAGCCTAGTGGGTCGGAAAAATCCGAGGTAGAAGAGAAGACCAAGGGACACGATGGCCGAAGTTACCAGAAATGCCGTGGTTCCCTGGGGAAAAATCCCAAATGCTGCTCCGGGGTTGTGCACCCGGGTGAGCTGAAAAAAACCGGGCCAAAGATCTCTTCTTTCCCCAAGCCCGAGAAACCCGGTGATCCAGGCTTTAGCGCCTTGGTCCACGGCCAATACAGTCAAGCTTATAGCCCACACGTATCCTCGGGCCATCGCCGCCAGTCTACCCTAGCCCCCTCTGGCCGCAACGCCGGCGCCCTTGCGCGACACGTTTTCTCCTCTTAGGCTTCCCATCCCATGGCCGGGTTGTACCTCGCTCTTTTGCACTTTCCCATGCGCAACCGGGAGGGCCAGGTGGTAGTCACCGCTCTCACTTCTCTGGACGTTCCAGACATTGCCCGCACCGCCCGCACCTACAACGTACGACGGTTTTACATCGTACATCCGGTGGAAAGCCAGCGGCGCATTGCCGCGCGGCTCCGGGATTTTTGGGTGCGGGAGGAAGAACTTCCCACCCGTCGGGAAGCGTTGGAGCTCGTGGTCATAAGAGAGGATCTAGAGGAAGTTTTTGCGGAAATCGCGGCCGAAGAAGGGCAGGCCCCCCAGGTTTTGGGCACTACTGCCCGGGCTCACCTTCTTCCTTATCCCAAACTCTCCTGGGAAGAGGCGCAGCAACTGGTGAGGACACGCCCGGTTTTGGTCCTCTTCGGCACTGGTCATGGCATGACCGAGGAGCTCCTGGCCTCTTGTGACGCCCTTCTCCCTGCGGTGCGACCGAGCGGGTACAATCACCTTTCCGTAAGGGCCGCAGTGGCTATTATTCTTGATCGGCTTAAAGGAGAGGAACCATGACGGGTATGGACGATCTCATCCGAACTGTGGAGGCCAAATTCATCCGTGACGAGGTCCCGGAATTTCGGCCGGGCGACATCATTCGCCTCTACGAACGCCACACAGAAGGGGCGCGGGAACGGCTGCAGCCTGTGGAGGGTGTGGTCCTCAAGATTTCCGGCTCCGGGGCGAGCCAAACCGTGACGGTGCGGTGGGTGGCGGCAGGAGTGGGGGTGGAGCGCACCATTCCTCTTCATTCCCCCAGGATTGCCCGGATTGAGGTGGTGAGGAGGAACACCGTGCGGCAGAGCCGGCCATATTGGCTGCGGCGAGTCACCCGAATCCACAAGATCCAATGAAGAAAGGCCGCGCTCGTCTGTCCCAAAAGAAGACCAGCTGGCCGGCTCGGGTTTGGCGGTGGTATCAGGAGCGCCGCCGGCGGCGCCAGAAAAAGCCACCTTGGGCCGTACGGCTTTTGCGCCGGCGCTACCAGCTTTCGCCGAAAAGCGAACGTATTCTGAGTTGGATTGAGACGATCGTCGAGGTTGGTCTTCTCTTTTGGCTCATCATCACCTTCGTCACCGTGCGCATGACGGTGCCCACTGGCTCCATGATCCCTGCTGTCCTTCCTGGTGACTCCTTCTTCGTGGACATCCTTTCCTACCACTTCCGCCGCCCAACCTCCGGAAGCATTGTGGTGTTTTGGTTTTTGGAGGAGCTCCGGGTGACGGATGTGCGGGCGGGAAGCCCGGCGGCAGAGGCCGGCCTTAAGAAGGGCGACTACCTCGTGGCTCCTGGCCGCTGGGACATCGGTGTGGGAGGTGAACCTGTTCCCTCCCTTCTCACCCTCTCCCGCCGCATCGCTGAAGCCCAGGGAAACAAGCTGGAGTTCACGGTCCTCAGAGAGCTCAGCGCTCGGGAAGCTCAGGTGATCACAACCTGGGTGCAGGTCCCCAGCGGCGCCAAAAATCTCGAAGATTTGGGGATCGAGTACAAGGCACGGCGAGCCCGGTACGTGAAGCGCCTGGTGGCTGTAGGTGGACAGACTGTGCACATCGCGCCCGGAGGGAAAATTTATATCGATGGCGAGCCATCTCCCATTTTCGCTGATATGACTTACTCGCGCAGCGGCGTAGGCCTGCGGTACGGAATCGAACCCACCCTGGTTCCCCAGGGCCATTATTTCGTCCTCGGCGACAACACTCTGAACTCTTACGACTCCCGGTACTGGGGTTTCGTGCCCGAACAGGAGTTCATCGGATGTCCCTTCTTCCGGGTTT
Organism: Candidatus Bipolaricaulota bacterium; assembly: GCA_938083225.1. Taxonomy (GTDB): domain Bacteria; phylum Bipolaricaulota; class Bipolaricaulia; order Bipolaricaulales; family Bipolaricaulaceae; genus DTER01. The sequence continues at coordinate 7,601 of CALKCH010000041.1, forward strand.
GGCCGTTTTCCCGGTTCGGCCCGATGAACGGGTATTTTTGGAGTTCCCGGTTCTAGGTTAACTCTAGCCTCTGGGCCACTTCCTGGGCCGTCAAGTTTCGAATGAAAATGATTTTCCCCCGGCTCTTTTGGCCCTGAAGCAGGGTCACCTGGGATTGGGGGATACCCAAGGCCCGAGCGAGCACGGTGAGCAAGGCCGCATTAGCTCGGCCTTCTTGAGCGGGCGCCGCGATCTTTATTTTCAGAGCTACTCCCTGGATCCCCACGATTTCCGATCTTGAGGCCCCAGGCTGGGCCCAGACCCGTAGTTCCACCCCGTCTGGGGTCTCCCGCAGCGGCCCCCAGGTCACCCCTCCCATGGCCTGGGCAAGGTGGAGATGCTCGGTGGAGGGGCAAGGATTTCGGCAAGGATGATGGCTAGCTCAGGAGTTTTCCTCAGGATCTCTTGGATTTTTTCCGGAACAGTCATGCCGACCCCCCGGGTCCTTGCTCGCCTCGCGTTTCAGGGGGTTGGCCCTCCTCGCGGGCCAGGCGCTCCCGCATCTGGGTGTCCGCTTGGATATTGCGCAGCCGATAGTAGTCCATGATCCCCAGCTGTCCTTTGCGGAAGGCCTCGGCGATGGCCCGGGGTATTTCGGCCTCCGCTTCCACTACAGCAGCGCGACGTTCCTGGGTCAGGGCTTTCATCTCTTGCTCGCGGGCGACGGCCTGAGCCCGGCGCACCTCGGCCTGGGCCCGCGCTACCTTCAGATCCGCCTCGGCTTGAGCAGTCTGGAGTTCGGCCCCGATGTTGCGCCCCACATCGATGTCGGCAATGTCGATGGAAAGGATCTCGAAGGCCGTGCCCGCGTCGAGCCCTTTAGAAAGAACGAGCTTGGAGATGGAATCAGGGTTTTCCAAGACTTCTTTGTAGGAGTTGGCTGAGCCGATGGCGGAGACGATCCCTTCGCCTACCCGGGCGATCACCGTCTCCTCCGTGGCCCCACCCACCAGGCGGTCGATGTTGGCCCGCACGGTGACCCGGGCGATGGCCATGAGCTCGATGCCATCCTTGGCCACGGCCGAGACCTTGGGGGTTTGGATGACCCTGGGGTTCACGGACATGGCCACGGCGTCGTACACATCCCGGCCGGCCAAGTCGATGGCCGCGGCCCGCTTGAAGGTGAGGGGAATCCCGGCCTTGTCCGCGGAGATGAGGGCCCGCACCACCCGCTCCACGTTCCCCCCTGCCAGATAATGGGCTTCCAAATCGGAGACGGAAAGCTTTATCCCCGCCTTCCACGCGGCGATCATGGGGTTGATCACCTTGTGCGGACTGACCTTGCGCAGGCGCATGCCGATGAAGGTGAGCGGCCCCACGGGAACGCCCGCGGCCAGGGCCGAAATCCACAAGCCCACAGGCACGAAGTAGAAGAAAATGTTCAGGACCACAAAGGCCAAAACACCCACAACGATCCACAAAATCCACATGTCACCCCTCCTTTACCCGCCGCACCACTTTTCTGTACCCCTCGTCCCGCACGATCTCCACAGAACTCCCTTTGGGAATGAACCCTTCTTCGGCCACCACATCCAGCTGCTCTCCCTCGAACTCTCCCTTCCCCACGGGATGAAGGTCGGTGAGGGCTTTTCCTTTTTTGCCCACGTAGGCGCTGGGGCTGGGCGAGAGCTTGCCCACCGCGCGCTCCTCGATGGCCGATTTCAGGACTACCCCGCCCAAACGCAGCCTGGACTTGGGAATCCAGGTGAGAAAGAGGGCAAAGCCCACAAGGCTCACCACCAGGGCCAAAGCCACCGCGCCCAGGGCGCTCATGGCTTGCTCAGGCTGGGTCAGGGGCCCGGTCATCGCCGTGTAGAACCCAAGGCCAAGAAGTACGAGACCCACGATCCCAGCGATGCCGAAATCTGTGGCCGTGAACACGAAAACCTCCAAAAGAATGGCGATGATCCCGGCCAGGAAAAACACCAAGGACTCCCAACCAGCCAGCCCGACCAAGTAGTGAGACCAAAAGAAGAGGGCCAAGGAAGCCAAGCCCACCACACCGGGCACCCCAAATCCAGGGGTGAACATCTCGATGAGCAGCCCCAGGGCTCCCACGGCGATGAGCAAAGCGGCCACCCAGGGGTTGGTGAGCACGTTTACGAACCAGTCCGTCCAGCGTAGCTCAAAGACCCGCACCACCGCACCGGAGAGGCCCGCCGCGGCCAGGACCTGGGCGAGGTCTTCCGCCTCTCCTTCGGAATACCCCCATTCCGCAGCGCTCTTGGCCGTGAGGGTCAGGAGCTTTCCCGCCTCCACCAGGCCAGGGATGGCCACGGTTCGATCCACCATGGCCTCGGCCACGAGAGGATGGCGGCCTCTTACTTCCGCCGTGGCCCGAAAAAGAGCGCGCACCGCGGAGATCACTTTCTCCGGGGCCTCCTCCATGCGGCCCTGGGGATCGAAGTACACGGGTGTAGCTGCACCCATGACTCCACCGGGAGCAAAATAGATCCTCTCGCAGGCGATGGCCAACAGGGCTCCTGCGGAGTAGGCCTCGCGATTCACGTAGGCGACCGTCGGTACATTGGCAGCGAGGATGAGGTCCCGGCAGGCTTGGGCGGCATCGAGGTAACCGCCGGGAGTGGAGAACTCCAGGATGACCGCCAAAGCTTGCGCTTCCGCCGCGACGGCCAAGCCCCGTTGCAGATAGGCAACCGTGCCCCAGTTGATCTCCCCCCGCACCGAAAGGAGCCAGACTTCCCCGCCCTGGCCGAGCAGGACAAAACCCAGGATGACCCAAAGAGAGAGTTTGCGCCCCATTACCTGATTATAAGTTCCCCAGAGAGGCGAGGCAGTTTTGGTAAACTATGGTCTCTAGCGGAGGAGCGGGAGTGTTTGCTTGGGCGGAAGGGCTTGCACCTTGGCTTTTGGGCCTTATTGGGGGATTGGCGATCACCTTCCTCAACACGGTGGGCGCTCTGTCCGTAGTCCTTTGGCCAAAGCCCTCTCCCCGGGTTCTCAACGTCATGCTGGGCTTTGCCGCGGGAGTGATGCTCACCGCGAGCTTCACCAGCCTCATTCTCCCTGGGATTGCCGAGGGCGGCCTCCTGCCCGTGACGGTGGGTCTGGTCCTGGGCGCGATTTTCCTCAGCGCTGCCGATCTTCTTGTACCTCACCTGCATCTTGAGCGCGGCCGGGAGGGGGTCCACGGGGGGAGGATCCGCGCGGTGTGGCTGTTCATCCTGGCCATCACCCTCCACAACATGCCCGAGGGTTTAGCGGTAGGAGTGGGGATGGGGTCCGGGAATCTGGCCCGGGGCCTTCAGCTCGCGTTGGCCATCGGGCTACAGAACATTCCGGAAGGGCTGGCCGTGGCGGCGAGTGCCCTGTCGGCGGGCTTGGGAAACACGTTCTACGCCGGGGTGGTGGGCATCCGCGCGGGGTTAGTGGAGATCCCCCTGGCCCTTGTGGGGGCACTGGCGGTGGAGGTGGCCCGGCCGCTTTTGCCCTATGCCATGGGCTTTGCGGCCGGGGCCATGCTCTACGTGATCTCCGACGAGATCATCCCGGAAACCCATCGCCAAGGCCGAGAGCGGCTGGCCACGTGGGGGTTTCTTGTGGGCGCGGTAGTGATGCTCGTTCTGGATGTGGCTCTCGCTTAGCGGCCGAGGGTGCCCGCTCCCTCCGGCAGATGGCGCGGCACCAGCATCCCCGGGATCTCGTCGATGTTCTGGAAGTAGTCAGAGGCGCGGATCAGCTCCACCGAGGTGGAGCCCCGCCCAGGACCAAGCACGCTCACCCTCTTCCCCCGGCGACTCAAAAAGTCCACGAGGGGCACGAAGTCCGAGTCCCCAGTGACGAGGATGAACTCCTCCACAGCGGGGCTGAGTTCCATGGCCTCCAATACCAGCTCGGTATCCATGTTGGCCTTGATCCCGCCGTCGGGGTGCTCCCGCACCGGTTTGGTGATGACTCGGAACCCCATGAACGAAAGGGCATCGATGAGGCGGACGCGGCGTTCGTCATCGCGCCGATAAGGAACGAAAGCGAGGAACTTCACCTCCCGCTCATCGAGGCCAAATTGGGTAAGGATATAGTCCTTGAGGGCATCGTAACGCACCTCAAACCCTTGACGCTCAAACGTTTCTTGAACGTTTTGTACGTCCACAAACACAGCAACTCGTACTCTCATGATTTTTCACCGGAAAAAGCTCAGAGGGCTTTAGCAGACGACCCTACTTTGGACTGAGCTACTTCCAAAACTCATTTTAACCGGAGCCGAGTTGGGTGCAACCTTGGTAGGGGCTCCTTGACCCCACTAAGATAGCAAACGAGAGGAGGTCTTATGGTTGCTCAGATTCCAGTGCGAACCAAGCAGCGGGAAGAAGCCATCGACATCACCGACAAGGTGCAGGAGGTCATAGCCCGCGCGGGCGTGCGCGAGGGGTTCGTCATCATCTATGTTCCTCACGACGCCGCTGCGGTGAGTATCCACCGAACCCTGGCCGAGGAGGAGGCCCCGAAACTCGAGGAAATGCTGGAGGCGGTGAACCCCGACCGTATTGCTCCAGAGTACACCAAAGCAGCATTGGTGGCGCCTACGGAGGTGGGGGTGGTGGTGAACGGACGGATGGTGTTAGGGGAAGACCAGCGCATCTATTTCTACGAGTTCGACGGTCCTAAGGACCGCGTGGTCTACGTGTACGTGGGAGGAGGTGGATAGGATGCGAAAAACCATTCTTTGGTTTTCCATTTTGGCCTTTTCGGTGGCGGCCTGGGCGGTGGAGACGATTGTGGTGGTGGAGGAGCCCTCTGCCGCAAAAGCGGTGGACATGATCCGCACTCGCGTTTTGGATGCGTACGGTGCCGGCGTCACCGACCCCGGGCTTCTGCGCCTGATCCGCGCTGAGCTCTCCTGCATCCCGGCCTATACCGCCGTCTGGTTTTTGAGCCTGAACGAGAGCGGCCCCATTTTGCGCGACGGCAAACTGAACCCGTTCGCCCTGCCCGCGGCCCGTGAGGCCCTCAACTGGCTGATCAACCGGGAACACGTGGTGCAGGAGATCCTGGCCGGAGCTGGCCTCCCCCAG
>CALKCH010000042.1 GCA_938083225.1 Candidatus Bipolaricaulota bacterium
GAGGCAAAGGTTCCTATACTGACCTTGATCGGCTATGCGCATCTTTTCCGGAATCCAGCCAACAGGCGAGCTCCACCTGGGCAACTACTTCGGGGCCATCCGCCAGTGGGTAGAGCTCCAGCACGAGAACTTCTGCATCTACTGCATCGTGGATTACCACGCTCTCACCAACGAGAGCGCAAAACCCGAGGAACTCCGCCACAACCGAAAAGAGCTGGCCCTGGACCTCATGGCCTGCGGGATTGATCCAGAGAAGTCCATCCTGTTCGTGCAATCTGCAGTGCCGGAGCACGCCGAACTTTGCTGGATCCTCGGCTGTGTCACGTCTTTTGGCGATCTCGCCCGCATGACCCAGTTCAAGGAAAAGGCCAAAGGCCAGCAATTTGTGAACGGCGGCCTATTCTATTATCCCGTCCTACAGGCCGCGGACATCCTTCTCTATTTGGCTGACCATGTGCCCGTGGGTGAGGACCAGCTTCAGCACCTAGAGCTGGCCCGACGCATCGCCCGCCGGTTCAACTGGCGGTTCGGGGAGCTGTTTCCTGAGCCCGAGCCCATCTTAGGAAAAGTCCCCCGCCTCATGTCCCTGGCTGATCCCGCGCGGAAGATGAGCAAATCCTACGGGCCGGACCACTACATCGGCCTCATGGAGCCAGAACAGGAAATCTGGCGGAAAATCCGGACTGCGGTCACCGATGTGGGCCTCACTCCTGGCCAGGCCATGAGCCCAGGCGTGGCCAATCTCTTTACCCTACTGGAACTGGTGGCACCGGCAGAGGTGGTAGAGGAATTCCGTGTGGCTCACGCCGCAGGCCGGCTCCTCTACAAGGACCTAAAGGAAACGCTCTTCCGCTATCTCATGGAGATCCTGCGGCCCGTTCGCGAGCGCCGGCGGGAATTGGAGGGCAAAGAGGTGGTGGAGGAGGTCCTCGCCGCTGGGGCGGAAAAAGCCCGAAAAATCGCGCGCCAGGTGCTCAAAGAGGTGCGGGCTTTGGTGGGGCTGGATTAGGCTCGCAGCTCTGTAGGCACAAATCGGGAAAGTTCGGGAAGGAGGGAGCGCAATTCCTCCACCGATAAAGCTGGGCGCTCCCGAACGCGTTCGTCCACGAGCTGCTTTCCTTTGGGCGCCAAGAAGGGCTGCACCACGTAGCGACGGGCTTCCCCAAGTTCGCGGGCGATGGCCAAGAGGTCTTCAGGCCGAAGCCCGGGCGCCACGGTGGTGCGAAATTCGTAGTCTGAGGCGAGTCGGCGCACAAGCTCAATGCTCTCCTGTACGGCCGCTACCACCTGAGGGGAAGGAAAGCCGGTGAACTGGGAATACCGGGGAAACGGAGCCTTGATGTCCAAAGCCACGTAATCCACAAGTCCCCCCTCGAAGAGTTCACGCAGGGCTTGAGGCTGGGTGCCGTTCGTGTCCAATTTTACCAGGAAATCCATGTTTTTTAGAGCGCGTAGAATTTCAGGAAGCTCCGAACTGAGAGTGGGTTCTCCCCCGGTGACTACCACTCCATCGAGGAAATCTCGGCGATCTCTCAATTCCTCCAGCAACAAAGGAAGCGGAAGGGGCGAAAACGCGGCCATAAGCTCGGGAAGAACCAGCTCAGCGTTGTAGCAAAAGGGGCAACGCAGATTGCAGCCGGCAAAAAAAAGGATTGCCGCTAGCTTCCCGGGATAATCAATCAGGGAAAGAGGTTGGGCATATACAAGCTTCCCAAAACCTTCCGGTTTGGGCATTTCCCCTCAAGCGCGGAGAGGAAAAGCGGAATGTTTGGGCGCAAACGAGACCCGATCCCTAAACTCCTCTTGCTTCCCGGAGTTCCACTGCTCCACCGGCCGAAGGTACCCAACCACCCGGGAATAAACCTCGGCCTCTCCTCCGCAGCGGGGGCAAATCTCTTGCTCGCCCAGGAGATACCCGTGGTTGGGGCAAACGGAGAAAGTGGGAGTGATGGTGATGTAGGGGATGCGGAAGCGCTGGAAAATTCTGCGCACCAAGAGCTTGGCAGCCTCCGAAGAAGGCACCTTCTCCCCCAGCCACACGTGGAAAACCGTGCCTCCTGTGTAGCGAGTCTGCAAGGGCTCTTGCAAGCGAAGGGCGAGGAACAAATCGTCCGTGTAATTCACGGGAAGCTGGGAGGAATTCGTGTAATACGGAGCAGCCCCGCGCTCCCTTACCGCCCGTTCGTTGGCCACAATGATCTTGGGGTAGCGCTTTTTATCGAGCATGGCCAGACGATAGCTGGCTCCCTCCGCAGGAGTGGCTTCCAAATTCCACAGGTGCTCAGTGGCCTCCTGGAAAGCCACTAGCTTCTCCCGCAAGTGGTCGAGAACACGGATGGCGAAGGAGATACCCTCTGGGTCAGCAACAGTGCAGCCAAGAAGATTCACCGCCGCTTCGTTGAGGCCGATCACTCCAATGGTGGAGAAATGGTTCTTCCAGTACTCACCCGTGAGTTCTTTGATGGAGCGCAGGTAGAACTTGGAGTACGGATAAAGCCCTTGCTCCGTAAGACGCTCCAAGAATTTCCGTTTGATGATCAAGGACTTGGCCGCCAACTGCAGGAGCTCGTCCAAGCGCGCGAAGAACTCATCTTGGGTCCGGGAAAGGAAGGCCAGCCGGGGCAGGTTCAAGGTCACCACGCCGATGGACCCAGTGAGGGGATTGGCGCCAAAGAGCCCGCCGCCGCGGTAGCGAAGCTCCCGCACATCCAAACGCAATCGGCAGCACATGCTGCGCGTGTCCTCCGGCCGAAGATCGGAGTTGATAAAGTTAGCAAAATAGGGGATCCCATAACGAGCCGTCATTTCCCAAAGTGGAACAAGCTCGGGGTCCTCCCAGGGAAAATCTTTCGTGACGTTGTAGGTAGGGATAGGGAAGGTGAACACCCGGCCTTTGGCATCGCCCTCGGCCATGACCTCGGCGAAAGCCCGGTTGAAAATCCTCATTTCCTCCAGGAATTCTCCGTATTGGGCGCGCAGGGGTTCCCCGCCCACGATGACCGGAAGGCGAGCCATGTGTTCCGGCGGTCGCAAATCCAAGGTGATGTTGGTGAAAGGCGTTTGAAACCCGACACGGGTGGGTACGTTCAGGTTGTACACGAACTCTTGCAAGGCCTGCTTCACCTCTCTCTGGGAAAGGCCGTCCACGGCGATGAAGGGGGCAAGAAGCGTATCCACATTGGAGAAGGCCTGGGCGCCAGCTGCCTCCCCCTGCAAGGTGTACAGGAAGTTCACGGCCTGAAGAAGCGCGGTGCGGAAATGTTTGGGCGGCCGGGATTCCACCTTTCCCCGCACGCCCTGGAACCCGACGGCCAGAAGATCGGCCAAGTCCCAGCCCACACAATAAGGACCAAGCGTTCCCAAATCATGGATGTGAAAATCTCCGGATTCGTGAGCTGTGCGGATCGGCGCTGGGTACACCTGGGAAAGCCAGTAGCGGCTAATCATTTTCTCCGTGAGAAAGACGTTCAGGCCCTGGAGAGAGAAAGCCATGTTGGAATTCTCCCGCACCCGCCAATCCTGGCCATTGAGGTAAGTCTCCACGAGGGCGGGATCGATGAGCTCCTTGATCTCCCGCATCCTCTTGTGTTGTTCGCGGTAGACGATGTACGCTCGGGCAGCCTCGGGTATTCCCGAGGTCATGAGCACTTCTTCCACGGCGTCCTGGATTTCTTCCACATGGGGTGGGCCAAAAAGGGGACCGAACCGGCCTTCCAGGATCCGCTCCACGCGCAAGGCTAGTTCCGAAGCAAGCGCGGGATCGTCGCGGCCCACCTCCTGCAGGGCAGAGAGGATGGCGGCCACAATCCGGCCCCGCTCGTAAGGCACAATACTCCCGTCCCTCTTCCGCACGTGCTCAATCATTCCGGGCCCAAGGATACCGCTTGAGCCGGGACCTTGCCAATGAGCTTGCGCTCCGTTCTCTTTAAGATAAGCTTTGCCCCTAGATTTCCAAGGGCAAAGGGGTGATGTGCTATTCCGACCACAAAAGCGGCAGAGAAAGCGTTGCGGAAAAGCTTGGTGAGACGTCGGCGTAATGATCTGAGAAAGTCTGCAATCCGCTATTGGCGGCGAGAAGTGCTGCGCCTGAGCCAAAGCGGGGATAGGGAGGGCGCCCGTCGGGCGTTCGCGGCTTTTCAGAAAGCTGTGGACAAGGCAGCCATTCGAGGAACTATCCATCCCAACAAAGCGGCGCGCCTCAAATCCCGCCTGGCCGCCAAGGCCCTTAGGAGTTAGGCCATGAGTCAGTTCGATGTCATGGGCAAGGCCAAGCTTTTTGGCCTCATTTCTCTTGTTCTCTTCGTGGGCTCAATCATCGCCCTGGTGGGGATGGGCCTCCGGCCGGGGATTGACTTCACCGGCGGCACTCAGCTCACCCTCCTTTATCCAGCGGGAGTAGAGGTGGACCTTCCGAAGCTCCGGGCCCAAGTGCAGGCAACGCTGGATGAGGTGGGAACCAAGGCCAGTTTTTACCTGCAGCGGCTTTCTGCGGAGAGAACGGACGAGCGGGGGCAGAGGGTGGAGCTCCTGGGCGTGAGCATAACCGTGAGGACCAGCGAGGAAGAAGTTGCCCAAAAGCTTCGGGAAAGGCTCGTTCACCCGCAGCCGGAAAGCGGCCTTACGGCTCCCTTTGAGTACAGCATCACCACCGTGGGTGCCCAAGTTTCTCAGGAGATCGTCAACCGCGCCTGGCAAGCGATCCTCGTGGCCCTCGGTGGGATGTTGGTGTACATCGCCGTTCGTTTCCGCCTGCGCTTCGGTATAGCCGCCATTTTGGCCCTCCTGCACGACGTAATCATCACTCTGGGGGTATTCAGCGTAGCCCGGCTGGAAATGAACCTCCCGGTGATCGCCGCCCTCCTCACGGTGGTGGGGTACTCCATCAACGCCACAATCGTGGTATTCGACAGGGTTCGGGAAAACGTGCGTCTGCAGAAGAAAACGCCTCTTTGGGAGGTCATCAACCACTCCATCAACCAGTCCTTGACCAGGGCTATCAACACCTCGAGCACGACGTTGATCCCGGTGCTGATCCTCCTTGTGGCTGGGGGGGTGGCCCTGCGGGAGTTCATGGCCGCCATGTTGTGCGGGGTGACAGTGGGCACGTACTCCTCCATGTGCATTGCGGGTCCCATGCTGTGGGGGCTGACCCAGCTGAGCGAACGGCTCAGGAGCCGCTAGAACTATTCTACGGGAGCGATCACGACCCGCCGCTCCTCCCCTTTGCCCACGGAGAAGGTGCGCACACCGGGATAATTCGCAAGCGCAAGGTGCACGAGACGCCGGTCTTTAGGGGGCATAGGTTCCAGTTCTATGCTGCGTTTCTCCCCTCTCACCCGCTCGGCGAGAGCCAACGCCCGGGCCACAATCTCCCGGCGCCGGCCTTCCTCTTGCCCATTAATATCCACCTCCACGCTGTGCCTCTCCCGCAGGTTCACCTTGATGTGGAGAATAGCTAACCTGGCCAGGGCCGTCAGAAACTCCTTGTCGTCCTGAGGCAGGCTTTTGAACCGACCCCGGAGGTTCGCGTAAAACGTATCCGCTTCCTCCCGGACTTCCACCTCTCCCCCTTCGCCAAGGACCGCTAGAAGGCCGGAGAAAAAGCGCACTAAACCCTCACGAACTTTTTCCCCCATCGCTGCCTGCTTGGGACACCCGCCGTGCCTCCTCCCGCGCTATCTCCTGGTCAATGAGCAGCTGTTGGCCGAACTGCACCAAGGTCGTGAAAGTCCAATAGAGCCAAAGCCCGCCCGGGAAATGGAGGAAAAACACGGCCATGATGAGGGGGAAGAGGTAGCCCAAAACCTGGGAACCACCCACCTGCTCGGGCATGCGGCGCTGGGTGTACCAGGTATAAAGGACTTGGACCCCGGTGCCGAGGACCACCAAAAGGTAATAGGGATCGGGTTGGGAAAGGTCAGGGACCCACAGGAAACCTGGGGAAAGGTGGATTTTCTCCGCGGAATACATGATGGCCTGCCAAAGGAGGATGAGAAGGGGAAACTGCAGGAGCATGGGCAAGCACCCGCCCAAGGGGTTGACCTTCTCTTGCCGATACAGTTCCATAAGCTGCCGTTGCAATGTTTCCCGATCGTCTTTGAAACGTTCTTGGAGTCTTTTGATCTTGGGCGCGAGTTTTTGCATCTTTGCCATGGACCGGAACTGGCTGCGCATGAGGGGGTAAAGGAGCACCCGGGTGATGAGGGTGAAGAGGATGATGGCCCACCCGTAGTTTCCCGTGAGGTGGTAGAGCCCTTCGAAGAACCGGATCATCCCCACCAAAACAGCGGTGAAGGGGCCAGACTGGGCTAAGGGTTTGAGACCTGCATCCGTAAGAAGAATGTAGCGGTTTCGTCCTGTATAGAACTGGCCACCCAGGCGTAGTGTCCCTTGAGCCTCTACCCCAAAAACCGGCTGTCCCGCGGCGTTTCGGCCCAAAAACGGCTGAGCTTCGCCTTCCTCAAACTTGAAGAAAAATACGTTGTCTTTTCCCACAAGGCCAAGGCCTTCAAAACGTCCGTAGCTCCCGGGAGCGAGCGGCGCTTTCTGTACCTTCCCGTCGTAGAGATACACGAGTTCCGGCGCGCCTGCCCCCGCGGGGAGATGCCCAAGAATTAGCCTCACCCATCCTTGTCCCTCCAGAGACACCGCGAAACTCCCCGTGTAAAGCCCATTGGCAGGCAAACGAAATTCTTTCCTCGCCCGCAGGCCACCGGCTTCGCTGGAAAACACAATGTGCCTTGTTCCTTCAGGGCTTTCCTCCGTGGTCACTTCGTACTCCCCCCCGATCGGGGTATCGCCAAGCCAGACTTCGAAGGGAAGGCTCACGCTGGGCCCCAGGGTTCCACCAGTCCAGCCCGGGACTGTCTCCACTGGGTTTGTGCCATAGGTGGAGAAGTGCACATAGGCACTGCGCAACACTCCCCCATTTTTAGCGAATTGGTAACGAACTAACCCTGTAGTAACCTGAAGGACTTCCTGGCCCTCCACAAGGAGGGTGACCATTTCCCACGTCTCCGCCGCCCAAACGCCCGCGAAATAAAAGAGGAGAGAGATTAGCAAGGCCTTGACCATGGCAGAGGGACTTTACCGGTTGCCCTGGTTGTCTGCAACGGTGGGAGAATGGAGGATAAACTGTTTAGATGTTCTCGGGGATTGTGCACACAGTGGGCAAAGTGGTGCGCACGGAGCCGCGCCGTTTGTGGCTTTCCGCCCAAGGGCTAGAGGTGAGCCCCGGCGCCAGCGTCGCGGTGAACGGCGTGTGCCTCACCGTGTCCTCCCTGTCCCCCAAGCTCTTGGGGTTCGACCTGTCTTGGGAAACTCTGGCCCGCACAAATCTCGGGGACTTACGGCCCGGGGATTTCGTGAACCTCGAGCCCCCTCTCCGCGTGGGCGAGGAGCTGGGTGGGCATTTCGTCCTGGGTCATGTGGACACCCTGGGGAAAATTACTATCCTCTCCCGCCATGGCGAGGATTTCCTTTTGGAGGTATCCTTCGATCCCCGGTTCTCCGAGCTTTTGGCGGACAAAAGTTCCGTGGCCGTGGACGGGATCAGCCTCACCCCCTTTGACGTGGGCGAGGGTACTTTTCGCTGTGCCATCGTGCCCTACACCTACGACCATACGAACCTGAAATTCCGGCGGGTGGGCGACAGGGTGAACCTGGAGTTCGACATTTTGGCAAAATACGTGCGGAGGTGGCGGGAGAAATGAGGTTGGCCACGGTGGAGGAGGCGATCGAGGCCATCCGGCAGGGCCGGATGATCATCGTCGTGGACGACGAGGACCGCGAGAACGAGGGCGATTTGGTGATGGCTGCAGAGAAGGCCACGCCGGAGGCCATTAATTTCATGATCAAGGAGGGCCGGGGCCTTCTCTGTGTGCCCATGAGCCGGGAGTGGGCGGAACGCCTGGATCTTCCCCTCATGGTGAACCCACCCCGCGACAGCCACGAGACGGCTTTCACCGTATCCGTGGACGCCCGGGAAGGGATCACCACGGGGATCTCCGCCCATGACCGCTACCGCACCGTCCGGGTTTTGGCTGATCCGAACTCCAGGCCCGAGGATTTGGTGCGGCCGGGCCACGTCTTCCCCCTCATCGCCAAGGACGGCGGGATCTTACGGCGGGCCGGCCATACCGAGGCCGCCGTGGACCTCTGCCGCCTGGCCGGCCTCAACCCCGTGGGCGTGATCTGCGAGATCATGAACGAGGACGGCACCATGGCCCGCCTTCCCGATCTCCTCAAGTTTGCGGAAAAGCACGGGCTTCTTACCCTCACCATCGCCGACCTCATCGCCTGGCGCAAAAAACGGGAGAAATTGGTGGAGCGGGTGTGCGAGGCCGAGCTCCCCACGTGCTACGGAAGCTTCCGCATCGTCACCTATCGCGACAAGATCACGGGCTACGAGCACGTGGCCCTGGTGAAAGGGGAATTGAACGGGGAGGGGCCGGTTTTGGTGCGGGTGCACTCGGAGTGCCTTACTGGAGACGCTCTAGGATCCCTGCGGTGCGACTGCGGCGAACAGCTCCATCGGGCCATGGAGATGGTGGAGGAGGAAGGGAAAGGGGTCGTGCTCTACATGCGCCAGCACGAGGGCCGGGGCATCGGCCTCTTGAACAAGGTCTGTGCCTACCACCTCCAGGACCAAGGCCTGGATACGGTGGAGGCGAACCTGCGTTTGGGCTATCCCCCGGACCTCCGGGATTACGGGATCGGCGCCCAGATCCTTGTGGACCTTGGGGTGCGGAAAATCCGGCTTCTCACCAACAACCCCAAGAAGATCGCAGCTCTTTCCGGCTACGGGCTGGAGATCGTGGAGAGAATCCCCATCGAGGTGGAGCCGAATCCCTATAACCAACGGTACTTGCGGGCAAAAAAAGAGAAGCTCGGGCACGAACTGCGTAAGGTGTAAGGAGGGGGTATGCCGGTGTTCGAGGGCAGGCTGGATGGGCGGGGCCTACGCGTGGGCCTTGTGGTCTCCCGCTTCAATGAGCTTGTGACGCGGGAGCTTCTCGCGGGAGCGCAGGATCGGCTGCGCCGCCTGGGCGTACGGGACGAAGATATGGTGGTCCTTTGGGTTCCCGGGGCGTTCGAGCTTCCCCGGGCCGTGCGGATCTTGTCGGAGAGCGGGAAGGTGGACGGGGTAGTGGCCTTGGCCGCCGTGGTGCGCGGGGAAACCCCGCATTTTGAGTACATCGCCGCGGAGGTGGCCAAGGGGTTGGCCAAGCTCGCCCTGGAAGGGCCGGTCCCTGTGACCTTCGGCGTTCTCACCGCCGACACCTTCGACCAGGCCCTGGAACGGGCGGGCGGAAAGGTCGGGAACAAGGGCGCCCAGGCGGCGGAGGCCTTGGTAGAAGTTCTCAACCTCGAGCGGGAACTCCGAAGATGAGGGTGGAAAGCGCGCGCGGGATGCAAGATATCCTCCCCGAGGAGGCCAGCCTTTGGCAACGGCTGGAAGGGGAGATCCGCACGCTTTTCGCCCTCTACAGCTATAAAGAGATCCGGCCGCCGGTGGTGGAGCTGGCGGAGCTTTTTTCCCGCGGAGTGGGCGAGGCCACCGATATCGTGCACAAGGAGATGTACGTGTTCCCGGACAAAAAGGGCCAGATGCTGGCCCTGCGGCCAGAGGCCACGGCCTCGGTGGTGCGGGCCTACATCGAGCACGGCCTTTACGCCAAAGGGGACCTGGTCAAGCTCTACTACATCGGCCCCATGTTCCGCTACGAAAAGCCCCAAAAGGGAAGGCAGCGCCAGTTCCACCAGTACGGCGTGGAGGCCCTGGGCTCCCTGGATCCGGCCCTGGACGCCGAGGTGATCGACCTCGCCTGGCACCTCATGGAACGGGTGGGCCTCTCCCGAGAAGGGCTATTTTTGCGGCTCAACTCCATCGGGTGTCGAGAGGATCGCCCTGCCTATCGTGAGGCTCTGCGTTCTTATTTTTCGGCGCGCAAAGACGAGCTCTGTGCCGATTGCCAGCGCCGCCTGGAGGAAAATCCTTTACGCATCCTGGACTGCAAAGAGCCCCAGTGCCAAGAGACCATTGCTGGCGCGCCCAAAAGCCTTGAGTACTTGTGCGAACGATGCCGAAAGCATTTCCAAGAGCTTCTTGGGATTCTGCAAGATCTAAGTCTGGCCTATGAACTTGATCCGCGGCTTGTGCGGGGGATTGACTATTACACGCGCACCGTGTTCGAGCTCTGCTCCAGGGAGCTGGGGGCGCAGGATGCTCTTTTAGGCGGCGGCCGTTATGATGAGCTGGTGGAGCTTTTAGGCGGGCCGCCCACGCCGGGGGTGGGCTTCGCCGGCGGCATGGAACGCCTCGTCCTGGTCCTTTCCCAGCACCGGCTTTCGAACACCGGGTCCCCTGAACTGGACGTGTACGTGATCCCCATTGGTGAAGAGGCACGGAGGAAGGCGCTCGCGGTCCTGGCGCAGCTTCGGCGGAAGGGCGTAGCAGCTGATCTGGACTACATGGGACGTTCTTTGCGCAAAATGATGAGCGTGGCCGCACGCCACGCCCGCTACGCCCTTCTCCTCGGCCCCGACGAGCTCGCCCAGGACCGCCTCACCCTGAAAAACCTAAACACAGGGGAGAGCCGCGCTCTCCCCCGTTCCGAGTTCCTGGCCCATCCGCAACGGTTCCTCTCCTAGACGCCCTTGGCGCCCACAGCCTCGGCCACGTCCGGAAGGTCCAAGGACACCAGACGCGCCTTGAGGGGCACTCCCTCGCGACTCCAGCCCCGGGCCTCGTAGTAGTCATCGAGAAGTTTCTGGAACTCCTCGTAGGAGACGCGATCCCCTGCGGAGGGACCCTCGGGAATGGGCTCCTCCATCACCCTGTACGGTAGATGGTCATCCTTGCGGGTGAAGCCCTCGCGCACGTTGAACGCCCGAGCCAGGTTATAGACGCGCTCGCCCACGGTGAGGAGCTCGGCCATGGTGAACTCCAGGCCGGTTTGCGCGGCCACCATCTCCGGGAAGGCCTCGAGGAAGAAAATGTGCCGAGAGAATTTGCACATCCCAAGCGTATCGTAGAGGGCCATGAGGTCCTCGTGGAACTTCACTTCGAAGCCCTTGCCGCGGAGGCTCCGACGATCCACGGCCTCGAACTTCCACCACGCGCCGCCGTACTCCGTGCCGTAGACGCCAGCGGTGAGGTGATCCCCACCTCTATAGGCCACGCCGAAGGCCAGGGCCACGCCTTTCGAGGCCCGAATATCGTAGGCGGGAAGCTCCATGCCCTTGATGTGGATGGCGAATTCTTCGCCTTTTCCTAATTTCTTTGCCGCGGCGCGCGATCCATGCAAGGAGCGCGCCCACCTTTCCCTCACGGCGGCCCATCCGCTCCAGCACTTGGAGCATGGCCTTCGCATCCCCGAAGCGCAGGTTGATGCCGTCGAGATCCTTGGGCTTGAGGTAACCGCGCTCCACGGCCTCCATGGCCCAGGAGACGGTGAGCCCAGCGGAGATCGTGTCGATCCCAAGCAGATCACAAATTTCATTGGCTTT
>CALKCH010000043.1 GCA_938083225.1 Candidatus Bipolaricaulota bacterium
ACGAACCAAGCTAGCAAAAAACGGGTTTGTGATATCGGAAACCAGGACTCCGATGGCATAAGTAACGCGCTTGCGCAGAGATTGGGCTATTGCGTTGGGTTGATATCCAAGCTCCTCGATGGCGCGGCGTACCCGAGCTGCTGTGTCCGGGGCTACCTTGCGCGTCCCGTTGAGCACATGGGACACCGTGGCCACCGAAACCCCGGCTGCCCTTGCAACATCCCGGATCGTGGCCATTGTTAACCGTTTACCGTAAACGATTATAGGCGGAGGACCACCGAGAGTCAAGGTCAGCACCGGGGACATTGGTCACCCCCTAGAGAGCCCAAGATTGGCCGCGCCTGTTCTCTAGTCAAACTAGATCCAGCCACGATCACAAAGCAATAAAGAAGATTCCTCGTCCCCCCTTCCCCTGCAGGAACGGGGAAATGGCCACGCCGGCTTCGCCCTGGAAAACCTTTCCAAACAAGACCTTCTTCGAGCGAGAGAGATGGAAAAAAACAGGCTCCCCACAGAAGGGGATGAACAATCATGGCGCAAGGTTTGACAGGGAAACTCGGAACCATTAGACTTTTAATAGGAGGTGACACTCCAGAAAGGAGGTGACACTCCGTGCGAAACTTTCTTTTCCTCTGTGCGTTTTTCGGCTTTTTGGCGTGCGGAAGAGAGCTCACTATAGCCGTCTCCACCGAACCTCCCTCCCTGGATCCCACCACCAACGCTGCCGCCATCATCCGCCTCCTCCTCCAGCAAAATCTCTACGAAACCCTGGTGACGGTGGATGAAAACGGACGGTTTCAGCCCCTCCTTGCCCAAAGTTGGGAGATCTCTAACGACGGCCTCACCTACACTTTTCATCTTCGAGAAAACGTTCTGTTCCATGACGGAACGCCCTGCGACGCGGAAGCAGTGAAAGCGAGCTTTCTCCGGGCTAAAGACCCAGCCCAAGGTCACATCCACCCCGAATACTTCCAAAATATCAAACAGATCGAAATCCTGAACCCGTGGAAGGTCCAATTCGTTTTAGAAACACCTGACGCCTCATTTCTGGCCCTGTTAGCGCTCGGCGACGCTGTGGTGGTGCCAAACCGAGTTGATCTTAGCCAAAATCCTGTAGGAACTGGTCCGTTCCGGTTCGAGCGCTGGGACCCGGGATATCAGCTGCGTCTGATGCGGTACGAAAGCTATTGGGACCCGATAAAACCGAAGCTTGACGCCGTAACCTTCCGGTTCATCTCTGATCCTACGAATCAGCTGGCCGCGCTGAAAGCAGGCGATGTGGATGTGGTGCTCGAACTAACCCCAGAAATCGCCTCTACCCTCAACCGTGAACAAAATATCACCGTTCTTTCTGCTCCCCAGGATCTCGTACAAATAGTAGCCATCAACAAAACTCGGCCACCATTTGATGACCTGCGGGTGCGGCAAGCTCTGGCCCTGGCCGTGGACCGAGGAGAGATCATCCGTTTAGTTTCCCTGGGCTATGCCTCGCCTGTGGGAAGCCATCTTGCGCCCACTGCTCCCTACTACGCCGACATGACCTGGGTTTATCCCCACGATCCCCAGCGTGCCCGGGAGCTTTTGGCCGAGGCTGGGTATCCTCAGGGCTTTTCGGCCACTCTCACTCTCCCCGCCAACTACATCTTCCACGTGCGCACCGGCGAGGTTCTCGCTGCCCAGCTTGCTCGAGTGGGAATCGCACTAGAGCTTGCGCTCGTGGACTGGCCCACCTGGCTTGAGCGCGTGTATGGGCAGGGAGATTTTGACCTCACCGTGATCGGGCATGTGGGCCGGCTGGACCCTGCCTTGACCCTGGTTTTTTACGGCCCCGACCGGCCAGACTATTACTTCCGCCGCGGCTGGGATAACCCCGAACTGGATGGGCTTTTGCGTTTGGGCGCCAAAGTGGCCAACCCCGTGGCCCGGCAGAGCATCTACACCGTAGCCCAGTACCTCATCACCCGCGACGTGGTCAACATTTTCCTCCAAGCTCCCCACCGGATTTTGGTCGCACGGGAAAGTGTACGGGGGCTTAAGATTCCGCCCCTTTACGTCTTCCCCCTCGCCGAAGCTGAAAAAGATTGAGCATAGGGCGCAGTCGAGGGTCCATAAAATCCCGCAGAAAATCGCCGAGCAAATTTAATCCCAAGACAGAAAGGGCAAGCACAAGGCCAGGAAAGAAAGCGGGCCAGAGCGAATGCCCAAGCCAGCTCTGGGCCTCCCACAGCATGCGCCCCCAGGTGGGATGGGGGGGTTGTATCCCCAGCCCCAGGTAGGAAAGAGAGGCCTCAGCCAAAAGAGCTGTGCCCAGGGAAAAAGTGGCCTGCACCAAAAGAGGGGAGACCAAATGGGGCAGGACGTGGCGAAACAAGATACGGAAGGAACCAGCTCCTCCAGCTTTGGCCGCAACAATAAAATCCTGTTCGCGCAGGGTCAAAGAGCCCGCATGAGTCAGCCGCAAAAAGTAGGGGAAGTTGAACAGGGTCAGGGCTAGCGTCACGCCCAAGGCCCCGCGGCCGAAAACTACCGCCAGGATCATGGCCAAAAGGACAGGTGGGAAGGAAAAAATCACGTCCGAGGTCCGAAGCAAAATTTCTCCCCACAGGCTGCTGAAGTAACCCGCGACCAAGCCGAGTCCGATGCCCAGGGCTCCGCCTACGGCCACGCTCAGCGCGGCCACGGCCCAGCTCGTGCGGCCGCCGGCCATAATGCGGGCCAAAACATCCCGGCCGAACCAGTCTGTGCCACACAGATGAGAGAGGGAGGGAAGGAGAAAGGGTTCGTCCACCACTTGAGTGGGCGAAAAAGGAAGCCAAAACACCCCACATACCGCGAGGATCAGGCTAGGAAGTACCAAGAAAAGGCTGAAAACAAGGCGGCTCATGAGCGGCGGATCCGGGGGTCCAGGAAAGCATAGAGAAGATCCGAAGCGGTGTTTACGGCCACCACAGTCCCTGTGACTAACACAGCGAGGCCCAAAAGCAAAGGGATATCCCGAGCGAACGCGGCCTCCACTGCAAACTTTCCCAAGCCCGGAAGAGAGAAGACCTGCTCGATCACGAGGGTTCCGGCCAGGAGTCGGCCGAAGGTGAGAGCGAACCCGGCTACGAGCGGAATAACGGCATTCCTCAGGGCATGCCGAAGAAGAACAAGGCGCTCGGGAAGACCTTTGGCGCGGGCTGTGCGTACGAACTCTGTGCCCAACACATCCGCCAAAACGGCCCGCGTCAACCGGGAGAAATAGGCCACACGGGGGAAAACAAGGGCAGCCGCGGGAAGAAGGAGATACCGCCAAGCTCGCGGATCTCCCCACCCGGGAAAACCGCTGGCGGGAAAGAGAGACACTCGTACCGAAAATATGCTGACAAGAAGGATGCCCAGCCAAAACTCGGGGATAGCCAAAAATAGTTGGCTCCCTGCGGAGATAGCTAAATCCACAAGCTTTCCCAAACGGGCCACGCAAAGGGCGCCAAGGAGAATCCCGAGGGCAAAAGAAACACCGGCCACGCAGGCAGCCAACGGAAAGGTCAGAGAAAGACCACGGCCCAAAAGCTCGGCCACGGAAAAGGAGGGATAGCGCAGGGATCTCCCGAGGTCCCCATGCAGGGCGGCGGCCAGCCACCGAGCAAATCTAGCCGGCCAGGGAAGATCCAGGCCTAAGGCTCGGCGTACGGCTTCGTAGCGGGCGGGAGTGGCCTCTGGCCCCACCACCAGGCGGGCTGCGTCTCCAGGAAGAACGGTGAGGACTAAGGAAACGGCCATGGCCACCACAAACACCGTGGCGACCATGGCCGCCAGACGAACGACGAGGAAGCGGAACACTGGGAAGGGGCTTCAGTCCCCCGCCACCCCCACTTTCCCTCCCTTGATGGCGGCCTGGGCGGCAGCCAGTCGGGCCACGGGTATCCGCCAGGGCGAGGCGGACACGTAGTCGAGACCGATCTCGTGGCAGAAGTGGACAGAGCGGGACTCTCCGCCGTGCTCGCCGCAGATGCCCAAAGAGATATCCGGCCGGATCTTGCGGCCCTTTTCCACGGCTATCCGCATCAGTGCGCCAACCCCGTTTCGGTCGAGGGTTTCGAACGGATCCTCCGGGAGGATCCGGCGCTCCAGATACTCCCGGATGAACTTGCCCGCGTCGTCCCGGGAATATCCGAAGGTCATCTGAGTGAGGTCGTTGGTGCCAAACGAGAAGAACTCGGCCTCGCGGGCGATCTCGTCGGCGGTGATCGCCGCCCGGGGCACCTCCACCATCGTCCCCACCTTGAAGTGGATCTCCACCCCTTCTTCGGCCATGACGCGCGTGGCGATCTCCACCACGCGCTCGCGCATGACCTTCATTTCGTTCACGTGGCCCACCAGGGGGATCATGACCTCCGGTTTGGGGGTGAGCCCTTCCTTCTTGAGCTTGGCCGCCGCGCGGAAGATCGCCTCCACCTGCATGTCGTAGAGGTCAGGATGGGTGATGCCCAAGCGCACCCCGCGGTGGCCCAGCATGGGGTTGAACTCCTGCAAAGCCTCGATCTGAGCGCGCAGTTCCTCGAATTTGAGGCCCAGCCGCTCCGCCAAGGCCCGGATGTCCTTCTCCTCCTTGGGGAGGAACTCGTGCATGGGCGGGTCCAAAAGCCGGATGATCACGGGTTTCCCGTCCATGACGCGCAGGATGCCCTCGAAGTCCTGGACCTGCATGCGCTGGAGGGCGGAAAGGGCGCGCTTGCGGGCCGCGGCGTTCGGGGCCACCAGGGCCTCCTGCATGTAGGGGATGCGATCCTCGGCGAAGAACATGTGCTCGGTGCGGCAGAGACCGATGCCCTCGGCGCCGAAGGCCAGGGCTACCTGCGCCTGATCGGGTTGATCGGCATTGGCCCTCACGCCCAACCGACGCCGGGCATCCGCCCAGCGCATGAGTTTCTCAAAAAGCTGGTAGACCGGAGCTTCCTCAGGCTTGAGGGTTTTGGTTAGCAGGACCTGCACCACCTCGCTCGGCTGCGTGGGAATTTTCCCAAGGAGAACTTCCCCGGTGGTGCCGTCGATGGAGATCCAGTCTCCCTCACGCAGGACCTCGCCGGCCACGCGGAGCTCGCGCTTTCCGTAGTCGAGGTGGAGGGCTTCGCAGCCCACCACGGCCACTTTGCCGATCTGGCGGGCCACCACGGCGGCGTGGGAGGTGAGCCCGCCTCGAGCGGTAAGAATACCCTGGGCGGCGGCCATACCCCGGATGTCGTCCGGCGAGGTCTCATGCCGCACGAGGATCACCGGGCCTTCCTGGGCCATCTCCACGGCCCGCGGGGCAGAAAGAGCGATCCTCCCTGTGGCCGCGCCCGGCCCTGCGGCCAAGCCCTTGGCCAACACCTTGGCCCGGGCCTTGGCCTTAGGATCAAAGATGGGCTGGAGAAGCTGGGAAAGCTGCTCCGCAGGATCGATGCGGAGGATGGCCTCGTCCTCGGTGATCAGGCCCTCCTCGGCCATCTCCACCGCGATGCGCACCGCGGCAAAACCCGTGCGCTTTCCGGAGCGAGTCTGGAGGATGTAGAGCCTGCCCTCCTCGATGGTGAATTCCACGTCCTGCATATCGCGGTAGTGCCGCTCGAGGATGTCCCGAATGCGTAGAAGCTCCGAATAAACCTGGGGCAAGGCCTCCTCGAGGGAAATCTGGGTGGGATCGGTCTTGGCCTGCTTGGAGATGGGGTTGGGGGTGCGGATCCCGGCCACCACGTCCTCGCCCTGGGCATTGAGGAGGAATTCCCCGTAGAGGCGGTTCTCGCCGGTGGCGGGGTCGCGGGTGAAGCACACGCCTGTTCCCGAGCGGTTCCCGAGGTTTCCGAACACCATGGCTTGCACGTTCACCGCGGTGCCCATGTCCTCAGGGATGCGATACAGGCGCCGATACACCTGGGCCCGCTCGTTCATCCAGGAGCGCACCACCGCCCCGATGGCCCCCCAAAGCTGCTCCCAAGGGTCCTGAGGGAATTCCTTGCCGTTTTTTTGGATAAGATCCTGGTAGCGGCGCACGAGCTCTTCCAGGTCCTCTGCAGTGAGATCTAGATCGGAGGAAGCACCCCGCTCCCGCTTCAGTTCCTCCATGACCTCGTGGAAGGGATCGACCTCGTCCTTGATGCCCAACACCACCGAGCCGTACATGGAGAGGAGGCGGCGGTAGGCATCGTAGGCGAAGCGGGGGGAGGTGCGGGCGGCTAGTCCCTCTACGGCGCGATCGGTGATGCCCAAATTTAGGATGGTGTCCATCATTCCGGGCATAGAAACCGGGGCTCCCGAACGCACGGACACAAGCAGAGGATTTTCAGGGTCCCCGAATTTACGGCCAGTGGCCCCCTCCAGGAATCTCACCCCTGCCTGAACTTGTTCGGCCAGCCCTTCGGGGTATCGGCCGCCGTTTTTGTAGTAGTAGCGGCAGACCTCGGTAGTGATGGTGAAGCCCGGTGGGACAGGGATACCCAGGAGCGCCATCTCCGCAAGGTTCGCGCCCTTCCCCCCAAGGAGATCCTTCATCTTGGCGCTGCCCTCCGTTTTTTCGGCACCAAAAAGATAGACGTACTTGGCCATTTTCACCCCCTAAGAAGGGCCTGGACGAACGCCTCCGCGCGGAAGGGGGCCAGGTCATCCAGGCCTGTTCCTGTGCCCACCCAAAGGATGGGAAGCCCAAGGGCCTGCACCACCGGCAGGACCGCACCGCCCCGCGCTGTTCCGTCCAACTTCGTGAGCACGAGCCCGGTGAGCCCCAAAGCTGCGTGGAAAAGCTGAGCCTGAGAGATGGCATTTTGCCCAACACTGGCATCTACCACCAAAACCCGCTCGTCTGGCCCACGATTCATGAATTTCTCCACCACGCGGCACACTTTTTTGAGCTCCTCCATGAGCGGTTTTTTCGTCTGAAGCCGCCCGGCTGTATCAACCAAAACAATATCATAACCGACAGAGCGGGCATGCACCAGGGCATCATGGACCACTGCGCCCGGATCAGCCCCAGGTTGATGGGCCACCACCTCCAGTCCGACGGTCTCGCCCAGCTCCCGCAGCTGATCGATAGCCGCAGCCCTAAACGTGTCTGCCGCCACCAGCACCGGCTTTCTTCCACAGCCCAAAAGCCACTTCCCCACTTTAGCCACGGTGGTGGTTTTTCCGGACCCATTCACTCCGACAAAGAGGAGAACGGCGAGCCCAGAGGACAAAGAGAAAGGCCGCTCAGCTTGGGCGAGCTCGGCCACGAGGATTTTCTCCACCACCGTCAAAAGTTCCTCCCACGTGCACCGTCCAGGCAGCTCTTCCTCCACTTGGGTCACGATGCGGCGGGCCTCTTCTGGGCCCACGTCTGCACAGAGCAAGGCCTCCTCCAGGCGTGTCAAAAGTTCGGCGGTTTTTTGGCCCTGAAAGGTTGCGCTGAGGGAGCCCAAAAGCCCCTCCCGGGTGCGGGAAAGACCAGCGCGCAGGCGCTCCCAAAAACTCTCGGGCATCACATGGCCTCGGGCGCCTTCACCCCGAGGATGGAGAGGCCACGAAAGAGAACGAGCCTGACTCCTGCCAGGAGAGCCAAGCGTGCGGAGGTGACCCGCCCCTGTCCGAGAATCCGCACCCGGGCATAGTAGGGGTGGAAAATGCCGGCCAAATTTTCCAGATATTCACAGAGAAGATGGGGAGCAAATTCGTGAGCCGCTATGCGCAAAACGTCGGGAAAACGATCGAGCTCCATGATGATCACGAGTTCCTCGGGCTCCCGGAGAGGGGAAAGGTCCAAAGAAAGAAAATCCTCGGGCATCTCCCCCCGGGCCGTGGCCTCCCGAAAAACTGAAGCAATGCGGGTGTGGGCGTACTGCACGTAGTACACGGGGTTTTCCAGGCTTTGCTTTTTCGCGAGCTCGAAATCGAACACGAGGTGGCTCTCGGGCTTGCGCATGACCATGAAGTAGCGGGTGGCGTCCCGCCCTACTTCCTCCACCAAGTCTTTCAGGCGCAAGAACCGGCCAGCCCGGGTGGACATCTTCTCTATCCCCTCTTGGCCCTTTAAGGTCACGAATTGGTGCAAACAATAGCTAAGAAATTTTTGGGGAAGCCCAAGAAGCTGAAGGGCAAGCTTCACCTGCTGTTGCTCCTCCACGTGGTCCGCCCCTTGGACGTCCACCACCCAGTCGAAACCCCGCCGGAATTTGTCCAGATGATAGGCGATGTCGACCATGAGGTAGGTGGGAGTGCCGTCGGAGCGGACGAGCACGGGATCGCGGCCGAGGCCGTGGGCCTTGGCGGAAAGCCAGATGGCTCCGTCTTTCTCGTAGACTGCATCTCGTTTGCGCAGCTCCTCTAGAACTTCACCTACAAGCCCTCTGCGGATGAGATCGCCCTCCCGTGTCCACACATCGAACCTCACGCCCACTGCCTCCAGATCTTCCTCGATCAGGCGGAGCATCCTGGGCACAACCTCGGCGCGGAATGTGTTTTTGGTCTCCTCGTTCCAGGTGGGATAAGTGTTCCCAAACTTCGCAGCCAGTTCCTGGGCGATGGGGACAAGGTAGTCCCCGTGGTAACCGCCCTCGGGGATGGGCTGGGGATCACCCAGAGCTTGGCGGTAGCGGGCCCACAGCGACTGGGCCAAAAGCTCGATCTGGCGGCCTTCGTCGTTGAGGTAGTATTCCCGGGTCACCGGCCAACCCAGTTCGGCAAAAAGGTTGGCCAAAACGTCACCCAGCACGGCCTGGCGGCCGTGGCCAATGGTGAGGGGACCAGTGGGATTGGAGGAGACAAACTCTACTTGCAGCTTTTTCCCTTGGCCTTCCTCCCCTTTCCCGTAGGAGAGCCCGTCTTCCAGCACCGCGGCGAGAACACGGTGCAGGGCCTCTGGCCGCAGGACGAAGTTCAAAAACCCCTGTACGGCTCGAACCTGGGCGAACGCGGGATGAGACGAAAGAGCCCGGGCCAAGTCCTGAGCAACCGCTTGGGGGGATTTCCCCATTTGGGGGGCCAAAAAAAAGGCCACACGGCTGGAGAGGTCCCCCAGTTCCCGGCGCGGAGGTCGATCCACCGGAATTTCTGGGGAAGGGAACCCCAAGCGGTCCAGGACAGAACGAAGAGAATCCTGGACTAACGCCTCCAGACGCATTTATTTTGCGATCACGAAGCGGATGCCCGTCTTGACCTCTCCCCCGATCTCCACGTCAATGAAGCCTGGGATGACCTTGATCTCCGCCTCGCCCTCCCGCTCCACGAGCCGGCGGGCGATGGCGATGGCCTTCACAGCCTGGTTCACTGCGCCAGCCCCGATGGCGTGGGCCTCCACGATCCCGTCTTCCTCCAACGCCCCGGCAATAGCCCCCGCGACCGCCTTGGGATTGGAAGTGGCAGCGACCTTGAGGATCTGCATGCTTGCCCCCTTTTGAGCGAAGGACTTTAGGTAGCGGGCATTCTAGCCATGAGGGGAGACCCAAGCAACTGGGGTTGAGAAGGTCCAGAAAGGGCTTACCATCCTCACGATGGCTCGCTGGATTTTACATGTAGATATGGATGCGTTTTACGCCTCCGTCGAGGAACTGGATCAGCCGGAGTTACGAGGAAAGCCGGTGATCGTGGCTGGCCCGGAGCCCCGCGGGGTGGTGGCCACTGCTTCCTACGCAGCGCGAAAGTTCGGCATTCACTCGGGGATGCCCACGTCCCTGGCCCGGCGCCTTTGCCCACACGGCATTTTCCTGCCACCCCGTTTTGAACGTTACGAAGAGATGGCCCAAAGGATCCGCACTATCCTCGGGGAATACAGTCCTCTTGTGGAACCAATCTCCTTGGACGAAGCATTCGTAGACCTCACCGGAACTGAACTTCTCCACGGCCCAGCGGAGAAAGTGGCGGAGACCATCCACAAACGCATCCCCGGGGAGACAGGGCTGTCTTGCTCAGTGGGGCTTGGTCCCAACAAGCTCATCGCCAAACTCGCTTCGGATGAGGCCAAGCCCGGAGGGCTGCACATTGTCCGGCCCGAGGAAGTTCAAAGCTTTCTCGACCCTCTGCCGGTGGAAAAATTGTGGGGCGTGGGACCAAAAACCGCAGCCCGCCTGGAAGAGAAAGGGGTTCGCACAGTACGCGACCTGCGCGAGGTACCCCTGGGGTTCTTGCGGTCGTGGTTTGGGCCCAAGGGAGGAGAGGCCCTCTGGCAACTGGCCCGCGGCTTGGACGAATCCTCCGTAGTCCCCGTGCGGGAAGCGAAGTCTATTTCCCGCGAAGTCACCTATCCCGAGGATCTCTTCGACGAGGAGAAAATTTCAGATGAACTGCGCCGGTTAGCGTTCTTGGTGGCCGACCGCCTCCAGGCCGAGGGTTTTCTCGCCCGCACTGTGCAGATCAAAGCCCGCTTTTCCGATTTCACCACTTGTACACGCCAGACAAAGCTCCCGGAACCCACGGATCACCCCGTGCTCATCGCGAAGGAGGCCGCGGGGCTTTTGGCACGCCTGGAGATCCCCCAGGGCCAAGGGGTACGCCTGCTCGGGGTAGGTGCTGCCGATCTTGTGCCCCGAACGTTTCAACCTCTGCCCCTTTTTGTTGACCTAAAGCTAGCGGAAGCTCTAAAGGAAATGCGGGAAAAATTCGGTCCCGAAGCCCTCTACCTCTGGTGATCTGGCCAAGGATAGCCCATTCGGATAGGCTTGGTCTTGCCATGTTCCGAAAGTTCGTGTTCCTTTTTCTCTGGTTTTTGCCGGCTTTCGCCGTGAATATCTGCCAATACCAGGCTCCCACCACTAACCTCTTACGGGGGGAGGCTTCTTTCAACTACCGGTACCGGGAAGACCCGCTCACGCCGGGGCCAGACATCAACACCGGGAAACTCACGCTTTCCGGGGAGTGGTTGGTGGATTCCCCCGCCCGCGGGATGGGGTTAGCCTTTCAAGGGGACCTCAGCCTGTTGGGGCTCCAGTTGGCCTCAGCGTACACTCAGGTTTCCG
Organism: Candidatus Bipolaricaulota bacterium; assembly: GCA_938083225.1. GTDB lineage: Bacteria > Bipolaricaulota > Bipolaricaulia > Bipolaricaulales > Bipolaricaulaceae > DTER01. The sequence continues at coordinate 10,941 of CALKCH010000043.1, forward strand.
GGACTTTCCGGGAATATCCCTTTCCCGAATTCCCCTATTTCGTGTTCGGCGGGATAGAAGGGACGATCGATACGAAGTACACGCGGCCGCTCGTGGAGACCCGAGCTGGCGTGGGCTACGGCCGGTTCACGGACGTCACCCCCCTTGTGCGCGCGCTGCGTATCGAGGAAAAGCTTCTGCGGCGGGGGGCGCTGCTTGCAGCTCTCCCGGAGGGCACTCTCCTCGACGTGGCCAAGGAAATCGGACGACGCCAGATGTATCCTTCAGCGTCAGACCTAGCCGCAGCTCTGGCCAAGATCCTCGCCAAAGAAACGGGCGTTACTCTCGATCCCCGTAGCATCCTCCTCATTGAGGAAACCTTAGAAGAACCGGGGCTGGAGCGGTACTGCGGTTGGGCTGTGCAATTCGGCTTGGGCTATGCTCTTAGTCGTCCTCAGCCTGGCTCCATCCTCGCGTTTAATGTTTCCCTTCAAGGAGCCATGACGCCAGATCCTCGCTCCCAGATCCTTTTCAAAACTGATCTCTCTGCTCCGTACCAAGTGTTCGAGGAGTATAGCCTGAACCTCAGCGCTTCTTATGCTTACCGATTGAACGAAACGGCTACTTTCTCCGCCCAATACACCCTGCGTCAGGTGAAGCCCAAAGGACAAATCCCCGCCGGGACACAAAGCGCCACGTTTCAATTGGTGTTTAAATTAGGTGGGGCTACCGTGACACTTCAGGTGGGATTTGCTAAGCTAGCGGAAATGCAGGCATGGACTCAAGATCTTGTCATTTCTGCAGGATGGCAGTTTTGGTGAAGAAAATTTTAGTGCTCCCGTTGGAAGTTTATCAGCGCGTGATCTCGCCGTTCCTGCCCCACCGCTGCCGCTTTTATCCTTCCTGTTCAGAGTACGCAAAGGACGCAATTCTCCGCCACGGAGTGCTCCGCGGGGGGTGGCTCGCGCTGCGCCGGCTCAGTCGCTGCGGGCCATGGCACCCCGGCGGCTACGATCCCGTTCCCTGACGGAACTCTTCTTTCACCCTCCGGAAGAGCTCCGGATCAGTCCAGAGCTCCAGGCATGTGGCTGCCACGGCTTTAGCCGCCGCAATCAGCGCCCGCTTCGCTCCCGGGCTTTTTGCCGCCTCCGCGAACTCCCGGGAGTGCCCGGGAATCTCCCCTGGCCCAATGCGAATGTAGGCGTGAATGGCCGGAACCTCCCAGGACACGTCCCCCATGTCTGTGGAACCTGTCCCGCCCTTGGGTGTCTCCGGAGGAAAACCAAGCTCCGTAAGGTACTTCGCGAAAACACCGGCCATGGCCTTGTTGGGGCGCATGGCCTTGTATTCGTGTCCCACTTTGGTGAACGTGAGCCTGGCCCCGGTGGCCAAAGCCGCTCCCTCGGCACACCTCCGTAGCTTTTCCACGAGCTCGTCGCGATACGCATTTTCCGGGGCCCGCACATAGAACAGGGCAGCGGCGTGTTCGGGAACGATGTTGGGTTTTACCCCGCCGTGGGTGATGATCCCATGAATACGGGCCTCGCTTTTGATGTGCTGGCGCAGGGCGTTTAAGGCCACGAAAGTCTGGATCACCGCATCCAGGGCGTTAATGCCTTTTTCCGGTTCGGAGGAAGCGTGCGCCGCTTTCCCGTGAAATTCGATCTTCACCTCGGTGATGGCCAGAGAACCGCGGTCCACCACGGTTTGATCCGCAGGGTGAACCATTAAAGCTGCGTCCACATCGCGAAAAACACCGGCCTGGATCAGCTTTATCTTCCCGCCCCCTCCCTCTTCGGCTGGCGTGCCCAGCACAAGGAGGGTTCCCGGCAGTTTTTCCTTGAAGGGAGCAAGACCCAGGGCTGCGCCCACGGCGATGGTGGCGATGAGGTTGTGACCACAGGCGTGCCCAAGCTCAGGCAGAGCGTCGTATTCGGCCAGAATGGCGATGCGTGGCCCAGGGTTCTGCGCGGGGTGCGCGGCGCGAAACGCCGTGGCCAAACCCCCTGCGCCCCGCTCCACTTGGAACCCACCCTGAGAGAGCGTTTCAGTGAGCCAGGCCGCCGCTTTGTGCTCTTCAAACCCTAGTTCAGGATGGGCGTGGATCCGCAGGGCCAAATCCCAGAGCTCCTCTGCCCGCCGGTCGATCTCCTGCCAGACCTCCGCTTTCACCGTCCCACCCCCACGGGAGCCTGGGCAGCGATCCACTCCAGCGCCGCCTTGAGCTCCAAGTCCTCCTCGGTCCCCTCAACCCTGGGCACCTCGATGTCCGGGGCAAGGCCCACGTCGTGGACTCTGCGGCCGCTGGGCGTGAGGTATTCCCCGGTGGTGAGCTTCACCATCCCTCCGTCGGGCAAGCGGAGCACGAATTCCTGGATCAAGCCTTTGCCGAAGGTCTTGCGGCCCACGAGGACGCCCACGCCGTAGTCCTGGATAGCCCCGGCCACGATCTCCGCGCCCGAGGCCGTGCCCTCATTGACCAATACGGCCAAGGGAAGGTTGGGGAAAGAATTTCCCCGCGATCTATAGATGCGCTCCCCGAAAGAGGGGCCACGGGTACGCACCACCGGCCCTTGGTCGACGAAGAAACTCGTGACCTCCACAGCCGAGGAGAGAAGTCCCCCAGGGTTATTGCGCAGGTCCAAGACGATCCCGCGGAGCTCGTCCAAAGGGAATGAAAGGAGAGCTTTGCTCACCAGGGTGGGGGTTCCCTCATCGAAACGGAGGATCCGCACATAGCCCACTTTTTCCTCGTCCAGGTACTTAAAGCGAACGGCTTCCACCTTAATTTGTGCCCGAACAATGGTGATGTCCTCCACCTTTCCGTCCGGGTGACGCACCCTGAGGGTCACGGGAGTGCCCTCAGGACCGCGGATGTGTCGGGAAGCTTCCTCCAGGGTCCACCCTTCGGTGGACTTTCCGTCCACCTTGAGGATGACATCGCCGGGGCGGATGCCCGCGGCTTCGGCCGGTGTACCGGCAAGAGGGGTGACCACCGTGATCCACCCGTTACGGATGGTGATCTCGATCCCTACCCCTGTGTACTCTCCGGCCAGGCTTCTTTGCCACTCCTCATACTCTTGGGGACTGAAATAGGTAGAGTAAGGATCGCCCAGACTTTCCACCATGCCCCGGATGGCACCTTGCACCAGCTGGGCATCGCTGATCTGATCGGCCCAAAGGTAATAGGACCGAATGGCATCGTAAACCTGGGATAGGGGCTGGAAAAGAGAGCTCGTCTGGCCGGCGCCAAAACCAATGAATCCCAAAAGAACGCAGACCGCTAAAAGTTTACGCATCATCTCACCCCGATGGCCCGGGCCAATTTCAGAAATACCGGGTCCACCGGCTTTGGACTCTGAGAAAGGGCTTCACCCAAGGGTATAGCCACGATGTCATGGCCGCGTAGGCCCACCATCACCCCGAACTTCCCCTGCAGGGCGAACTCCACAGCGGCCACACCGAACCGCGTGGCCAAGAGGCGATCGAAGGAGGTGGCAATGCCCCCCCGCTGGAGATGGCCCAACACCACGACCCGGCATTCCAGGCCCCGCTCGCGCAGGCGATCGGCAAGCCAGTAGCCGACCCCGCCAAGCTGAATGTGCCCGAAGGAATCCACTTTCCCTTCCTGGGCCACAGGTTTTCCGCCCAGCTCCACGGGACGGGCGCCCTCCGCCACCACGACGATGGAGAACGTGCGGCCCCGGGCATATCGTTCCTGGATCCTCTCGAGCACTTCGTCCACAGAGAACGCTTCCTCCGGAACAAGGATCACATCTCCGCCCCCAGCGATCCCACCCAGAACGGCTATCCACCCGGCGTCGCGGCCCATCACCTCCACGATGAACACCCGGTGGTGAGATTGGGCCGTAGTGTGCAGACGGTCTAGGGCCTCGGTGACCACGGAAAGGGCGGAGTGAAACCCCAAGGAGTAGTCGGTGCCAGCCACGTCGTTATCGATGGTTTGGGGAATGCCCACCACCTTCACCCCGTGTTGCTCAAACAGCCGCCAAGCTACACCCAAGGTGTCGTCGCCACCAATAGGGATCAGGACCTGGACCTCTCGCTTGGCCAAGGTGTGCAAAATGCGGTCCACCTTTTCGGTAGGCTCCCACACAGTTTTTCCGCCCTTCTGGACTTTGCGGAACGGGTTGGTGCGGGAGGTGCCAAGGATCGTGCCTCCTTGAGGGAGGATCCCGGACACGCTGTCCAAACTGAGGAGCACAGCCTCGTCGTCGATGGGGCCGCGCCAACCGTCTCGGAAGCCCCAAACCTCGAGGCCCTCTTTAGCTGCGCGTCGAACGATGGCGCGGATACACGCGTTGATGCCTGCGGAATCGCCCCCACCCGTGAGAATTCCTATCCTTTTCAGCTCAGGCATAAAGCGACCTCCCTCCAGATCCCACTTGATCGATCATCTCCTCGGCCACCCGACGGACAGCAGTCTGGATCTCCTTCCCGAGCACACGAGGGTCAAAGATCTTTTTGTTTGGCGACCACTTGGCCCCCTGGGCCTCGAACGTGATGGGATCGAACAGGACCCCGTCCGGAGGAAGAACATCGGCGCGCTGAGCGAGGTAAAAGGTGGCCGCGGTGTGCGCGTAAACGTATTGGTACGTGGTGTCCTTGTTCACCTTGCAGATGCCAGCAGCCACGAGGGCCCGTACCTGTTCGGCAGTGAGCCCCGAGGCTCCGTGCAAAACCAGTGGCCGCTCCAGCCCTGCGGCCCTCAATCTTTCGTCGATACGCTGGGCCAAATCTACCCGGAGCTTCA
>CALKCH010000044.1 GCA_938083225.1 Candidatus Bipolaricaulota bacterium
TTCCAAAACGAGGAGGCGGTCATGGACCTTCTTCGTCGGGCCGCGCTCAGGGCTTTGGGAGCATTTACGCCCACCTGGGGCGGCGGGGCAGTGCCCGTCTCCCGGCCTGCCCCTCCTACCCAACCCACCCAGCCCGCGCGCGGAGAGGAGCTCATCTTCTTTGGCGAAGGAGAACCCTCAAGGGAAAAGCCCTGGCGCATCCTGGGCCAGATCGGGCGAACGTTCATCGTGGTGGAGACGCCCGAAGGCCTGGAGATCGTGGACCAGCATGTGGCCCACGAGCGCGTGCTCTTTGAAAAATTTCAGGATGGCGGGGAAATCCAGGTGCAGCGCTTCCTCATTCCCGTGCAGGTGGAGCTTCCCTTCGACCAGGCGGAGGCCCTGCGCGCGGCGATCCCCAGCTTGCGGGCGCTGGGGGTGGAGCTCGAGCCCTTCGGAGGAAATGCGTTTCTCGTGCGGGGCTGGCCGTTGGTGCTGGCGGAACGGCAGGCCAAGCTGGGATTCGAAGGGCCACTACGGGCCGTGGCCACCCTCTGGCGGGAAGGACAAAGAGAGCTTTTGCAGTTGCGGCGGGAGGTGGCCTGTGCTGCGGCCGTGCGCGCCGGGGAGGAACTTTCGCCGGAGGAACAGGAGGCCCTGATTGCGGCGTGGAAAGACACGAAGGAACCGGCTCGGTGTCCTCATGGGCGGCCCATCGCCGTGAAGCTCACCTTCCCCGAGATCCGGGAGAAACTGGGCCGCTAGGAGCGCAGGATCCAGCGGGTGCCCTCCGGCCCGTCCCGCAGCTCCACCCCCAGGGAAGAAAGTTTCTCCCGGATCTTGTCGGCGAGGGCGAAATTCCTCTCCTGGCGCAGCTGGGCCCGCAGGTCCACGATCAGGTCCAAAAGCTCCTCGGAAAGCTTGCCCAGCTCCGGCGAGCTCCCCTCACCCTGGAACAGGCCCAAGGGCCGGGCCAGGCGCCGCACGACCTCCCCCACTTCCCGCAGGGCACCGGGGTCGGCCCGCTTGTAGGCTTCACCAATGACATCCTGCAAAACCGCCAACGCGCCGGGAGTGTTGAAATCGTCCTCCAATTCTGCCCAGAACTTCCTTTCCGCTTGGGAAAGGAACGAGCGGAAGCCGGGGTCTTGGGCTTGCGCTTCGGGGGGAATGCGGCCGGCCTCGCTCAAGAAGTTGTAGACCCGGCCCACCGCCGCCTTCGCCTCCTCCAGGGCCTCAAACGAAAAATCCAGGGGCTTCCGCCAGTGCCGCGAAAGGTAAAAGTAGCGCACGGCCTCCGTGCCAAAGAGCTTCACCACGTCGCGGGCATAGTAGAAATTCCCCAGGGATTTGGCCATCTTCTCCCCGCGCACGGTGAGCATGCCGTTGTGCAGCCAGATCTTGACGAAGGTCTTTCCCGTGAGGGATTCGGCCTGGGCCCGCTCGTTCTCGTGGTGAGGAAAGACAAGATCGTTTCCGCCCGCGTGGATGTCCAAGGTTTCGCCGAGGAGGTACGTGGACATGACCACGCATTCGGTGTGCCAGCCCGGCCGGCCGGGGCCCCAGGGCGACGGCCACCACGGTTCCCCAGGCTTGGCCCCCTTCCAGAGCGCAAAGTCCAAAGGATCGCGCTTTCTTTCGTCCACCTCCACCCGCGCGCCCGCAAGCTCTTCCTCCACGCTGCGCCCAGAGAGCTCCCCGTAACCCGGGTAGGTGCGCACGGAAAAATACACGTCCCCATCCACCACGTAGGCGTGGCCTTTGTCCAAGAGCTTTTGGATGAGCTCCACCATCTTGGGGATGAAGACCGTGGCCGGCGGAGAGTAAGTGGGCGGCCGCACACCCAGCCGCTCCAGGTCCGCAAAGTACTCCTGGGTGTAGTGCAGGGCGAGCTCCGCGGGGTCGCGGCCCTCCTCCTGGGCCCGCCGAATGATCTTGTCGTCCACGTCGGTCACGTTCTGCACGTAAACCACCCGCAAGCCCCGGGCCTCCAGGACACGGCGGAGGGCATCGAAGACGATGAACGGCCGGGCATTTCCGATGTGGATGAGGTCGTAGACCGTGGGGCCGCACACGTACATGCGCACCGTGCCTGTGGGGCTGGTCAACTCCTCTACCTTTTTCGTCAACGTGTTGTAAAGGCGCATCACGTTGATGGTACCGGGTGCAAAAGGGCTCACCAAGTAGAATCGGGGGGTGCCCTGGGGAAAGATTCTTTTGGTGTTAGGGGTTTCTGCGATACCTGTGAGTGAATTGCGGGGTGGAATACCTTTGGCTTTGGCCCTGGGTTTATCTCCCCAAGCCGCTTTTTTCTTGGCCCTGTTGGGAAACCTCTTGCCTTTGCCGTTCCTTCTTTTCCTCTTTCCCAAAATGGTTCGGGCGGTGGAGAAACTCCCGGGTCGAGCCGGACGTGCGGGAAGAGCGTATCTTGCCTGGCAGGCCCGCCGGCATGAGGCCCTGGCTAAATGGGGCCCTCTTGGTCTTGCCGCCCTGGTGGCTGTCCCTCTTCCGGGCACAGGAGTGTGGACCGGCGCATTGGTGGCCGCGGTTTTGGGGATACCTCCTCGACGAGCTTGGCCGGGGCTGGTCCTGGGTGCGGTGCTGGCCGGGGTCCTCGTCTTTTCGGCCAGTCTCTGGGGGCTGCGTTTCCTTGGACACTAACACATCGTAGGGATAAACTCAGCGCCCATGGCCGAGCGCTCCTTAGATAAGTTCAAGCTTCAGGAGCTTCTTCGCCGCCATCCCGCGGATTTAGCGGAGATCATCTCTGCCTTGAACGAGGAAGAAGCCGTGGAGCTAGTGCGCCGGCTGTACGAGCGGCAGGCCGCGGCCCCACTCGGGGAGATGGACCCTGAGGAGGCCGCCCGCCTTCTCTCGCGGTTAAACCGGGAGGAAGCCGTTCGGATTCTCTCGCACATGGATCCCGATGACGCCGCGGACCTCCTCGCGGAGCTGCCGCCAGAGACCATGCAGGAAATCCTTTCTCGGCTCGAACCGGACCACGCCAAGACGCTTCGGATGCTCCTTTCTTATCCGCCGGACACCGCCGCGGGCCTCATGTCGCCCGAGGTGTTGGCCCTGCCCCCGGACATGCGGGCCCGCGAGGCCATCAGTTTCATCCGCCGCAAAGCCGAGGAAATGGAGACGGTGTACTACGCCTATGTGGTGGACGGTGAAAACCATCTTTTGGGCGTCCTTTCCCTGCGGGATTTGGTGCTGGCCACCCTGGACACCCCCGTGGCCACGATCATGAACCCCAACGTGGTGACTCTCCCCCCGGACATGGACGCGGAAGAGGTGGCGCGCCTTTTCGACAAGTACAACTTCCTCGCCCTACCTGTGGTTGACGAGGACCGCAAACTCCTGGGGATCGTCACCGTGGACGACGTCATGGACGTGATACGGGAGGAAGCCACGGAAGACTTGTTGCGCGTGGGTGGTATTCCCGCCGGTGAGGATCTGCCTTTGGATCCCCCCATTTCCTCGGTGAAGAAACGACTGCCCTGGCTCATGGCACTCGTAGTTCTCGATATGAGCGTGGCCAGTTTGGTCAGGGGGTTCGAACACCTCATCGCTCAAATGGCGTTCGTAGCCTCCTTGATGCCTCTGATTGCGGATATGAGCGGGAATGCTGCCGCGCAGGCCCTCACGGTGACCATTCGGGGTATGGCGTTGGGCATGGTGGAGTGGAGAGACGTGCCGCGGATCATGTGGAAGGAGTTACGGGTGGGGCTCCTAGCTGGCCTGGGGCTGGGGATTCAGATTGGCCTGATCTCCGCTTTTCTCTGGAAGAAGCCGGTCTTCGGATTGATAGCCGGTCTGGGATTGGCCGGAACAACAGTGGGCGCCTGCCTGGTAGGAGGAACCATCCCCTTTGTGTTCCGGAGGCTGCGCTTGGACCCCGCCATGATGTCCGGGCCAGTGGCCACCACCATCGGCGATCTCATCGGAATTGGCCTCTTCCTGGGGTTGGCCACGCTGTTCCGTAGCCACCTCCTTTGAGGCCGAGCAAGCCTTGGGTTTTGGGCTATACTTCCCTAGCGTTTGGCCGCCGGAGAAAGTTTTCGCACTGGGCGGACATGCGAAAGGGGGGAAATGCAATGGTGGCATTTGCGCAAACTACACCTGCTACGGAAACGAGCTCACAGCTCATCTCGCTCGTCGTTATTCTCGTGATTTTTTTCGCTGTGTTCTATTTTCTGTTGATTCGGCCGCAGCGTCGTCGACAAAAGGAACACGTGGCTCTGCTCACCTCCCTCAAGCGAGGGGACCGGGTGCTCACCGCAGGCGGCATCATCGGGACCATTGAAGACATCGAGGAAAACGAGGTCGTTTTGGCCGTAGAAGAGGGGAAAATCAGGCTCGCCAAGACCAGCATCGTGGACAAAGTGAAGAAGTGAGGTGACCATGAAACGCCGGGACTGGATTTATCTGGGTGTGACACTGGCGGTGCTGTTTGCCGCCGTGGGCCTTCTTTATCCGTTTTGGCCGTTCAATAGGGTGATTAAGCTCGGCCTGGATCTCCAGGGTGGGGTCCGCCTTGTCCTGCAAGCCCAGGGGCTGGAAGAAATGACCCAGGCCCAGCGCAATGACGTGGTGGACCGCTTGGTCACCATCTTTGCGGAGCGTGTGGACCAATATGGCTTGGCGAACGCGGAAATCCGCCCCATGGGACAAGATCGGGTGGAGGTGCGCATCCCGGGCGCGGCCGACCCCGAACAGGCGCGGGAACTTTTGGGCCGCACGGCCATTCTGGAATTCCGCAAAGTCTTGGATGAAGCCCCAAACCCAGATGATCTGGCGGCCAAACGCGTGATCCCCCAGGAAATCCTTCCCGGGAAAGAGCCCAACCGCTATTACCTTGTGGAGGGCGATCCTCTCCTCACCGGTGAGGTTTTGGACAACGCGGAGGTTCGGGTGTCCACCGATCCCCGCCAGCCCGGGCTTTATATTCTTCTTACCTTCAACCGGGCGGGCGCGGAGAAGTTCGTAGAAGCTCTGCGCAGGCTTCAGGTCAACGATCGGCTGGGCATCATCTTGGACGGTGTGGTCTACTCCGCGCCTGCCATTTCCTCCTCGATTAAAGAGGCGGCTGCCCAAGGCTGGCGGGCCGTCCAGAACTCCACCACCATTACCGGACGCTTCTCCTACGAGGAAGCCAAGCTCCTCGTGGCCGTTCTTCGGTCCGGAGCGCTGCCCACGCGGGTGACCGTGCTAGAGGAGCAGCGAATCGGGCCCACTCTAGGTGCGGAGTACGTACGCCGCGGCGGATTGGCCTTGCTCGTGAGTCTCGTTCTCGTAACCCTCTACATGCTCCTTTATTATCGGTGGTATGGAGTCATTGCGGCCTTGCACCTCATCTTGACCATGCTCATCGTTCTTGCTGCGCTGCGCGTGTTCAACGCTACGTTGACCCTCCCGGGGATCGGCGGTCTGATGCTCACCATAGGCATGGCTGTGGACGCCAACGTGCTCATCTACGAGCGCATCAAAGAAGAACGTCGAGCGGGCAAGAACCTGACCGCGTCCATCACCGCAGGATTTCACCGTGCCCTTTCTGCCATCACTGACTCCAACATCACCACCATCATCGCCGCGTTGATCCTGTTCCTGTTAGGATCAGGGCCGGTGGAGGGGTTCGCCATCACCCTGGGCCTGGGCGTGGCGGCCTCCATGTTCTCTGCCCTAGTGTTCACGAGGCTGCTTCTGGAGCACACCGTCCTGGGCGAGCGGGTGCCGGTGAAGCTTCTCCCCACCTCAAAATAAAGAGGTGAAGGGCGTCTTCTGGAGCCAAGGCGCCCAGTTTGATCTGGACCTCTAGCTCTTGGAGGAGCTGGAGAGCGCCGATGAGGCGAGCTTCGCCGTGCCGGCGGGCTTGGCTCAGACGCCGACGCACCAGCCACTCCGGCCCCTTCGCTTTTTCCCCTTGGGCTTCGGCGCTCAAGGCAAAAAGTAAAGCGCGCATGTGCCCCACCAGGAAATGAAACAGAACCTGGGGGTTCCAGCGCGCCCGCAGGAGGCGACCCAGGGCGGCCAAAGCCTCCAACGACTTGCCATGGCCCACTGCGTCCAGAAATTCGTAGGGCTGGGGTTGAGCAAAGAAGCAAAGTTCGGGAAGGCGAGCCCGACGAAGCTTCCCGCCCTTCCAGACCGCAAATTTCTCCACCTCCTGGGCCAACCGCAAAGTATCCCCTCCCGCGGCCTCCACCAGCATGCCCACCACAAACGGGTGCGCAGCGAGACCAGCCTCGCGCAGGAGAGTCTCACAAAGCTCCCGAAGCTCTTGCCCCATGGGCCGGGGAAAGTGCCGAGCTTCCTCGGCACTTTCCGCAAGGGGACCACGCAGGTCCTCGCCCAAAAAGAACACGGCCACCCCAGGCGAGAGATGAGTTCTCAAGATCTGCCCTAGCTCTCGTTCTCCCCGCAGGGGGTCAGCCCTCCGCACCACCACAGCTTTTCGCTCCTCGAACAAATCAGGGGTTTGGAGCTCAAGGAGAAGTTGGGCGGGGGTGACCTCGTCACCAAAAACCACGTGCTTATGTGCGGGCCCCAAAGCTACCAAGCGCTCCCGCAATCGCCGCTCTGCGCAAAGTGGATCTCCCGAGTAGACACCGAAACGAACCATCGCTCCCCTTCAACCTACCCGGCACTGCTCGCGCGGGCAACCTTGACCTGGGGGAGGGCCATCCCTAACATTGGTGCGCGGCCGAGGTGGCGGAATTGGCAGACGCGCTGTCTTGAGGGGGCAGTGGGTTTCGGCCCGTGCGGGTTCGACTCCCGCCCTCGGCACCAAAAGTTTTCCTGCCCTCGGTTGACTTAGGCTCCACAGCGCGCACAATGGGGCCTTGTCCATGCCGCGACCACGCACCATAAAACCGTTCATCCCGCTTAGGATCAGCGGCGTTGGTGCCTACCTTCCCCCTAAACTTCTGACCAACGACGATCTCGCCCAATTTTTGGATACCAGCGACGAGTGGATCCGCACCCGCACGGGAATTCGTACCCGCCATATCCTCAGCCCCGAGGAGGTCCCGGCGGAGATGGGAATCCGCGCCGCCGAAAAAGCGCTGGCCATGGCAAAACGGAACCCTGCAGACATCGAATTTCTCCTCGTGGCCACCAACATGCCGGAGGAGCCTATCCCCGGAACGGCTCCCTACATCGCCCAGGGGCTAGGTCTGGAAAAAACCCCGTTTGCCGACATCACCGCCGGCTGCGCCGGGTTTGTCTATGCCTTGGCTTTGGCCGGGGCGCTCATCCAAACGGGCGTGGTGGGAAAAGCTCTGGTAATCGGCACGGAGGCCCTTTCCCGATTTGTGAACTGGCAGGATCGCGCCACATGCGTGCTTTTTGGCGACGGAGCTGGGGCCGTAGTGGTGGAGGCTGCGCCGGGCCCGGCGGGGATCCTGGGCGTGGCCCTGCGCGGGGACGCCACGAAACTGGATCTTCTGCGCATTGAAGCCGGAGGGGTGAGGCTCCCAGCTAGTGCGGAAACAGTGCGCACAGGAAAACATTTTCTCCAGATGGAAGGTAAGGGGCTCTTTCGGGCAGCGGTGAGAATGATGGCCGAAGCCACCCGCGCGGCGGCGGTCCAGGCCGGCCTGCGCTTGACAGACATCGACTGGGTCATCCCTCATCAGGCTAATCTCCGCATCATCGAGGCTTTAGTGAAACGTCTGCGCCTGCCCCCAGAGAAAGTGGTGGTCAATATCGACCGGGTCGCTAATACATCCACAGCTTCCATTCCCATTGCCCTGGAGGAGCTGGTGCGAGACGGAAAGGTTGAATCCGGGCAGATCCTGGCCCTCACGGCTTTCGGGGCCGGGGCCTGTTACGGCACAGTCATCCTGCGATGGTAGCCTTTCTTTTTCCCGGCCAAGGCTCGCAACAAGTGGGAATGGGGCAGGAGCTCTTTTCCCGGCCAGAGGGGAGGGAGGTATTGGCGGAAGCGGCTCAACTGGGGTGGACCAAACCTGTTCCGGATTTGACTGAGAAAGAGCTATCCTGCACAGCTATTGCCCAGCCCGCCATTTTTCTCGTGGAGTGGGCGGCGTTTCTTGTGGCCAAACGGAAAAGGGCGCCGGACGCGGTGGCCGGGCACTCCCTGGGGGAGTTCTCTGCCCTGGCTGCCGCCGGGGTTCTGAACTGGTCCCATGCTTTCCAGATCGTGCTCTTACGCGGAAAACTCATGGAAGAAGCCGCCCAAAAACATCCCGGGGGGATGCTCGCCGTGCTAGGGCTACCGTTGGCCACAGTGGAAGCAGGGGCTAAAGAAACCGGGTGTTTTGTGGCCAACGTGAACGCTCCCGACCAGGTGGTGTTGGCTGGGGAACTTTCTTCTTTGGAGGAAGCAGAAAAATTTGTTCAGAAGCAGGGTGGGAAAGCCATAAGGCTAGCCGTAGCCGGGGCTTTCCACTCCCCCTTTATGACTTCGGCCGCGGAGATTCTCGCGGAAGCCTTGGGGAAAACACCTTTTTGCGCCCCAAAAGTTACGTTCGTTTCCAGTTCCAGCGGGGAGGTGGAAAGGGATCCTGCTCGGATCAGGGCTATCCTTCGGGGCCAGATGACCGGGCCGGTGCGGTGGGTGCGCGCTGTGGAAACGCTGGCGGCACAAGGGGTGGAGGAAGCCTGGGAAATCGGTCCTGGTCAGGTTCTCACCCGCCTTGGCAGACGCATTTCTCCCCGGATACGCTTCCGGGCCCTGGCGGAGGTTTTGCGCGATGTTTGAAGGGAAAGCAGCGGTTATTACCGGTGGAACATCGGGGATTGGGCTAGCCACGGCCAAGCTTTTTGTGGCCCGGGGAGGCAAAGCGGTGGTGGTGGGACGGGATCCAAAACGGGGGGCCCAGGCCCAGGAAGAACTGGGAGAACACGGGAAATTCATAGCTGCCGACGTCTCTGATCAGGAACAGGTGAAGAAGGTTTTTTCTGAAGTTTTGGGCTGGGCAGGCCGACTGGATTTTCTCGTGCATGCTGCTGGGCATACCCGGGATAAACTCGTGGTCCGCATGGCTCTGGAGGACTGGGAAGAGATCCTGCGGGTGCACCTCACAGGAGGGTATCTCTGTGCGCGGGAGGCGGTGCGGATCATGATGAAGGCTCGGTCCGGGTCAATCGTGTTCGTGGGCTCCGTGGTGGGGCTCACGGGAAACGTAGGGCAGGCCAACTATGCTGCGGCCAAAGCGGGGCTCGTGGCTCTCACCCGAACCCTCGCTCAGGAGGCAGCACCCTGGGGCATCCGGGTGAACTTGGTGGCTCCTGGGTTCATCGACACCCCTATGACTGCGGCCTTGCCCGAAAAGATCCGCGCCGGGTATTTGACACGGATTCCCTTGGGTCGTGCTGGCCGGCCGGAGGAGGTGGCGGAGGCCATCCTCTTCTTGCTTTCTCCCCAGGCCTCCTATATAACCGGCCATGTTCTCTGCGTAGACGGGGGGTTAATCCCCTGCGCGTAAGGAGGTGCGCATGAGCGACGTCGGGAACAGGGTGAAGGAGATCATCGCTGAGCAGCTCATGTTGGAGGTGGAGGAGATCACCGAGGACTCCTCATTTGTGGACGACCTCAACGCGGATTCCCTCGATCGAGCCGAGTTGATCATGGAGTTCGAGGAGGAGTTTGGCCTCGTGATCCCCGACGAGGACGCGGAGAAGATCACTACAGTTGGGGAGGCCATCGCTTACATCGAGCGGCGGCTGGCGGAAAAGACTAAGGAGCCCAGCGATTCTGGACTCTGAAATGGTCCACGTCTACGTGGAGGATCTCCCGCGCCATGTGGGGCGGGAGGTAGTGGTGCAGGGTTGGCTTTACAACAAGCGCTCTTCAGGAAAAGTGCGGTTCGTGCTCGTCCGAGATGGTACGGGGATCGTCCAGGGGGTGGTGACCCCCGGGACTGATCCCGAGACCTTTGCCTTGGCGGAGCATCTCCCGCAGGAAAGCTCGCTGCGCCTCTGGGGAACGGTGCGGGTCGATCCCCGTGCGCCCGGTGGATACGAGCTCCTCGTGCGAAAGATCGAACCGGTACACATCCCGAAAGAGCCTTTCCCCATCGGCCTAAAAGAGCACGGAGTGGGGTTCCTCATGGACCACCGACACCTTTGGGTTCGCACGCGCAGGCAAGTTCCAATCCTGCGCATCCGCGACGCCGTGTTTTGGGCCATCCGCGCGTTCTTCAAGGAGCGCGGGTTTGTGGCCGCCGAGGCTCCCATCATCGTGGGCACCGCGGTGGAAGGCACCACCACCCTCTTTCCTCTCGACTACTTCGGCGAGCCTGCCTACCTTTCGCAGTCCGGCCAGCTCTATTTGGAGGCCGTTTGTATGGCCTTGGGCCGCGTTTACTGGATTGGGCCGTGCTTCCGTGCGGAAAAATCCAAAACTCGCCGTCATCTCACGGAGTTCTGGATGGCCGAAGCTGAGGCCGCCTTTTTGGAGCACGAGGAAAACCTCAAGCTCCAAGAGGACTTGGTGCGCTACATCGTGGAGTACGTGGTGGCCGAAAGAGGACGGGAGCTAGCCGAACTGGGGCGTGATTCCAAAGTCCTTCTTTCCCAGGTGCGCAGGCCGTTCGCCCGCATCACCTACAAAGAAGCCCTAGAAATCATCCGGGCCCATGGGGTTCCCATCGAGTATGGCGACGATTTCGGAGCTCCTGCAGAAGATGCTCTTTCTGCACATTTCGGCCAACCTGTGTTCGTGGAGCGCTATCCCAAAGAGGTGAAGCCCTTCTACATGAAGCGGGATCCTCAGGACCCTTCAGTGGTGCTCAACGCCGATCTCATCGCGCCGGAGGGTTACGGAGAGATCATCGGTGGCTCCCAGCGGGTGGACACAGAAGAGGAACTTTTAGCTCAGCTCAGGGAGGCCAATCTTCCGTTAGAGCCGTATCGGTGGTACATTGATCTGCGCAAGTGGGGTTCTGTACCGCATTCCGGCTTCGGATTGGGGGTGGAGCGCACCGTGGCCTGGATCGCTGGTGTAAACCACATTCGCGAGACAATCCCGTTCCCAAGAATGTTAGATCGCCTCTACCCTTGACCCGGGAGGAGGGTCCGGCTACACTGATGTGGGTCGGTAGTAAAGAGAATGCCGACCCAAAGTGATTTTTTACGAAGGGCGGCTGCCCATAAGGTGGGCAGCCGCCTAACCCCCGGTCGTCCTGGCCTTAAGCCTTTTTCACTTTGAGCTCGCCTCGCTCTTCCACGGCCTTGAGCTTCTTGCCGACAAGGGTCTTCAGGTTCTTGCCAGGCTTGAAGGCCGGGACGACCTTCTCCGGTACGGTGATGCGCTTTTGGGTCTGGGGATTGATGCGCTGGGAGCGCTTCCGCGCCCGCACCTCAAACTTCCCAAACCCCGTGAGGAGCACAGGCTCATTGGTCCCGAGCGCCTCGGCGATGATGTCCACCGTGGCGTCAAGGGCTTTTCGCGCGTCCTTCTTGGTAAGCCCGGCTCGCTGGGCAATCCGATCAACCAGCTCGGCCTTATTCACTCTTGATCACCTCCTTTCGCGCTAATTTCTTAGATTATAGTAGGGTTTGCGTGGGGCTGTCAAGTAGGGTGGCGATCCCTTGGGTGTTCCCGGCCGACCTTGCAGGACACCGGCCGGATCGGTAAAGTAGGACCGGAAAAACTTGCCAAGGAGGAGAACCCGTGGCTGGCGAAATGCGTGCCTACGAAGTGGTTTACATTCTTCGCCCTGACCTCACTGAGGCCCAGCGGCGAGAAAAAATGGCGAAAGTGGAGACGCTCCTCGCTCAGGAAGGAGGCCAGGTCCAGCAAACGGAAGAATGGGGTCAGCGCATCCTGGCCTACGAAATCGAGCACTTCCGGGAAGGATACTATGTGCTTGTGAATTGCACCCTGCCCGCGGATCGGGTGGAGAGCTTCCAGCAGCGGTTGGGCATGGACGACGCGTTCCTACGCTATCAAGTGGTGCGGGTGGACGGGAAGACATGAGCGATCTGAACCGAGTGATTCTCACTGGCCGGCTCACTTCCGACCCGGACCTGCGTTATACCCAAACCGGGCGGCCTTTGGTGCGATTCGATTTGGCCGTGAACCGGCGGTGGATGAACCCGGAGACCGGGCAGCCCGAGGAAGAAGTGACTTTCGTGCCGGTAGTGGTGTGGGGCAAGCAAGCGGAGACGTGCGCGGCCTGGCTACGCAAGGGCCGGCAGGTCGCGGTGGACGGTCGCCTCCGCATCCGCTCGTTTGAGACGCAAAACGGTGACCGCCGGCGCGTCACTGAAGTGATCGCCCAGAGCGTCCACTTCCTCGGCCCCAAGCCCGAAACCCCCGAGGGGCCGGAACCGCCTGCCCCGGAGGAGCCGTATCCCGAAGAGGAGGTGCCATTTTGAACGCCAAATCCAAATCTTGCCGATTTTGTCAACAGGGACTGGAACCCACGTATAAAAAGCCCGAGGTGCTCAAGCAGTTCATGAACCGGCGGGGGAAAATTTTGTCCCGCCGCATTACCAAGCTCTGCGCTAAGCACCAACGGGATTTGGCCACAGAGATTGACCGAGCCCGAAAACTCGCCCTTCTTCCCTACGAAGAACGGCTCTAGTCCATGCCGGAGACCACCGTCCTCTTGTTCGATCGCGGGGGGCGGGACATCGTGTCCCGAGTGCGCACAGCCGGGGCCAAAAGCGTGGTGGAGCGCCTTCACGCCTTCCCCGAAGTCCGGAAAATCGTGGTGGCCACAGCCGACCCCGTGGCGTGGGAAGGGGAAAACTGCGAGATCGCCCTCGACCCCCCGGGAAATTGGCACTTCGGAGCCCAGTTCGACGCGCTAGTGGCCAGGCATAAGCCCCGCCGCATCCTGTACCTGGCCAGCGGGGCGGGCCTCCTCATGGCGGATGAGGAATGGCAAGGCCTTCTACGCGCTGATTTTCCCGAACCTTTCGCTGTCCTGAACAACTTCTACTCCACCGACTTGGCATTGATTGTGCCCCCTTGGCCTATTCCCGACCTTCCCCGAGACAACCCCCTGGGCATGCGCCTTTGGCAAGCAGGTTACACCTGCTATGAACTGCCGCGGTCCGCTGCCACCCAATTGGACCTCGATACTCCCGGCGAGCTCCAGGTCCTCGCCCTCCATCCGGATCTTCCCCCGGGCGTTCGGGAAGTGTTGGCCAAGATTCCCACGGCCAAGGCCCAGGCCCTTTTGGAGGCCATCGTGGACCCAGAGGCGGAGGTGGTCCTCATTGGTCGGGTGAGTGGCCATCTCCTGCGCTATTTGGATCAGGAAGCGGCATGTCATTTCCGTGTGGTTTCTGAGGAGCGGGGCATGGAGGCCAGCGGACGGGCCGAACGCGGAGCCGTGCTCTCCCTCCTCGGCCTTTGGGCGGAGCGTACCGGTCCAGCTGGGCTCGTGCGGGCTCTCGAGCGCCTCGGCGATGTGGTGGTGTGGGACATCCGGGTGTTCATGGGGCACTTGGGGGTATGGCCACCTCCGGAGGAGCGCTATGCCTGCGATCTCTTGGAGTACGAAAAGGTGGGGGACCCGCGCTTGCGGGAATTGGTGCAAACCTGCGCGGCAAGCGCTACTCCTTTCCTCCTCGGCGGGCATTCCCTCGTCTCCGGCGGCATGTATCTGGCCGTGGAGCTGGCCTGGCGAGAAAGACATGTGGAACGCCGCTTTCGGCCCCTTCCATTTGGAGGATAGCCATGGGAACGATGGACAAGAACATTTGGAAGATGGGGTTGGCGGAAATCGACCGGGTGGTGGCCGAGCTCGCAGAGGCTGAGGAACGTCGGCAACAGGAAAAAATCATTCTCATCCCCTCCGAGTCCCTAACGCCACGCGCGGTGCGGGAGGCTTTGGGCTCGGCGTTTACCTC
This sequence comes from Candidatus Bipolaricaulota bacterium, assembly GCA_938083225.1. Taxonomy (GTDB): domain Bacteria; phylum Bipolaricaulota; class Bipolaricaulia; order Bipolaricaulales; family Bipolaricaulaceae; genus DTER01. The sequence continues at coordinate 13,816 of CALKCH010000044.1, forward strand.
GATCTACGCTGAAGGCTACCCGCGCGAAGAAAGCCTGCGTCTCCCTGAGGCGCGCCTTTCCGATCTTGAGGAACAACTGGCCTATTACCGTCGCTACGGCGACCGTCGGTTCTATAAGGGTGTGGAGTTAGCCGATGTGGTAGAGGCTTTGGCCTGCCGAAGGTGCGCGGAGTGCCTGGCCACGGAAGATGTTCCGCCAGAGGCCATCTACGTGAACATTCAACCCCTTTCCGGAGCTGCCGCCAACCTCGCGGTTTACGAGGCCCTGCTCAAACCCGGGGACACCCTCATGGCCATGGACCTCACCCAGGGCGGACATCTTTCCCACGGCTCCCCGTTCCACGTGTCCGGCCGCCGCTACCGCATCGTCACGTATGGCGTCGATCCCAAAACGGAGCGTTTGGATTACGACCGCATTGCTGATATCGCCAAGCGCGAAAAGCCCAAGATGATCGTGGCTGGATACACTTCGTATCCTTGGGCTCCTGACTGGAAAGCATTTCGGGAGATCGCTTCTTCCGTGGGGGCTTTCCTGTTTGCAGATGTGGCTCACACGGCAGGAATGGTCATCGCCGGAGCTTATCCTACTCCCGTGGGCTACGCCGATGTGGTCATGTTCACCACCCACAAGACTCTGTGTGGGCCACGGGGTGCGGTCATCCTCTCTTTCGATCCAGAGATCGCCACTCGCATTGACCAAGCCGTGTTTCCCGGAGCCCAGGGAGGCCCCCATGTGAACAAGTTTGCTGGCATCGCGGTGGCCTTCGCCCTGGCCAAGACCCCGGCGTTCAGAAACCTCATGTTCCGCATCGTGGAGAACGCCAAAGCCTTGGCGCAGGCTTTGGAAAAGGAAGGACTGCGCCTATGTTATGGCGGGACCAACACCCACCTCCTCGTTTTGGATCTCCGGGCTATTCCCACCAAGAACGGGAATCCCCTCATGGGCGAGATCGCTGCCCGAATCCTCGATTTGGCGGGAATCGTGGCCAACAAGAACACCATCCCGGGCGACACCTCCGCGGCTGATGCCCGCGGCATTCGCTACGGAACCCCGTGGGTAACCCAGCGGGGCATGGGCGAGAGGGAAATGCAGGAAATCGCGGAGATCACAGGGATGGTGCTTCGGGAAATCCGCCCCTTCACGTACCACGGGGTACGCGGTCCCCTGCCGCGGGGAAAGATTCCTTCCTCTGTGCTGCGGGAAGCCAGGGATCGGGTACAAAGCCTCTTGGCCCGCTTCGGCGTAGCGGTAGTGGAGCGTGTTGGGGTAAGCACTTCTAACCCCAACGGAACCCAAGCGCTCCTGGTGCGAGGAGGCCGGGCCGATCATTTGTTGCACGAGGCTTCCACCGCCCACGTCTTAGGGCTTGAGGAAGGCCAAGCCACCCGCGCTCTCTTCCTCACTCCCGAGGGCACGGTGCTCGGTGAAGCGGTGATCGGGAAATTGCCTCCGGACGAACTGGGCCGGCCGCGGTTTGTAGTCCTCACGCCAGAAAAATACGCGGAAGACTTACGAGAGTGGCTCTCCAGTTTGTCCGACGGATATGTGCTTTTTGATCCGCACGACATTTACCGCAAGGCACAAGGTCCAGCAGTGGTGGAGGAATTCTCTGGAACCGCCGCATTCTCCCTGGAAGGAAAGGAGATCCAGGTGAAAGATGGCTGCGCCCAAGCGCATTTCCTTGGCCTCACCGGCCGTGCCGAGGAGCTCGCCAAGACTCACCCCGAGCTTTTTGTTCTGAGCAAGCCCTATTTCGTGGGTGGGCAAAACCTTCGGGGAGAAGGGCAGAAGACCCCGTATTCACCCCGAGTTCCCGAGCGCCCGGTCCAGACCACGCCGTTGACTTCCTGGCATCGAGAGGTTAGGGCTCGCCTGACCACGTTCGCCGGCTACGAGATGCCCCTTTGGTACACCTCGGCTCTGGCCGAGCACCGGGCGGTGCGGGAAAGAGCGGGCCTCTTCGACCTCGGCCACATGGGGGTGTTCGAGGTTTCTGGCCGCTATGCCGAAAGCTTCCTTAACCTTGTGACCACCAATTACGCGGGCTGGCTCCATCCTGGCCAATCCCAGTACGGTTTTCTTCTCGATCCCGCCGGAGAGGTGGTCGATGATCTCATGGTGTATCGGGTGGCCCGGGATCGGTTCATCCTTGTCGTCAACGCGGCCAACGAGCTGAAGGATTGGGATTGGCTTTGCGCACTCAACGGCGGGCAGGCTCCGCTGGATCCTGATCGGCCGTGGGTAAAGCTGGACGGTCCAGTAGAGTTACGCAATCTCAAGGAGAAAGAGGGGCTAGTGGATGTGGCCCTCCAGGGTCCAGCTTCCCGCGCTATTCTTTTGCGTCTCCTTTCCAAGCGCGATCAGCGCCGCCTGGTAGCCCTCCGCCGCACCGAATTCCTCGAGCTCTCCCTACAGGGAGTCCAGCTTTTCTGCGCCCGCACGGGCTACACGGGCGAGCCCCTGGGGTATGAGCTTTTGCTCCCGAAATCTGCGGCCCAGAATATTTGGGAGAGTTTGTTGGATGCAGGACGGGAGAAGGGCTTGATCCCCTGCGGTTTGGCTGCGCGGGACTCCCTGCGTACGGAAGCAGGTTTGCCTCTTTATGGGCACGAGCTTGCTGGTCCCCATCACATTCTTCCCCACGAGGCGGGCTTTGCTCCCTATGTGAAGCTTCACAAAGCTTTCTTCATCGGCCGCGCCGCCTATCTAGAGATGTTGGCCCGCTGGACCCGGGAAGTGGTGCGGTTCATGGTGGCTCCAGGGCACCGGCCCATCCGGGCAGGAGCGCCTGTAGTGGATGAGACAGGAACCGTGGTGGGGACGGTCACAAGCTGCGTGGTCTTGGAGGAGGGACAGGTGGGGATGGCCGTGGTGCCGCGCGAGATGGCTGAACCCGGAACCTCGCTCGGCTTTGGGGTGAGCGAGGGATCAGGTGAAATCAAAATAGGCTCGCGGCTTCCGCTCATCGTATGGGGCAAAGTAGTGCCCCGCTTCCTGCGGCGAGAGGCCTTGCCCGCGCCCGGGGAGGAATGATCACTCCCCTTTTTCTTTCTCTTCCTCAACGCTTTTCTTGATCTCCTCGAGTTTTTTCTGGACGAGCCTGTAGAGAGTCCCCTCCGGATAAGCACCTGTTTCGTCGGGCCGACCGGCAGGCAATCCCGACAGGAGCTCCACCATTTCCTCCACGGTATCACAGGCCCAAACGTGGAATTTCCCCTGGGCCACAGCTTCCACGACCTCTTCAGGAAGCATAAGCTCGTCCACATTCCGGCGGGGGATCACCACCCCTTGTTCTCCCGTAAGCCCAAGTTCTTTGCACACGAGATAGTGGCCATAGATTTTCTCGTTGATCCCGCCCACAGGTTGGAGGTTCCCTTTTTGGTCAATGGCCCCGGTCACCGCGATTCCCTGTTGAAAGGGAACTCCCGAGAGGGCAGAAAGGAGGGCACAGAGCTCGGCGGCAGAGGCCGAGTCTCCTTCCACTCCAGAATACGCTTGTTCCATGGCCAAGCTGGCGGAGAGGGTGAGCGGAGCTTTCAGGGCAAAACGTTCCCCGAAGTAAGATTTGAGGATCATCACGCCCTTGGTGTGGATTTTTCCGCCCAGCTCGGCCTCGCGCTCGATATCCACGACCCCGGATTTACCGACAAACACGTTGGCGGTGACCCGTTGAGGCCGGCCGAACGCGAAATCACCGAGGTCCACCACAGCCAGGCCATTCACCTGGCCCACAGCCTGGCCCCTAAGTTCCACCACGATCTTTTCCCGCTGGATCCACTCCCGCACTTTCTCCGCCAGCAACGATTGCCGAGTTCTCCCCTTCTCAATGGCCCGGCGCACGTGCTCGGCCCCCACCACGCTTGCGCCGTCTTGGCGCGCCCAAAAACTGGCCTCCTCCACAAGGGCGGTGAGGACAGAAAATCGGGTGGAGAGCTTCCTCTGGTCACCGGCGAGCTCCGCTGCGTACTCCACCACCCGAGCCACCGCCTCCGCGGAAAACGGGAGAACCTCGGGATTCTCCAGCTCCCGGGCGCGGATGAACCGGGCGACCGCCCAAGCCCCCTCCTCTGTCCAGGGCATCTCCGTATCGAAATCCGCGCGGATGGTGAATAGTTTCCGAAAGTCCTCGTCGTAAAAGTAGAGAAGATAGTAAAGCCAAAGCGGGCCGATGAGGATGACCTTTACCTGGAGGGGCACAGGCTCGGGACGCAAGCCCTCGGTGGAGGCGTAGCCCAGCATTTGTGCGGGGTCCTCCACCCGAATCTCCCCGGTCTTGAGAGCAATCTTCAGGGCCGTCCAGGAAAGGGGGAATTGCAGGAGGTTCAAGGCGGAGAGGACCAGATACCCGCCGTTGGCCCGGTGCAGCGCTCCCGCACGGATTTGGGTGAAGTCGGTGGTCACCACCCCGAACTGTACCCGCCGCTCCACCGTGCCAAACAAGTTGATGTAGGTGGCGTTTTCCTCCACCACCACCGGCGCACCCTTCGCGCCAGACCGATCCACAAGAAGATTGACGCGGTAGCGAAGGTATCGGTCGGGCTCAGCGAGAGGAATGGGCATTTGAGGTTTATTTTTTCCGGCAAGGAGCGTTTCCAGGTGGGTCACGATGTCGTCTTCTACGGCCTTGAGAAACTCCAAAACGCGGGGAATGTCTGCGTATTTAGCCCGCAGTTGAGCTAAGCGGGGGCTGATGAGAAAACGTACAGCCTCCTGGGTGAGCTTCTTTTGCTGTTCTTGCCAGGACTCCTCCAGCTCTCCCAGTCGCCGGAACGCTTCCCGCACGAGGTCCTGGATCTCGCCCTGCTTGCGCAAAATCCCCGCCCGTTCTTCCTCGGGCAGGGACTGAAACTCCTCGTGGGAGTAGGGAGAACCATCGGGCTTGAGAGGTATGGTGTTGAGGCCGAACGGAGTGCGCTGAAGCGTGAAACCGTGAGCCTTAGCTTCGCTCTCGAGCTCCCGAAAAATCTCCTCCCGGCGAGCCTCGAATCCCTCCCGCTCCCGCCGTACCCGAGCTTTCACCTCCTCCGCTTCCAGCACCCGGGGAAGCTCCCGGTCCAAAAAGACGAGGAACCTCTCCATATCCTCTTGAAACTCGCGACCCCGCCCCGGCGGAAGGAGAAGGTAGCGCGGCGTGTGAGGCGTAGAAAAATTGTGGACATAACACACGTCAGGAGGAACAGGCTGGTCTTTTGACAGCTCCTCCAAGAATTGGGTTACCGCTGAAGTCTTTCCCAAACCAGCCTCACCGGCTACGTACACGTTGTACCGGTGCTTAGACCCTTTCAGGCTCAAGCCCACCTGCAGGGCCTCCAGGGCCCGCTCTTGGCCGATGATGCCCGAAAGGGGGGCGAGCTCGGCAGTCGTGGAGAAGGTGAACACGTGGGGGTCCAACCGCCGCCGCAGCTTCTCAGGAGATAGACACTCCATCACAGCAAAGTATCATAGCTAAGATGACAATCCTTGCCAGCGCTTTTTTGCTCCTTTTCTTGGGTTTCGGAGCTCAGCCCTTCTCGGTCCTCCCCCTTTGGTCCACTCCCACCCATCCCCTCTATCTGCAAAACGTTCCTGCTCTCTTGTGCGGTGCAGAAGAAGAGGTTCTCGTAGCTCTTTCGGACATGCGGGCTTATCCCGACGGCACCACTGAGCCCTTCCTTTCTGCCCTAGCTGATGCCGCCGCACGGGGCGTTCAGGTCTACGTGCTCATGGAAAGGTCGACCCGCCCGTTCTTCCCAGCACAAGAGGCAGCGCTCGAGAAGCTCCGGCGGGCTGGCGTTCAGGTGAGAGAGGATTCCCCCGACATCACTCTACACGCTAAGTTCATCGTGATCGACAAGCAGTGGGTGATCGTGGGCTCCACCCATTGGACCAAAACAGCGTTGACCGGAAGCGTCCAAGTGGACCTTGTGTTGCAGGACCCCGAGCTCGGCGCCCTTTTCCGCCGCTTTTTCTTTTACCTCTGGGAAGGGAGGGTGGATACAAAGGTACACCTCCCCCCTCCGCCCTGGCTGGAACCAGCCCTCGTCCCGCTCCTTGATTTTCCCGAAGCCAAGACGACCTTCGTCGCGATCGATGATGTCCTCAGACGTGCAGAGTCCGAAATTCTTCTTCTCCTCTACCAGCTTACCCTGTACCCCCAGTATCCAGAAAGCCCTTCGACCTTGTTGTTACAGGCGTTGGCTGGGGCGGCGCAGCGCGGACTGCGCGTGCGCGTTCTCCTCGAAGGCGGGGAAGGCGATCCCAGTTTAGGGGAGACAAACAGGCTCAGCGGGGCCTGGCTCGCTGCCTACGGGGTAGAGGTTCGTTTCGATCCAGTACAAATCACCATGCATGCCAAATGCCTTGTGGTGGATAACCACCACGTCTTGGTCTCTTCCGCGAACTGGAACTACTCCTCGCTTGTGAAAAATGCAGAAGCGGGAGTCCTTCTCCTCGGTGTTCCCCAATTAGCTCAGCTTTTCTCCTTTTGGTTCGCGGAGCTTTGGGAGCTCTCTCGGCCTCTGCACTAGGGTCGGATTGCCCCTGCGATGGGGATTTCCACGCGCTTTCCCTCCACATAAGCGCTGACCAGACCCGTCCAGCTGAAGGACACGCCCGCAAGAGGATAAAGACGGTAAGTGAAGGTTACCGTTTGCCCGGGATCTAGGATGACAGGCCATATGGCCTCCAATTTTTCTGCTTTGCGCCAAAAAGCTCCGCCCTCTGCTACCACTTCTACTGTGAACCCGGCAGGAATTTGTTCCACGAAGCCTGGGGCGATGAGGGGGATCTTAGCTGAAACCGTGATGGTGACGAGGAAATTGGGGCCTTCGGGAGTTACGCTGCGGGTAGCACCCAGCCGGGCGTCTGCCACCAGAGCCGAGGTGAGTTGAGCTAAAACTTTCCCACCACTCACTACTCTTACCTGTACCAGCCTTAGCCCAGCGGGCACGACCACCGTGGCCCAAGGCTCCGCAGTAACGCGCTCATAAGCACCGTCCCCATCAAGATCCCAATGAAAGGAAGCGTCCGCGGGAGCACCTCTTAGGAAAAGGTTCACGGTACCACCGGGATCGGGGGTGAACGTGGAGGTTTCCAAGGTCAGAGCGGAAGCCCAACCCAAGATGCACAGAACCCCAGTGGCTGTGGCCAACATCAGCACCTTAAACCTCATGTTTCTCCTCCTTCCCACCTAACAGGCGGCGGGGGTTGGCCCCCGCCGCCTGAGGAAGATCAGCCCATCCCTATCTCATCGTCCCGCGCAGATGGACGGAGGCTGCCCGGGAAGCGGTTCGCAAATGGGCACCCCCGTGAGCCAGCGGGCGATGACCTCCTTGATGATCTCGAAGTTCACGATTCCCGGATCGCAGGTGTAGGGCACACGGCTGCCCTCGAGCCAGAAGGCTATGGCTCTCTGCACCTGCGGGAACGTGATCTTGTCGGAGAGGGTGAGGTCCACGGTGTCCCGAGCCACATCCCACTTGGCGATGGCCGCAATCACGGTGAGGCAATCGGAGAGTTCCACGTTGGTGTGGCCAGTGACCTCCGCCTCCACGCAAGGTAGCCCAGTGTCCACTCGCCCGGCGATCGTCTTGTAGTCTGGGGGTACACAGGGATCAGGCACGCGCTTTCGGTCTACCTGGATCGTGGGCGGGACGGTGACTTCGTAAATGATGGTCTTCACCTGGCCAGGTTTGAGCGTGCCCAAGTACACCCACTGGTCCGCCCCGGGCTTGTACACGAACCCGTCGTTCTGAATGGGGTTCACCCGCCAACCCACCGGCAGGTCCTCATCCAAGCCAACACCGATCACGTCCCGGTCCGTGGTGATCTCCACCTTCACCGTGAACTTGTTGCCGATGGGGTTGCCGAGGCTATCGTAGAACCCAATGACGACGGCCCAACAGGGGATGGGGTAAAGGATGGTCCGGCGGGCCGTGATCTTGGCCTGAGGATAGGTGGGCAAGGGCTCGTCCACGGGGGTGCAGGAGTAGGCATACGCGGCGATGAGCTTCATCTTCTCCAGATCGAGTTGTTCTCCGCACGCTCCCGGCACGGGCTGGCCCGTGCGCCACAGTTCCGCAGCCCGGTTCACCTGATCCACCCCGATCAACTCCGAGAGACGCAGATCCAGACGATCCTGGTCTCCCGGTCGCTCCGCGGGGATGAGGTGCGCGATAGCCTCCAGGATGGGAAGACAAGTGTCTACCATCACACAGGTTTCGCCTTCCACGTTCAGAACCAGGTCCGGAACTTTGGCCTGGAACACGCCGGAGATGCAAAACCGTTCAGGCAAACGCAGGGCGGTCATCTGCTCAGCGGGAGGAACTTTGAGGTCGTAGATGATGACCCGCTCCGTACCAGCTCGGATGGGATCCATGAACACCCACTGCACGTAAGGACGGTTGAACACAGCCCCCGCGTTCTGAATGGGGATGACCTCCCAGTTCACCGGCGGGTCCTCGTCCAACCCTACTCCCACCAGGTCCTGATCGGTCTTGATGGTCACCGTGACCCGGAACACAGAACCTGGGGTAGCGTACGTGGTGGAGATCTCCCGGGTTACCTGCACGGTGATGGGCGAAACGTAGAGCGGATAAGTGATGGAGGTGGTCATGCCCGTGTTGTCCACCACGGTGAGGCCCACCGTGAAGTTTCCTCCGGCCACGTAGGTGTAGCGGACTTTGGCCTCGGTGCTGGTGAGATCGACTTTCCCATCCCCGTCGAAGTCCCAGCGATATTCCTTGATCGTTCCGTCCGGGTCGTAGCTCGCGGAAGCGTCGAACAGGACCTCTTGACGGGCCCGCGGCGCCGCCGGGCTCACCACGAGTTTGGCCACTGGCGGCTGATTGCGCATCCCCTTGATCTCGATGGGATCGAGGGTGTTCAGCTCCACCCGGGAAGGACGATTGAAGTCCCCGTGCTTGAACACGATGCGCCCGACGCCCGAGAGCGCCTGAGGCTCCACCGTCAAGGAAAACTCGTCGCCCAAGGGGCCGAACACTCCGCCGTCCGTGCGACCGTCCGTCCAGGTCCACATCACTTGATACTCGCCGTTGGTGAGGTTATAGGTGTCGTTGAGCTCGGGGAGGAGGGGGAAATAGAAACCGTCGTCTTTCACCACGAAATCCGCGCCGATGGGGACGTTCTTGATGGTGAAGCGAGCATTCCCACCCGTTCCGGCCTCAGCCTTGCCCAGGATAAAAAAGAGGAACAGCTGGCCCGTCGGTTCCCGGTAGAGGAAAAGCACAGCAGTGTTGGCCTCTGCCAGCTGATTTCGGCTGCGGGACTGGCCAGAGTCGTAATCGTAGAATTCCTGAGCTGTTCGAGTGCCGACAAACGGCACGATCGCTACTTTCGTGGCCCCCTGGGTGATCTCGAAGTAGCCTTGACCCCACAAGGGCAGGCTCAACCCAAGGACCACTGCCGCCACAAGGCTGATCTTCCTCATCATCCCTCCCTCCTTAATGCCCTGCATCGCGAGGGTACAACCACGGGTGAACTGAGTTCACCTCCGTCATGTGGCCAAGGTTATAGCGGGAAACAGGAGAGGGCGAAGACCAGAGAGGTCACCCCAGCCGCCTTTTGTCCGCCACCGGGGTGACCTATGTCACTTGTTAGGGGACGAGGGGAAGGGGGTTTTGGGCGTGATGGGGATGGTCCGGACCCGGGTAAACCTTGAGCTTGCGCAGCATCCGCCGGCCCAGCTCGTTTTTGGGAAGCATCCGCCGCACGGCGATCTTCAGGGGAAGCTCAGGATTCCTGGCCAAAAGCTCCGCGTACGGGATCTCCCGAAGGTTCCCGATGTACCCGGAGTGTCGATAGTACCGCTTCTCCTCCCCCTTATTTCCCGTGAGCTTGATTTTTGTAGCGTTCACCACGATCACATAGTCGCCCACATCGAAATGGGGGGTATAGGTGGGTTTGTGCTTGCCCTGAAGGATCTTCGCGATGCGCGAGGCCAGACGACCCAAGGGCTGATCAGTGGCATCCACCACGTACCAGCGGCGTTCAAAGGTTCTTCCAGCGTCTTCCTTCTTGGCCATGTAAGTTTTCTGCTTTTGCAACAAGGGTTTGGGCAAAGGGGATTTGGGCATAGTTCCTCCTTATCGTCACAAGTATAGAGAAGCCTGGAGCTTTCTCAACACCGGAGTTCCTCGCGCACAATGAGGTCGGTGGTTTTGGGACCGGTGCCGATGAGAGCCACGGGCACCCCCAAAGCGTCCTCCACAAAGCGCACGTAGGCCTGGGCTTCCTTGGGAAGGTCCTGGAAATCCTGAACCCCGCGGATGTCCTCCCGCCAACCGGGCAAAGTCTCGTAGAGGGGTTCGGCCTGGGCTAGTTCCCAGGAGGCCGCGGGAAACTGCTCGGTCCGGTTCCCATAAAGACGATAAGCCACGGCCACCTTGATCTGGGAAAACCCCGAAAGAACGTCGAGTTTCGTGAGGGCAAGGTGGGTGAAGTCGTTGACCTCGTGGGTGTACTGCAGAGCCACCAGGTCTAGCCAACCGCAGCGCCGGGGCCTACCCGTGGTAACCCCGTATTCGCGTCCCCCTTCCCGCATTCTTTCGCCGAACTGGTCCTGGACTTCTGTGGGCAGCGGCCCGGCTCCCACCCGGGTGGTATAGGCCTTGGCCACCCCCACCACCGCGGAGAAAACCGGCCGAACCCCGGTTCCCCAGGGGATCCCGTGCACGGTGGTCGTAGAGGAGGTCACGAAGGGATAGGTACCGAAATCCACATCCAGCAAGGTCCCTTGTGCCCCTTCGAACACCACGCATTTCCCCGCCCGCAGAGCCTGGGAAATAACAGCGCGCGCATCACCGATCCTCTCCCTAAACTCTTGGCCAAACCGCACGAGGTCAGCGAGGATTTGGTCCAGATCAGTCGTGCCTCCTTTCCCGTGCTCGGAAAGCACCTCGCGCATGTAGTCGGGGTTAGCCAAATCCAAAACGCGGATTCCCCGGCGGACCACGCGGTCCACATAAGCTGGACCAACGCCGCGCTTTGTCGTTCCCAGCCGCGCCGCTGGGCTCCCCCGCTCTTCCTCTCGGTGACCAGGAAGAATGAGGTGGGCGCGTCCAGAAATGAGGATTCCAGGCTCTGTGCGGCCTTGTGCTTTTAGGGAAGCCAATTCCTCGCGCAGGGCCCAAAGGTCCACCACCATCCCGTGGGCCAAAACCCCGAGACAGTGCGGATGCAGGGCCCCCGCGGGAACTTGGTGCAGCCTAGCCTCGCCATAGTCGTCCACCACCGTGTGGCCGGCGTTGGGCCCCCCGTTGAATCGCACGCAAAGGTCGGCCTTTTGGGCGAGGAAGTGCACGATCTTTCCCTTAGCCTCGTCACCCCACTGCGCACCGATCACCGCCAGCGCCGGAGCCACACCCACCCCCTCTTCCCGTGCACTTCCAACTCCGCCTGGTAGTCCGCGTCCGGAACTGGTCCCTCCACGAGCTCGTGGGCCAACACCTCGGCCTGGATCTTTTCGGGAAAGCCCTGAAAAATGCCGGCGAGTTCCCCTTCGTAGCCCAACACAATCCGATCCGTCACCTCAAACCCCGCTTCTTTGCGTAGGAGTTGGATGCGGTGCACGAGTTCCCGCAAATCGCCGAGCTTGCGGAGTTCTTCGTCCAGACGGATGTCCAGAGCTACCGCTCCCCCCGGGGTTTCCAGGCACATGAGCCCGGGAGCCGGTTCCCAGGCCACCTGAACCTCATCCACATGGATCTCCACTGCCTCCCCGTCCAAGTCCAACCGCGCCCGTCCCCCGCGCAAAAGCTCCCGGACCCACTCCGGAGAGGCGGCACGCACCCTCGCCCCAGCGAGCTGAGCCAGGCGCCCCAAGCGCGGTCCGAGCTTGCGGAAGTCCGGGGTCACCCGGGGCACGAGCACCGAAGAAAGATCCGAAACGAAACGAAGCTCGAGCACGTTGAGCTCTTCTCTCGCCAACGCCCAAAGCTCTTCGGGTATGGCTCTGTCCCCCGATTTTTCCACAACGAACAGGGTGCGCAGAGGCTGACGAACCTTGATCTTCGCGCGGTTGCGGCCGGCCAAGCCTAGCTCCACCACTTCCCGCACCCGCTGCATTTGTCCTTCCAAAACCTCTTCCCGTAGGAACGGTTCTGGCCAGTCCGCCAGGTGCACGGACTCTGGATGGTCTTCGGTGCGGAGGTTTTGCCAAAGGGCCTCGGCCAAAAAAGGCGTGAACGGCGCCAAAAGCAGAGCCAAGGTCCGCAGAGCGGTGTAGAGGGTGTGGTAAGCGGCGCGTTTGTCCCGTCCCAACCCTGGTCCCCAGAATCTCGGCCGCGAGGTGCGAATGTACCAGTTCGAAAGATCGTCCACGAAGTCCTGAAGCTCCCGGGTGGCTTGCACGACGTCGTAAGCCTCCAGAGCCTGGGTGACCCGTTCCACGGTGCGAGAGAGTCGGGACCCAAGCCAGCGATCCAGGGCCGACCGTTCTTCCCAGGGAACAAAGCCTTCCTTGGGATCGAACCCGTCGATATTGGCATAGAGGGCAAAAAAGTCGTAGCAATTTCGGACGGTCTCCAAAAACCCGAACCGGGCCTCCTTCACCCCCTCCACGGATAGGCGGCGTTCCGTCCAGGGTGCAGACTCGGCAAGGAGATACCAGCGGATGGCGTCGGCCCCGTGCTCGTCGGCCAAAGGCACGGGATCGATGACGTTGCCGCGGGACTTGCTCATCTTTTGGCCCTGCGCATCCAACCCCAAGCCCGTCACCAAGACCCGGCGATAGGGGCTAGCGCCATGCACCAATACTCCGGTGGCGAGAAGGGTGTAGAACCAACCCCGGGTTTGGTCCAACCCCTCACAGATGAAGTCCGCCGGGTATGAAGCCTGGAACTCCTCCGCGTTCTCGAATGGATAGTGCCATTGGGCCGTGTGCATGGAGCCAGAATCGAACCAAGTATCAAGAACATAGGGTTCCCGGCGCATTTCTCCCCCGCAGGGACAACGCAACCTCACCTGATCCACGTAGGGCCTGTGCAGCTCCACGCTCCTGGCCAGTTCCGGATCCACAGCCCTCTCCACAAGCTCGGCGCGCGAGCCAATCACCTCTTCTCGGCCGCAATTTGGACAAGTCCACACCGGAAGAGGCGTTCCCCAGTAGCGCTCCCGGGAGAGGGCCCAGTCCCGCATGGACTGGAGGAAGTCGAGGAAGCGGCCGGTTCCTGCGTGCTCGGGATGCCACATAATCTTTGCGTTTTGTGCGATGATCTCGTCCTTGGCCTGGGTGGTGGCGATGAACCAAGAGTCCAAAGCGTAATAGAGCAGCGGAGTGTCACAGCGCCAGCAGAAGGGATATTCGTGTTCATAGGTCTCGGCACGCAAGAGACGCCCACGGGCCTGGAGATCCTGGACAATGCGCGCGTCTCCGTCTTTCACAAAAAGCCCAGCCCCAAGAGGGAATTCCTCGGTGAACCGGCCAGCACGATCTACAGGCTGGAGGAAGGGCAAACCTTCCCGCTGGCCTAATTCGTAGTCCTCCTCACCAAAGGCTGGGGCGATATGCACAAGACCTGTCCCCTCTGCCATGGACACGAACTCTCCGGCCACCACGCGATAGGCGCCTTGGCCCGCAAGAGGGTACAGAGGGACGTATTGGCGGCCCAAGAGCTCACGGCCTGGGAACTCCCGGAGGATTTGAGCTTCTTCGCCCAGAACCGCGGCCAGCCTGGGCTTGGCCAAGATCAGCCGCTCGTCCTGGAACCACACCTCTACATAGGGTGCGTCAGGGGCCACCGCCACCGCCACGTTGGCGGGCAACGTCCAGGGCGTAGTGGTCCAAACAAGGAGCGAGGTCTCCGGAGAACCCAAGAGGGGCAGGCGCACGAAGATCGAGGGATCGGAGACGCGACGATAGCCCTGGGCCACCTCGTGGGAGGAAAGAGGGGTACCGCAGCGCGGGCAATAGGGCAGAATTTTATGGCCTCGGTAGAGAAAACTCTTTTTGTACAGGTCTTTCAGCTCCCACCATAGGGACTCCATGTAGTCATCGGTGTAAGTCACATAGGGATGCTTAAGATCGATCCAGAACCCCATGCGGACGAGCATTTTCTCCCATTCGCGGATGTAGTAGTCCACAGAGGCCCGGCACGCCCGCACAAATTTTTCCACCCCAAGTTTCTCGATTTCGGCTTTTGTGGAAAGCCCAAGTTCCTTTTCCACCTCCAGCTCCACAGGAAGGCCGTGGCAGTCCCACCCCGCTTTGCGGGGAACGTAAAACCCCCGCATGGTCTTATAGCGCGGGAAAAGATCCTTATAGACCCGGGCCAGGAGATGCGCGAAGTGGGGACGGCCGTTGGCCGTGGGTGGTCCTTCATAGAAGACGAACCGAGGGCGGCCCTCCCGTGCCCGCACCGAGCGCTCAAACACCTCGTTTTTCTGCCAAAACTCTAAAATTTCGTGCTCGCGCCTCTTCGGATCCGCCTCGAGTTTTCGAAATGCCAATGAACCCTCCTTTCCCGAGAAAAAAACCTGCTTTTCCTTAAAGCCACTGCGCGGAGAGAGTAAGCTTAAAGTCATCCCTGCCCCGGGCGGGGCAGGATGATCAAGCGGATCCGGAAAACATTAGCCATGACCAAGGGCATTATAACCGCGGGAAAAAACGCGGTCGAAGGAGACCTTCACGTTCCTCAAAGTTTGGGGCAGGCTGAAGATCTCCGAAAGCTCCTCGGCCGTGAGTTTCTCCAAGACCTGAGGCTCGGAGCGGGCCGCCTCCGCCAAGCTCCGGCCGCTGCGCACCGCCTCCGCGCTCAGCTGTGCCACGAGCTCGTGCGCCTCCCTCCTGCCCATCCCCGCTCGCACCAACGCCAAAAGCAGGCCCTCCGAGAAGGGAACGTCCAAAGAGGCCTCCAGCGTTTTCCGCATGGTCTCCGGATGGACGCGCAGCTCCCTAAGGAGCCGTTCCGCCCGGTCCAACATGTAGTCCACGAGGAGAAAGCACTGGGGAAGGAGCACCCTCTCCACCGCGGAATGGGACATGTCGCGTTCGTGCCAAAGGGCGTTGTCTTCAAGCATGGGCTCCACCGCCGCCCTCACCACCCGGGCCAAGCCGCACAACCGCTCGGAGAGAATGGGGTTGCGCTTGTGGGGCATGGCGGAGGAGCCCTCGGGCTGGCCTTCCTCCACCTCCGCCACCTCCGCCCGGGACAGATGCCGCACCTCCAGGGCCATCTTTTCCACAAGCGAAGCAGCGCTGGCCAGAGCGAACACCACCTCGGCGTGGCGATCCCGGGCGATCACCTGGCTGGCCACGGGACAGGGCCGCAGGCCGAGCTCCCGCAGGGCCAATTCCTCGGCCTGCGGAGGAAAATAGGCGTGCGTGCCCACCGCGCCGGACAGCTTCCCCACCGAGATCTCCTCCAAAGCGCGGCGCAGGCGCCCCTCCACCCGGCCTAGCTCGTCGTACCACACGAGGACCTTGTGGCCAACCGTGGTGGGTTCGGCCCATTGCCCGTGGGTGCGCCCCACGATGGGGGTGTCGCGGAAGCGTTGGGCCAAGTCCCCCAGGACCCCCTTCAGCCGGGAAACTTTGCGCAAAAGGAGCTCCAGGGCCTCGCGGAGGATCAGGGCCAACGCGGTGTCTTTCACGTCGGAAGAGGTGAGGCCGAAATGGAGCCAGCGGCCGGGCTCGCCCACCTGCTCCTCGAAAGCCCAAAGGAAAGCCACAAGATCATGGCCGATTTCCCTTTCCAGCTCTTGAATCCTTTGCACATCGATCTTCGCCCTGCTGCGGATCTCCCCACTCACGCCTTGGGGAATGAGCCCCAGCTCTTCCAAGGCCGCCAGGGCCGCAAGCTCCACCCGCAGCCACTGCGCATACTGGGCCTCAAGGGTCCAGAGATCCTTCATGGGGCTTAAGGCATAGCGCTCAAGCACGGCGGGCTCCTAAACGACATGTAAAGGCCGCCCCAGGGCAACCAAAGCGGCCTCCCACACCGCCTCCGCGAACGTGGGATGGGCATGAATCGTTTGGGCCACTTGGTCCAAGGAGAGTCCCGCCTCCATAGCCAGCGTGACCTCCGCCAAAAGTTCAGACGCATGGGGACCAACGATTTCCGCACCCACGATTTTCCCGGAGGCATCGGAAGCGAGGGTCATAAACCCTTCAGGTTCTCCCTCAGCCCAGGCCCGGCCCAATGCGCCAAACGGGAAGCGGCCGAACACAAGCCCTGGGGTGTCCACGGGGATCCCCACCAGGGCCACCTCGGGCTGGGTGAACACGGCCCAAGGCACCGCGTGCGGGTTTTCCGGCGCAACTTGCTCGCCCCGCAGTTCCCGCGCCAAAAACTCGGCCAAAAGCAAACCTTCATGGCTGGCCTTATGGGCCAAAAGCGGGCCACCCCGGAGATCCCCAATGGCGTAGATGCCGGGGGCCGCGCGGAATCCCGCGTCCGTTTGGACGAAACCCTTTTCCACGCGAACTCTGGCCCGTTCCAAGCCCAGCCCCGCCGGACGAGGCCGGCGGCCCACCGCCACGAGGACGGCCTCGGCTTCGAGCTCTTCCTCCTTCTGGCCGCGCACCAAAATCCCCTGGGGTGTGAGCCCCACCGCGCTGGTCCCGAGCCGCACCTCGATGCCCTGCCGGGCCAAAGCCTGACGGAGGAAAGCCTCGGCCCGGGAGGACAACCCAAGCCCGGGCAGGACGCTGTTCATCATCTCCACCACCGTGACCTGGGCGCCCAAGCGCCGATAGACGGTGGCCAACTCGAGTCCCACCACTCCACCGCCCACCACCACCAGGCTCTCGGGAACCCTGGGAAGCCGAAGGGCGTGGTCCGAGGACCACACCCGCTCGCCGTCGAAGGGAAGGAAAGGAAGCTCGATGGGCGCCGAGCCGGTGGCCAGGATCACAGCCTTGGCCAGGATGCGCGTCTTACCCCCTTCGCCCTCCACCTCCACCTCCCTGGGCCCCACCAGGCGTGCTTCCCCGCGCAAGACCTCCACCTTGGACGCGGAAAGGACCCGCTGCACGCCAACCCGCAGCTTCTCCACCACGTCCGCAAGAAAGGCTCGGAGTTTGGGGAGATCCACCTGAACCTCGACGTTGAGGCCCATGCGCCGGTAGATCTCCTTCTTGCCCAGGGGCGCAGTGGCCGCGTACAGGGCTTTGGTGGGTATACAGCCGCGATTGAGGCAAACGCCGCCCAGGTGCTCGCGCTCCACGAGCACGGTGCCCACGCCCAATTGGCCCAGCCGTCGGGCCGCGACATACCCGGCCGGACCCCCGCCGACCACCACTACCTCCGCTTCGGTCATGGCTCACAAGTGTACCTTGGTCCTGCGCCCCAAAGAAGCTATGCTTTGCCGGAGGTTCCGAGTGATGCGAAAACTTAGAACATGGTTAGTGTTGGGGGTACTCGCCCTTGGACTCTTGGGCTGCCTCCAAAGCAGCCCTTCGCTCCGGGCTGTGATCCGCACTGATCCATACCCCCCGCGAGGGCCATACCCGCTGCTCGTCAGGTTCGAGGCGCGGGATTCCACGAGCAACGCTACGGCATGGGTGTGGACGTTTTTCCGGATCGAGGAAGGAGAGGAAGTGCCGTTAGGGCTGGCCCTGTCCGGACCAATGGTGGAGCACATCTTCGAAACCCGTGGTCGGTATCGGGTTTATCTCACCGTGCGCTCCGCAGACCAAAATTTCGCCCAAGCTTTTGTGGACGTGGATGTGCGTTCCCAGCCTCCGGTGGCCAGGTTCACCGCCGACCCCTTCCCCGAGGTTCAGCAGGGAAAACCTGGGAATTTCGACGCCAGCAATTCCTTTGATCCTGACGGGGTCATCGTGAGCTACATCTGGAGCTTCGGGGATGGTTTTTGGGAGGAAACAGAGGATCCCCGGGTCAGCCACACCTACGACGAGCCCGGCGAATACTATGTTCAGCTCGTGGTCGAAGACGATTACGGCGATCGTTCGGAACCCACGTTGTTACGGGTGCGGGTAGTACCCAAGGGCTGTGGAAGCTGCCCCTGAGTTTTCCGTTCCGGACATCATGGGTGTCCTGCGGGATCTAGTTTTTCAGATCCCGGCTGGTCGGGTTAGCACTTTCCGTGCTTTAGCTGAGGCCTTGGGCGATCCGGATTGTGCGCCCTTTGTGGCTTCCTCTCTTATGAGCGAGTTAGCCAAAGACTGGCCGGTGCACCGGATAGTGCATAGCTCCGGCGGCGTGGGTCGGGTTTTCGGGGAAGAGCAAGGCCAAACAGTGGAGAAGCTTCGTCAAGAGGGGGTGAGGATCGTCGGGGATCGCGTGAGTCCTCTCCTAGCTTTCTTCTTCGCCGATTTTCAAAGCCCAAGGCCTCTGGCGCGCTTGCAGGAGGAACAAAAGGCGGTGGCACGAAAAGTGTGCCTCTCCCCTCTGGCTGAAGTGAGACACCTGGGCGCCGTGGATGTGGCCTATCGGGCAGACGAAGCTATAGCCAGCTTCGTGTGGACCGATGCTCAAGGTGAACCCCTGGATTTCCTCGTCGTTTCTGGGCCGGCGCGCTTTCCCTACATTCGCACGTACCTTTCTTACCGAGAACTTCCGACCTATTTGGCGGTCTTGCGGGAGGCCAAAGGGAAAGGACTTTGGCCGGACGTACTTCTTGTAGATGGAAACGGTATTCTCCACCCGCGGCGGGCGGGAGTGGCCACCCATCTGGGGGTGCTCTTGGACCTACCCACCGTGGGGGTGGCCAAGGGACATCTGTGCGGAGACGTGAACACCGAGGGCATGGTGGTGGGCGAGTGGCGGCCGGTTTTCCTGGACAGGGAGATGGTGGCTGCTGCCCTCCGCACTGGGCGTAACCGTACTCTTTTCATCTCCCCTGGCCACCGCGCCGACGTGCAAACCGCAGTCCAGCTTATCTCCGCCCTCCCCACAAAGAGGGACCTTCCCTTACCTTTACAGTTCGCCCACGAGATCGCCACCGAGGCCGCGCGTGCATGATGGCTCGTTGCCCCGTATGCACAGAGAAGACGCTCCTTTCGCAAGCGGTAGGAGTGTGTGGCCGGTGCCTCCGCGAAGACCCGGAGGCATGCATGCCGGTGGTGGAAAAAGCCCGCCGGCGTTCCCGCCAAACCTTCGGTCTTCCCTCCGAACCCCTGCGAGACCCTCTCGGCTACCCATGCAAGCTGTGCGTGCACGCCTGCCGAATTCCTCAAGGTGGAGTGGGATTCTGCGGGCTACCCCCCGGAGGTCGGGAAAAAGCCCGCGTGAGCTGGTATCACGATCCTCTTCCCACCAATTGTGTAGCAGATTTCGTGTGTCCAGGTGGAACGGGAGCAGGTTTTCCCCGCTGGGCCCACCGGGCCGGTCCTGAGCACGGGTATCAAAACCTCGCCGTGTTTTATGAGGCCTGCAACTTCGACTGCTTGTATTGCCAAAACTGGCACTACCGGGTGGACGGACCTCAGCGAACGCCCCTTCCACCCGAGGATCTGGTTGAGGCTGTGACTCCTCGCACTTCCTGCATCTGCTTTTTCGGGGGGGACCCCACGCCCCAGCTTCCCCACGCTCTTAGGGCCGCGGAACTTTCTTTGGAAGCCAATAAACAGCGGATCCTGCGCATCTGCTTCGAGACGAATGGTAGCATGAACCGTAGGCTTTTGGCGCGCATGGTGGAATTGAGCCTGGCCTCCGGCGGGGTGATCAAATTCGACCTCAAAGCCTGGAACCCGCAGGTGCACTTCGCCCTCACCGGTGCACCCAATGACCGCACCCTCGAGAACTTCGCGTGGGTGGCGGAGAGGTTCACCCTGCGGCCCGAGGTGCCCCTCCTTGTGGCCAGCATCCTCCTTGTGCCCGGCTACGTGGACGTGGAGGAGATCCGCCCCTTGGCCCAATTCATCGCCAACCTCAACCCCCAGATTCCCTTGAGCCTTCTTGCCTTTCATCCCCATTGCCTCATGGACGACCTTCCCTGCACTTCTGCGGCGCACATGGAGCGCTGCGTGCGCGCCGCGGAGGAGGCAGGGCTCCTCCGGGTCCACGTGGGGAATCGGCATCTTCTTTGGCCGGGAGATTACGAGGAATGAGGGTCATCGGACTTGCGGGACCGGCGGGGACGGGCAAATCCACGGTGGCGCGGATGCTGGCGCGCCGGCCCGGGTTCGCCCACCTGGACTGCGATGCCCTGGCCTGGGACACGTACCGACCCGGTGGCCCCGCGTATTTAGAGCTTTTGGCCCGCTTCGGTCAGGAAATCCTCAACCCTGATGGCACGGTGAACCGGGAAAAGCTGGGGGCCCTGGTGTTCTCCGACCCCCGTGCGCGCAAGGATTTGGAGGGGCTTGTGCATCCTTGGGTCATGGAGGCCCTGCGGCGGAAGGCCGCAGAGGCCGAAGGGAAGGGAACACAATATCTACTCGTCGAGGGCGCGCTTCTTCTGCATTCCCCGCACGTGGAGCGGAGCTTTTTCGACCTTTTCCTTTGGCTTTCCGTGCCCGAGGGAGAGCGACGGAGGAGGCTACGCGCGGCAGGGGTTCCCGAGCGCCTGATCGCGCAGAGGTTGGCGGCGCAGGCGGGCCTCACGCCTCCGCTTCTTCCCAACCTTATTGTGGTGAACGGGGAGGGTCCGCCGGCCGAGGTGGCCCAGCGCGTGCTTCAGGTCATCACTGCCTATTTTGGGGCCACATCGACGAGGTCCTGAACCACTTCCAAGTCGGAGAAGGGAAGGGCGCCATGGGCCAGGATTTGCCGGCGCTCATGCCCTTTCCCCGCGATGAGGACGCAGTCGCCTGGCCCGGCCAGGGTCAAGGCAAACCGGATGGCCTCCCCCCGATCCAGAATGACCGTGAAGGAGCCGCCCACCTCGCATACACCGCGGGCCACGCCCTCCGCGATCCGCCGGGGATCCTCGGTTTTGGGGTTGTCGGCGGTGATCACCACGAGGTCCGCAAGCTGGCCAGCAATCCGGCCCATGAGGGAACGCTTTCCTTGGTCGGCCTCGCCCGGACAGCCGAAGACGCCGATCAGGCGAGCCGCCCGCGGCCGCAACTCCCTAAGCATCCGGGCCAGGGCCTCGGGGTTATGGGCGAAGTCCACGACGACTTCCGCACCCCAGGACGTACGGAATTTCGCAAATCTTCCCGGCGGAAGGGAAAGACTGGCCAGGCGTGGCCGCAGCTCCCGCCAGGCGAAACCCAGAGCCCAGCTTAGGCTCAGCGCGGCCAGGGCATTTTCCACGTTGTGCGCACCATGGAAGGGCACGAAGGCCTCGCCTCGGCCAAAGGGGCCCACCACAGTGAAAAGAGTGCCGTCCCTTTCCTCAAACAGGCGGGTGGCGTGCACATCACCGCAGCCGAGGCCATAGGTGAGAAGGCGGACTTGGGACGCGGCCGCGCGCACCGCCTCCACCGGCGCCCGGGCGTTCACCACGGCCAGGGCACCCTTGGGAAGCACGCGGAAAAGGCGAAGCTTGGCGTCCAGGTAAGCCTCCAGGGTGTGATGGAAGTCCAGATGATCACGGGCAAAGCTCGTGAGAACTGCGGCGCAAAAGTGCACCCCGCCCACGCGCCGCTGCGCCAACCCAATGGAAGAGACCTCGAACGCGAAGAACTTGCGCCCCCTTCGCAGGGCTTCGGCCGCGATGCGCTGGAGATCGGGCGCCTCCGGCGTGGTCACACAGGAAAGGCCCTCTTCCTCAACCCGCACGGTGGTGAGCGTCTCGCAATCGGGAAGGAGCTGACCGAGAAAGTGCACCACCGTGGTTTTGCCGTTCGTGCCGGTGACGCCGACCGTGGGAAGCTTTTTCGTGGGGTGGCCGTAGAAGGCGCAGGCAGCCTGGGCGAGGGCTGCGCGGGCGTCGGGCACGAGGATCACGGGCACGGAAAGCCCGGGGAGGGGGCGCTCGGCCACCACGGCGGCTGCACCCCGCCGCACCGCCTCGCCGGCAAAGGCGTGCCCGTCATGCTTGCTCCCAGGGAGAGCAAAAAAGAGATCCCCGGGTTGAACCTTGCGGGAATCCCAGGCCAGCCCGCTCACCCACACCCGGGGCACGTTTTCTCCTCCTACGAGCTCGTGGAGGTACGGCACAAGAAGCGAAGGTAACGCCCGAAGGTCAAGGAAGAGGGGACAAAGGGGACGCGGGCTCAGGCCGTTTGACAGGGAGGATGCCTACTTTGTGTGTTTGTCGGCGACCACGGAGGCCGCGTAGGCCTCGGGTTTGGTGCGCACAAAGAAGCCGCTTCCGCGGATGGCGCCCACCACCTCTTCCACCAGCTCCCGGGTGCGGCCACCCCGGCCGATGTCCACGTGGATCTCTAGTCGGCAGTCGAAGATGCCCCGGTCCTTGAAGGCTTGGATCAGGGCTTGAGCCGTCTCGTAGGAGAGCCAGGCTTCCCGCCAGATCCGATCCCGCAGGGTCTTGGGCTTGCGCTCCACGGCCCGGCGCCAGAAATACCGACCACCTTTACCCACCCGGTGGACCACAATGGCTGTGACGTATTCGGCCTCACCGTAGTAAGTCTGAGAGTCCGTGCCGACCACGATGGAGAAGAGATCCGCCGGGGCAGACGCCAGCATGGATATGATTTCGTCCACCACCGCGGAAAAACTCAGGCGACCCAAGGTGGGACTATGGTACATCGCATCTTTTCCAGTCATACGGGAACGTATTTTAAGCGCATCTTAAGAAAACGCAATAAAACCCAGCGCTCTCTTGAAGGCTCAGGAACTTTCCCGGTCTACGCGGCTGGCACAGAGAATGTGAAGCGCGCTCCGTTTTGGTTTTCCGCCCAAATGCGCCCACCGTGGGCTTCCACAATCTCCTTGGCGATAGCCAGACCCAGCCCGGTGCCACCCTCCGCCCGAGACCTGTCCACCTTATAAAAACGCTCGAAGATGTGAGGCAACTCCTCCTCGGGGATCCCCGGGCCCTGGTCCTGCACACTCACCCAAATTTCCTGGCCAGTGCGGTGAGCGGCCACGGTGATGCCTGAGCCCGGCGGAGAATAACGCAGGGCGTTGGAAAGGAGGTTCCCCAAAACTTGGCGAATCCGGCGAGGATCAACGTAGGCCCACAAGTCTGGATCGCGCTCAAAAACAATCTCTATCTCCTCTTCCTTGGCCACAGGCCGCACGGCCTCCACTACCCCCTCCACCAGCTCCCCCAGCTCCACCCGCTCCTTTTCCAGGGGGAGGTGGCCAGCATCGGCTAGGGTCAGAATGCGCAGGTCCTCCACCAAATCCCCCAAATGCAAGGTTTCCTCGTACACAGGGGCCAAGGACTCCGGAGTGAGAGGAAAAGCTCCGTCCAGAAGGCCTTCCAAGTTCCCGCGGATCACGGAAAGCGGGGTGCGGAGCTCGTGGGCGATGTCCGCCAAGAACTGCTTGCGGGCAGCCTCGGAGCGTTGGAGAGCCGCGGCCATGCGGTTGAAGGCTTCCGCTAGCCTCCCGATCTCGTCGCGGGTATGGACGGCCACACGATGGGAAAGATCGCCCTTGGCGATGCGTTCCGTGGCGTGGATGAGGCGCTGGAGGGGGAGGGAGAGCTGGGTGGCAAGAAGGGTGCCCAAAAGCAGAGCCACAGCGAACGCCACCGCTCCGCCCACCAGGGCCGCGCGGCGTACCGAGGCCAGGAAGTCCTGCTCCAAGGGGGTGAGAATGGCCGGATCAATGGGTACCAGCGTTCCTACCTGCCTGCCCAAAGCGGTCACGGGAATTCCGTAGCGCTGAACGCGGTCCCGGAGCTCTGCATCGTCTTCCGTACAACGCCCCAACAGGCTTTGCTCCGCGCAGCCCACCACACGGCCTTCGCGGTCGAGGAGGAGGTACTGGGCCATGAACCCGCTCACGGACACCATCCGCCCCTGGCGGAAGAGAAATACGTCCACCCGCGTGCGGAAGAGCTGATCCACACCAGTCCAGCTTCCCCGAGCCTCCCAGAACTGCCCGAGGAGCCAAGCCAGCTGTTCACCGGCGGCTTTCCGTTCCTGTAACCGATAGGCTGCGAACCTCTCCCCCAGGGCCTTGGCGGTGAGGAAGTACGTACCCACTGCGGCCAGGATGGCCACCAGACTCAGCGCGCCCAACAGCTTCCAGCGGAAGGACATCATCCCCCTTTTCCAGGATTGAACTTGTAGCCCACCCCGTGCACGGTAATGATGTACACAGGATTGTCAGGGTCGGGCTCGATTTTCCTGCGCAGATTTTTGATGTGGGAGTCCACCGTGCGGGGGATGGTGGCGTAGGTGCGGTCACGCAAAGCCTGGAGGAGTTCCCGACGGGTGAACACCCGACCAGGATGGCGGGCCAGGATGGCCAGGAGATCGAACTCCGTGGGGGTGAGATCGAGAGGCTTTTCGGAAAAGTAAGCCTCGCGCGCCGCCAAATCCAGAACGAGCGGACCAGCGCGAATCATTTCGGAGGCCACAACCCCCTCCACCCGCCGCAACACCGCCCGCACCCGTGCTGCCAGTTCCCGCAGACTGAACGGCTTCACCACGTAGTCGTCCGCTCCCATCTCCAAACCCGCCACACGGTCAGCTTCCTCGGACCGAGCGGTGAGCATGACAATGGGAACAGTGCTTTCCCGGCGAATCCTTTGGGCCAGTTCCAACCCGTTCATCCTGGGAAGCATGAGGTCCAAAATGACCAAGTCCGGCCTGAGCGTCTGAAATTTGACCCACCCCGATTCCCCGTCGAAGGCCACCTCCACCTGGTAGCCTTCCCGCAGAAGATAGGCCTGAACCATCCGGGCGATCTCCCGCTCGTCCTCCACCACGAGAATCGTGCGCATTTCCATAAATAGCGTACCCCCAAGGAGGGCAGGGGCCAAAGGCCCCCACCCTAGGGAAGCGGGCTCTTGCTTGGCCTCCCTCAAGCGATTGTCTTCCGGGGCTATCGAAAACCTCGGCAAAGTTCGTGGAAATTCTGTGGACGCCGGCTACGATCAAGGGCTATGCCGCGAAACCTGGATGGACTTCTTTTCCCCCACTCGGTGGCAGTGGTGGGGGCTACGCCTGTATCGGGAAAGATTGGGCATGCCGTGATGGCCAACGTCCAGAGTTTTCCTGGCCCGGTGTTCGCCGTGAACCCCAAGTACTCCGAGGTCCTAGGGCGCCCATGCTTTCCCTCCATCCCAGATCTCCCTGAGCCGGTGGACTTGGCCGTGATCGTGATCCCTGCCGAAGGGGTTCGGGAGGTCCTCCGCCAGTGCGGGGAAAAAGGGATCAAAAACGCAGTGATCATCTCCGCGGGGTTCAAGGAGGCTGGCCTGGAGGGGGCTCAGCGAGAACGGGAGCTCGTCCGCATCGCCAATGAATACGAGCTGAACGTGCTCGGTCCCAATGTCCTGGGACTCATCTCCACCCGGGTTGGCCTGAACGCCACGTTTGCCCCGCGAGGTGCTCTGCCCGGCTCGATCGCTTTTATGTCCCAGTCTGGAGCGTTTTGCACATCCGTTTTGGACTGGGCTTGGAAAGAAAAACTTGGCTTTTCCCACTTCGTTTCCTTGGGCAACAAAGCAGTCCTCGACGAGTGTGATTTCCTGTGGGCCTTCGCCAACGATCCGGAAACCAAGGCAATCGTAGGTTATCTCGAGGGTATCCGAGACGGGGCCAGGTTCATGACCATCGCCCGGGAGATCACCCAAGCAAAACCCATTGTCATCCTCAAAGCTGGCCGAGCCGAAGCGGGCGCGCGGGCGGTGTCCTCCCACACAGGAACCATGGCCGGCGCGGACCACGCCTACGATGCGGCCTTCCGCCAGTGTGGGATCATCCGGGCGCGTACCGTGGAGGAGCTCTTCGATTTCGCCTACATCCTTTCCCATCAGCCTCTGCCCAAAGGCCGGCGGATTGGCATCGTCACCAATGCCGGCGGCGCAGGAGTCATGGCCGCTGACGCCGCGGAGTGGGAAGGCCTGGAAGTAGCGCGCCTCCGGGAGGAGACGCTCCAAGCCCTGGCCCAGACAGTTCCTGAGGAAGCAGCCATTTACAACCCAGTGGACGTGGTAGGGCACGCCACCTTGGAGCAGTACCAGGCCGCGCTGGAACTGGTGTTGGCCGACCCTGGGGTGGACCTCGCCGTGGCCCTGTCCGCCCCTCACCCCATCTTGAAGTTCTCAGACCTAGCCCGGGTGGCACGTACAGCCCAAGAAAAAGCAGGCAAGCCCATGGCCGTAAGTTTCATGGCCGGAGAGCTGGGAGAGGAGGCTGAGGAAATCCTGCGCAGCGCGGGCATCCCCTCGTTCTTCGATCCAGCACGGGCTGTGCGCGCCGTCGCTACCCTCGTCAAGTACACAGGGATTCGCAACCGCCCGAGATCCCCCGCCGAGGAACTCCCCGCAGATCGAGGAAAAGCCCGCGAGATTTTGAGCGAGGCACGCCGCAAAAGGAGAGTCCGCCTGGGCTTGGAAACAATGGAGCTTTTGACGGCGTACGGCATACCATGTGCTCGGGGAAGGGTGGCCAAAACAGCAGAGGAGGCTGGTCGTATCGCCCAAGAGATCGGTCAGCCTGTAGCTATCAAAATCCTCTCCCCCGAGCTCACCCACAAGACGGAGGTTGGCGGTGTGCGCCTGGGTGTGCCGCCCGAGAACGCGGACCGCGTGGCCTGGGAGCTTATGGCTGGGCTCCGCCGACGTTTTCCTGAGGCCACGATCGACGGAGTATATGTACAGGAGATGCTGCCGCCCGGCCGAGAGGTGATCCTAGGCATGGTACGGGACCCCACGTTTGGTCCCCTCCTCATGTTCGGGCTGGGCGGAATCTACGTGGAAGTTCTGCGAGATGTGGCGTTCGCCGTAGCCCCCTTGTCCCGAGCGGAAGCCGAGGAGCTGGTGAGTCTCATCCGGGGCAAGAAGTGGCTCTACGGAGTGCGGGGCCAACCCCCCGTGGACGTGGCGAGCTTGGTGGACCTGATTTTGCGGGTTGGGCAGCTGGCTGTGGACAATCCAGAGATTTTGGAACTCGATTTGAACCCTATCCTGTGTTATCCAGAACGGGTGGTGGCGGTGGATGTGCGGCTGACGGTGAGCGAGGAGGGAGCATGAGAAAGGTCTATGTGGCGGGGGTGGAAGAGAAAGCTGGAAAAACTGTGGTGATTCTCGGGCTGGTCCAGGTATTGCGGGCCAAGGGAGTTCAGGTGGCCTACCGGAAGCCGGTGGGGCTGGCCCGAGCCTATCGGTTTGGTCGGCCGGCCGACCCGGACGGAGAGATCCTGAGCGAGGCTCTGGGCGTGCGGGAAGAGGAGCTCATCCCCGTGCTTTCTGGGGAGACCCCGCGGTCCTGGCGTCCGCCCATGGACGCCTGGGAGCGCATCACGGCTGCCGCCCAGGTAGCCGCGGACTTCCTTCTGCTCGAAGGACGGGAGTGGCTGGGCCGAGGATTGCACTCTAGCCTTTCCGATCCCCATATTGCCGCAAAGCTCTCGGCTCCCATGCTCCTTGTGGCCAAGTACCGGGGCGAGCCTACCGTAGACGCAGTCCTGGCCGCGGTGCGCATCGTGGGCGGAGATACACCGGTGTTGGGCGTTATCCTCAACGAAGTTTCTCCAGAAGCCGAGCTCTCCGAGGTACAAACCTACGCCGCACCGTTCCTGGAGGAAAAAGGGATTCCCGTCCTGGGAGTCCTTCCCTTCGAGCAGCGCCTGCAGGCGGTGCGCATCCAAGAGGTTCTGGAAGCCCTGGGAGCGGAAGTCGTGGTGGAAGGGGATCTGCGGAGCGAGGTGGACCGGATTCTCGTGGGAGCCATGGGCGCGGAGGCCGCCCTGCAGCATTTGCGCCGCATCCCTGGGCAGCTCGTGGTAATCACCGCCGGCGACCGCGCGGACATCCAGGCGGCAGCCCTCTCGTTCCCTCGGGTGCGCGCCCTCATCCTCTCCGGCGGAATCCGCCCGGACCGGGCCATCGCCGTGCACGCTGCGGAACAACGCAAAACTTTAGCGGTGGCCCCGCAGGACACGTTCACCGTGGCCGAGACCGCCGACCGTCTGTTCGGTCGAACCTTCCCGCCCGACCCGGAGCGCCTGGCCCTCTTGGCGCGAATGACCGAGGAAACCGTGAACCTGGAGAGGCTTCTTGAGCTTTTAGGGTGAGGCCCGCACGGAAAAAGAGATCTCGGCCGAAAGGGAGTGGGCCACAGAACAATAGCGCTCCTGGGAGAGTTCGGCGGCGTGGCGTAGGTTCTCTTCGGGCACACCCTCGGCCACATAGGTTAGATGGACCCGTTTGATCGCCTTGGGGTGTTGTTCGTTCCTTTCGGCGTGGATTTCAATCCAGAATTTTCTGGGTGGCGTTCGCATTTTCTGGAGAATCGAGACCACATCCATCCCGGTGCACCCACCCAACGCCAGAAGGAGAAGCTCAGTGGGGCGGGGGGCAGAATCCTCACCGCCCACGTTTTCTGCGCCGTCCATGAGCACAGCGTGTCCAGACGGAGGAAGTCCCACGAAGCGAAGACCCTCGTGCCAGACCACTTTGACCTCCATGTGACCTCCTTGCCTTAAAGTTTCCAGAGTTTTAGAAACTTTGACAACCCCGGGCTAACCCAGTATACTTGCGTCTATGAGCGCGAATCTGGAGCAGTGGGCTAAGGTTTTCTCGGCCCTGGGCAACCCGGAGCGTCTGGCGGTGGTGGCCCACCTCCTGGCCCGAGGGCGACAGAATTGTCGAGAGCTTGCGGAACACGTGCGTCTTTCCACGCCGGCTCTTTCCTACCACTTGCGCCTCCTCGAGGAGGCTGGGCTGATTACCCGGGAGAAGAGGGGGCGGCAGCGCTGCCTCCGGGTGAGCCCAGAGCTGGCCAAGATCTTGCGCCCAAAAGTCCTGGCCGCTCTGAAAAAGGAGGGAAAATGATGCCACAAGAGCATGAGGTCACCGTGTACACCACGCCCACCTGCCCGTGGTGCCAGATGGTCAAGCGTTACCTACAGGCCCGCGGAATCCCCTACACCGAGATCGACGTTTCCACAGACTACAACGCCGCCATGGAGATGATCCGGAAATCGGGGCAGACCGGGGTCCCGGTGGTGGAGATCGATGGAGAGATCGTGGTCGGATTCGACCGCGAGCGGATCGACCAGCTTTTAGGTCTGGCGTGAAAAGGAAGCGGGGCCACCTCGGCTCCGCTTTTTGGTGGAGATGAGCGGATTTGAACCGCCGACCTCCGCGTTGCGAACGCGGCGCTCTCCCAGCTGAGCTACATCCCCTCTGGCGGAGCAGGGAATCGAACCCTGAACCTCGCGGTTATGGGCCGCGCGCTCTCACCAATTGAGCTACTCCGCCTGGTTGCGGGGGTGGGATTCGAACCCACGACCTCCGGGTTATGAGCCCGGCGAGCTTCCGGCCTGCTCCACCCCGCTTGTGCCGGGGGCGGGACTCGAACCCGCACGAGCAAGAATTTGCTCAAGGGATTTTAAGTCCCCTGCGTCTACCGGATTCCGCCACCCCGGCGGAGACTTTGGAGCGGGAAACGGGATTCGAACCCGCGACCTCCACCTCGGCAAGGTGGCGCTCTACCAGCTGAGCTATTCCCGCTTGCCTAACGGAATTATAGCGGAGAGAAAGACCTTGCCAACTGGTGCGAAGGGCGGGACTCGAACCCGCACGCCTCAACGGCACTGGCTCCTAAGGCCAGCGCGTCTGCCTGTTCCGCCACCTTCGCCCTTTTCTTTTTAGCCGGAACCCGGGCGGGGCTCAACCCCCTGCGGGTACAGACCCAAAAGCCCCGTGGGCTCCGGCTTCCGCCAGAGCTTCACCCCGGGCAAACCCAACATCACGACCTCCGCCGTGTTGTACACCCGTGCAGAAAGGAGGTGTCCGCCCAGAGCCACCCCGCCCTTCCTCCCCACCACCACGTGGAGGTGCACCACCACCCCTTGTGGCCCTTCGCCGACGTTCCCCTGCAGCGAGAGGAGCTCGACCGGCTCAGAAATCCGTTCCTCCAGGTACTGACCAGCTTCCCAGTAGCCCAGAGCCACCTCCCGCAGCATTCCCACCCCGCACACCACCGCTCCCGGGTTGGCTACCCCTCCCAGGGCTGCGGGAAGTTCCTCCCCATCCTGAAGTCTCACCACGTAAACTGCTCCGCTTTTGGCTTTGATCAACTGCGCCTCCTTTCCACCCCGACAAGCACTAAATCGGCCACGTTTGTCCCTGTGGGCCCAAGCCGCAGAAGATCGCCGGAGGCCAAAAGAGTTGGATAAGCGTCATTTTCGGCAAGGGCTCGGCCAGGGTCAAGCCCGAGGCATCTTATTCGGCTCGCCGTCTCCCCGTCCACCAGGGCTCCGGCTGCATCCGTGGGCCCATCTTTGCCGTCCGTGGCCAGGGCCAGCAACGCTGTCCCCTCCCGTCCCTCCGCTTCCACGGCAAAAGCTAAGGCTAACTCTTGGTTTCGCCCGCCTTTCCCCTCGCCCCGAACAGTGACCGTTGTTTCCCCGGCGAGAACGAACAGGGCCGGAGGGGAAAGGGGCCGACCATGCCGCACCTCTTCCTCCGCTAGGGCCGCGAGGAACCGGCCCACCTCCCTGGCTTCGCCCCGCAGGGTCGTGGTGAGAATCTGCGCCTGAAAGCCAGCCTTTTCCCCTAGTATTTTGGCCATTTCCGCAGCCTGCGTACCCGAGCCCACAAGAACGTGGGTCACTTTTGTGAGCAGATGATCACCCGGTTTTACGGTCTCTTCCTCCTCCCCACGTTCTCCTCTGAGGATATGCGCGCGCACCCGTTCCGGAAGCAAACTCCACAGATGATAACGTTCGAGGATGGCCCGGGCCTGGGCAAAAGTGGAGGGATCGGCCGCGGTGGGGCCGGAGGCCACGCTGGACAAATCGTCGCCAGGAACATCGGAAAGGACCAGGGACAAAACCACGCCGGCTGTGGTATGGCGCAAAAGCCCGCCCCCTTTCACCGCAGACAAATGCTTCCGCACCACGTTCATCTCCACGATCGTGGCCCCGCTTTTCCAAAGGAGTTCCGTTACGTGTTGGATATCGGCCAAACTGAGGGGAGGAGGGGGGAGCTCGAACAGCGCCGAACCCCCTCCGGAAACGAGCACGATCAGGAGATCCTGGGGGCTCAAAGTGCGCGTGAGCTCCAGAAGCTCCTGGGAAGCGAGGAGGGTGCGTTCGTCTGGCACAGGATGGCTGGCCTCGCGCACCCCGATCCTCTTGAGAACATGCGTTTGACCTGGTGCTGTGATCACAAGTCCCTCGCTGACAAGATCTCCGAGCATTTCCTCCAAGGCTTGGGCCATGCCAGCCGCGGCCTTGCCAAACCCTACGACTGCCGCGCGTCGGAACCGAGAAAGATCGAAACACACCGGCCCGGCCCGTAAAACATTCCCCTCCCGGGCCAGCTCGCGCCGCAGGCACCGTTCAGGAGCCATTTCCGCGAGCACAGCCCTGCCGATCTCCAAGAGTTTCTCTCGCAACACCTTGTCCACGGCCCACCTCTTTCCTATCCTTGTCCTTTTGTGACGTCAAAGGGTCTCGTGCGCGAGTTAGATCGCCAGCTTCGGGCAGCCTTCGGCGACCCGCCAGCGCCGCAAACTAAGGATCCTCTGGACCTTCTCATTCGGACCATCCTTTCCCAGAACACTACTGATCGTAATCGAGACGCGGCGTTCGAGGCCCTGCGCCGGAAGTTTCCGAGCTGGGAGGAAGTGGCGGAGGCGCCGGAAGGAGAGGTGGCGGAGGCCATCCAGCCCGCCGGTCTTCAGCGGGAACGAGCCCACCGGATCCAGGAGATCCTTCGCCGCATTAGAGCCGAACGCGGTGCGTTTTCCCTGTCTTTTCTGGCCCAAATGGAACCCGTGGAAGCAGAGAAATGGGTTCTGTCTCTCCCGGGGGTGGGAAAGAAGACGGCGTACATCGTGTTACTTTTTGCCTTTGGCTACCATCGTTTCCCAGTGGACACCCATATAAAGCGGGTTTCCCAGCGCCTTGGCCTTTGGAACGGGAAAGGAGATCCCCATCGCGCTTTGGCTCCGCTCATCCCCGAGGGAAGAGCTTATGAATTGCATTTGAACTTGATCCGCCTTGGCCGGACACTCTGCCGCCCCAAAAATCCGCGGTGCAGGGAGTGCCCGGTTCTCAGACTTTGCCCATTCGGGCAAGAGAAAGTGAGGGGGGAGCATGACCAGAGAGGAAGCGCTGAAGCTGGTTGAGGAAAACGTGCGGACCAAAAACCTGGTGAAGCACATGCTGGCTGTGGAAGCGGGCATGCGGGCCCTGGCCACACATTTTGGGGAGGACACGGAGCGCTGGGCTTTAGCTGGGCTCCTCCACGACCTGGACTACGAGGAGACGAAGGAAAGGCCGGATCTGCATGGCAAGCGAACCGTGGAGATGCTTCGGGCCAGGGGATTCACGGATGAAGGAGTGCTGCAGGCCATTTTGGCCCACGCGGGGCACAAAGAGCCCGAAAGACCCTTGGAGATCGGCCTCACCGCCGTGGACCCCTTGACCGGGCTCATTGTGGCCGCCGCCCTCGTCCATCCTGAACGCCTCGCCGGCTTGAACTCCCAAAACGTCCTCCATCGCTACAAGGAGAAGAGCTTCGCGCGCTCCGCCTCGCGGGAGGACATCGCCCTGGGTGAGAAACTAGGGCTTGACCTCTCCACATTTGTGGAGCTTGTGCTTACGGCGATGAAAGGAATTGCCCGGGAGTTAGGCCTTTAAATCCCCCCGAGTTTACGACCCACTTTGGCGAAGGCACCGAGGGCGAAATCCAAGTCTTCTTTCGTGTGGATGGCAGAGACCATCACGCGGATACGGGCTTTCCCCTTTGGCACCGTAGGATAGGTGATGGCCTGGGCGAACACACCTTCAGCGAAGAGCATCTTGGAGAAGTCCCACGCAGTTTGGGCTTCACCGAGCATCACTGGCGTGATGGGGGTTTGGGATTGGCCCACATCGAACCCGAGCTCCACCATTTTGCTCTTGAAATAGCGCGTGTTTTCCCAGAGCTTTTTCACGCGGTCGGCGGAGCGCATGAGGATGTCCACAGCAGCGATGCAGGCAGCAACATCGGCAGGGGTGGCGGCACTGGAGAAGAGGAACGGCCGGCCCCGTTGGCGCAGGAATTCCACGATCTCCCGCTTTCCGGCCACGTAGCCGCCCATCACCCCAAACGCTTTGGAAAGGGTGCCCACCTCGATGTCCACCCGGCCATGTACCCCAAAATGATCAACGATGCCGCGCCCGTGGGATCCGAGAACCCCTTCTCCATGGGCGTCATCCACCATGATGAGGGCCTCAAACTTTTCGGCTACTTCCACGATTTCCCGAAGAGGAGCAAGGTCTCCGTCCATGGAGAAAACACCATCCGTGACGATGAGCTTCACCGGCGCACTCTTCTTTTCCTCTAAGGCTTTAGCCAGCGCCTGAACATCGCGGTGCGGATAGATGACTCGTTCGGCCTTGGTGAGGCGGCAGCCGTCGATAATGGAGGCGTGATTGAGCTCGTCGGTGAAGATTACGGCACCGGGGCCAGCGATAAGGGGGATGGTGGCGAGGTTCGCACAGAAACCGGACTGGAAGGTCACAGCGTCCTCACAGCCTTTAAACTCCGCGAGCTTCTGCTCCAGCTCGCGGTGCAGGGACATGGTGCCGGCGATGGAGCGCACCGCGGCCGGCCCCACCCCGTACGCCTCGATGGCCCGGATGGCCGCGGCCTTCAGCTCCGGGTCGTTAGCAAACCCAAGGTAGTTATTAGAACACATGTTGAGAACGCGTTTCCCGTCGACTACGGTCCAAGCACCCACCGGGCCCTCGATGGTGCGGATGATGTTGTACATGCCCTGAGACTTGAGGGCCTCCAGCTCCGCCACGATGAAATCGTACTTGCCCATTGTTCCTCCTCGAAGCGGAAGAGTAACCAGGAACACGATTTTGAGCAACCTTTGGCGTTTGTCTTTGCAAAAGGCCTGGGCTAGAATGAGAAAAGGTGACGTTATGACGAAAATTTTGGTCACAGGAGCAACAGGGCAAATCGGATCCGAACTGACCTTAGTCCTGCGGGAAAGATATGGCCAAGAAAATGTGATCGCTGCTGGCCATAAGAAGTCCCCACACCCCCGTCTCGCGGAGACAGGGCCCTTCATCACTGTGGATGTGACGGACCGTACACTGCTGGAAAAAACTGTGCGCGAGCATAGGATCACGGAAATTTACCACCTGGCCGCGATCCTCTCGGCCAGCGGCGAACAAAATCCGCAGCTGGCTTGGCGAGTGAATATGGAGGGTCTATACAACGTGCTGGAAGTGGCGAGGACAGCGGGCATCCAAAAAA
>CALKCH010000045.1 GCA_938083225.1 Candidatus Bipolaricaulota bacterium
GGCGGAGGCGGCCGAGGCATCCGCCTCCTCCGCTCGCCTGCAGAGCTCGGGGCCATGTTCCACCAGGCCCAAAGAGAGGCAGAGCTCGCGTTCTCTGACGGCCGCGTGTACTTGGAGCGCTACATACCCAGCCCTCGCCACATCGAGGTCCAAATCCTGGCGGATCGTTTTGGGAACGTGGTGCACTGGGGAACCCGCGATTGCACGGTGCAGCGCCGTCATCAAAAGCTGGTGGAGGAGGCGCCTGCGCCGGCCCTCTCTCCAAAATTGCGGGAGCGCATTGCCCAAGCGGCCGTGCGCCTGGCCGAGCACATCGGCTACGTGGGCGCTGGCACCGTGGAGTTCCTCGTGGACGGGGAGGACTTCTACTTCATCGAGGTCAACGCCCGCATTCAGGTGGAGCATCCAGTCTCCGAGATGTTAGTGGGCCGCGACCTCATTCGGGAGCAATTGCGCATAGCCCAAGGCAAGCCCCTTGGATATCACCAAAGTCAAATCGAGCTCTTCGGGCATGCCATAGAGTGCCGCATCAACGCGGAGGATCCGACCCGGGACTTCATGCCCTCCACTGGCCGGGTGCGGATCCAATCCCTGCCCGGGGGCATGGGCGTGCGCGTGGATACCCACATCTACCAAGGCATGCCTGTTCTGCCCTACTACGACCCTCTCCTGGCCAAAATCATCGCCTACGGTGAGAACCGCGAGGAAGCCCGCACTCGCCTGTATTCTGCTCTTCGCCGGTTCCAAATCCGCGGAGTACAAACGAACAGGGACTTCCTCCTCGCAGTGATCAGCCATCCTCAATTTGCCCGGGTGTTCTTGTTCACGGACTTCCTTGAGCAGATCAAGTCTGGCCAGTAGAATGCTTTTGTGTTCGAGTCTCTAACGGATCGTCTGGCCCAAGTTTTCCAGCGCCTAAGGGGCAAGGGCCTCCTCACCCAGGCCGACGTGGATCAAGGTCTAAGGGAAATCCGGGAAGTGTTGCTCGGGGCTGACGTGCACCCTGAGGTCGCGCGGGAGCTCTTGGAGCGGGTGCGAGCGCGAGCTGTGGGCGAAAAGCTCGTGGAATCTCTCTCCCCAGCCCAACAGCTTTTGGCCATCGTGCGGCAGGAAATGACCAGCGTCATGGGTAAGGAGGCCAAGAAGCTGAAACTTTCGGGGCGGCCGGCGCTGGTGGTCCTGGTGGGCCCCGCTGGGGGAGGAAAAACCACCACCGCCGGGAAAATCGCGTACTACCTGGGCAAACGGGGCAGAACCCCCTTTGTGATTTCCGCTGATCCCGAGCGCCCAGCCGCCGGAGAGCAGCTCCAAACTCTAGCCCAAAAGCTTGGTATCCCCTGCTTCCCCGCCGATCGCGATCCCCTGGCCCAAGTTCCCCAAATCCTGGCTCAGGCCAAAAAGAGTCTCCTCGATGTAGCTATTTTGGACACCCCGGGGACTCCGCCCGGGATGCCGCCTCCCTCGTTCTTGCCCGACCTTTTCCGCCTGGTGCCGCCGAGCGATACCCTGTTGGTCTTAGATGCACTGGTGGGCCAGGAAGCCATTCGCATGGGGCAAGCATTTTTGCCCCTTGGCCTTACAGGCCTTGTGCTCACCAAGCTCGATGGTGATGCGCGCGGCGGGGCTGCGCTTTCCCTGCCCTCCCGGTTGCGCTTGCCCATCTTGTTTGTGGGCGTGGGCGAGCGGCCCGAGGACCTGGAGCCATTCGATCCCGGCCGCATGGCCGACCGCATCCTGGGTTTGGGAGACCTTTCGGGGCTGGCGGAAAAGCTGCAAGAGGCAGGGGTCTCCGCCCGGGCCGAAAAAATTCTGCGCGAGGAGGCGTTCACCTTGGAGGATTTCTTGGGACAGCTGGAGGCGGTGCGGCACGCCGGCCCGTTGGGCCAGCTCCTCGCCCGCCTGCCCGGGAGGGCCCGCCCGGAGGAAGAGGAGGTGGAACAGGAATTCGAAAAGATGAAGGCTATCATTCAATCCATGACAGTTGAGGAGAGACGCAATCCTCATATAATCGGGGCTAGCCGCAAGCGGCGAATTGCCCGCGGCTCGGGCACAACCGTACAGGATGTGAATCGGCTCCTAGCCGAGTACGAGCAGGCAAAGAAACTCCTCAAGGGATTAAAACGTGGAAAAATCCCGGGAGGTAAATTCCCGTTTTCGAGGTGATGATATGGCCGTAAAGATACGTCTCATGCGGGTGGGGAAAAGGAAAGAACCCCACTACCGCATTGTGGTGGTGGAAGAGGGGAAGAAGCGCGACGGAGCGGTGATCGAGGTCATCGGGCACTATCACCCCCTCCAAGAAGCGGATGACCTCACGGTGGATGTGGAGCGGGCGCTGGGCTGGTTAGAGCGGGGGGCTCAGCCCACCGAGGCCGCGCGGCATCTGCTTTCGCGGGCTGGGGTGATGAAGCTCTGGCACGCCCGGAGGTTCTCTAAACCCAGTGATCCTGGAACTCAGCCGGTATCTGCTTAGGGCCATCGTCACTCGCCCAGGGGAAGCCAATGTGGAGCACCTCCGCGTGGGTAGTGTAGATTTCCTTTTTTTTCACGCGGCCGAGGTGGATCGCAAAAACCTAACGGAGCGGGATAAGGAAGCCTTGGTTTTAGCAGTAGAACGCATCGGCAAAAAGATAGGCCGCGAGGTCATCGCAGACTGGCGATGAGGTTCGACATCGTCACCCTCTTTCCGGACATGCTCCGCCCTTTTTTCTCCCAGGGCATTCTCCTGGGCGCCCAGGAAAAAGGGCTCATCGAGGTGCACCTCCACGACCTGCGTGTTTTCTCCCCGGATCCGCGGGGGCTTGTGGATGATCGCCCCTTTGGGGGTGGAGCGGGCATGGTGATGCGGCCCGAGCCCTTCGCCCGGGCCGTCGCGGCCATTGCCCGGGAAATCGGGACCAAGCCCTATGTGGTCCTCCTTTCCGCGCAAGGGGTGCTCTTCAATCAAGAATGGGCCAAGCGCTTCGCCCGGGAACGAGCCCTTCTGCTTCTTTGCGGCCGCTACGAAGGGGTGGATGAGCGGGTCCTCTCCTTTTGCGACCTGGAGCTCTCCATTGGGGACTTCGTTCTGGCTGGGGGGGAATTGGCTGCAGCGATCGTAGTGGAGACCACGGCCCGCATGGTTCCGGGCGTAGTGGGCCGCTACGCCTCCGTGGCCACGGACTCCTTTTACGCTGGCCCACGCTTGGGCTTCCCCCAGTACACGCGGCCCCGCGTCTTTCAGGGCCTCCCTGTGCCGGAGGCCCTCCTCTCTGGCGACCATGAGCGCATTCGCCGCTTCCGGGAAAAGGAGGCCTGGAAAAAGACGCTGCGCCACCGCCCCGATCTTTTGGGTTTGCGCTGGGAGAACGATGAAGGCGAAGCTCACCCTCGATGAAGCCCTGGAGCACATAGGTTTTGGGCCTTTTCAGGGGCGTCTCCTTCTCCTTTGCGGCGCGATCTGGGCCGCGGTGGCCATGGATGTGCTCGTCGTCTCCTTCGCTCTTCCTTCCCTCCGCCGGGAGTGGGGGCTTTCTCCCATCCAGGCAGGTCTTCTGGCCTCCGCCACGTTCTGGGGGATGTTGGTGGGCGCTTGGTTTTGGGGGATCGTCGCTGATCGTTTTGGGCGCCGCCGCGTTTTGGCCGCCACGATCGTCGTGGAAAACGTGTTCACCTTGCTCTCCGCGCTGGCCCCCAACTTCCCCACGGTGCTGGCCATGCGGGTCCTCATCGGGTTCGGCATGGGCGGAGCGCTTCCAGCGGACTACACGCTGTTCGCGGAGTTCCTGCCTGTGGATCGGCGCGGCCGCAACTTGGTCCTCCTGGAGGGGTTCTGGGCCGTGGGAGCTTTAGCCGCCGCGGGAGCAGCCTGGGCCGTGGTCCCCAAGTTCGGCTGGCGGCCGTTCTTCGCCCTCGCCGCCCTCCCGGGAATCCTGGCGTATTACGTCCTCCGCTATGTTCCTGAATCCCCACGGTTTCTGCTCGTGCATGGCCAGGCGGAACAAGCTCGAGAGATCCTTTCCCGAATCGCCAAGGAGAACGCACGAGACTTCCCTCAAGCCGAGCTGGTGCTCTCACCCGGCCGCCGGGCATCGATACGGTCCCTCTGGGGCCCCCGTTATGCCCGCACCACTGCCCTCCTTTGGTTCATCTGGTTCGGCATTTCCCTGGGCTACTATGGAGTGTTCACCTGGTTACCCCAGATCCTGGTGGAGCGCCAGATGGAGTTCCTTCGTTCCTACGGGTACATGGTGGGCATCACCTTGGCCCAGATCCCCGGTTACCTTTCTGCCGCGTATTTCGTGGAGCGGCTCGGCCGGAGGCCCGCGTTGGGCCTGTACCTTTTGGCCAGCGGGGTCTTCACCGTTCTTTTCGGGGCGACCCAACTCCCTTGGGTCTTCGTGCTGATGGCCGTATGGATGTCCTTCTTCGTCCTGGGCTCGTGGGGTGCGCTGTACGCCTACACGCCCGAGGTCTACCCCACCCAGCTTCGGGCCACGGGCATGGGTGCCGCCAGCGCCATGACGCGCGTGGCCGGCCTGCTCGCTCCTCTCTTGGGCGGGCTGCTCCTGGCCACCTCGTTGCCCTTGGCCTTGACCGTGTTCGCCCTCGCCTTCGTCGCCTGTGGGCTGGCCGCGCTGGCCCTCCCCTACGAAACGCGCGGAAAACGCCTCCTGGACCTGGTGGGCTAAGGCTCCCGGAGCATGCGGACCCAGGTGGCCAGCTTGGGGTAATGCGTGCCCGGCCAAAACAGGCGCCCACAGGAGCTGCACTCAAAGTATTCCGTGCACCAGATCCGCACCTTGGGCGGGGCCCTGCGCTTTCCCTCCTCCGGCGGGAGTCGGCGCAAAAGGCCGTTGCAGCGCAAACAGCGGGTGAAAGGCGCGAACCTCCCCGCCAGGTCGAACCGGCGCACCACCTCCTGCGCCTGCTCCAAAGCTTTAGTGGAGCGCACCCAATAGCCGTGCGTCACCGCGCGGTGCTTGAGGAGCTCCCGATCCCGGGTGAGCAGGATCCGCCCCTCCTTGGCCAAGGCCACCAGTTCCGCATCGGAGATGTCCGGCCGGTGGACAGTATCGAATCCCAGAAGGCGAAGGAGGCGGGCAAGCTTCCCCAGGTGGGCGTCAACGGCAAAGGCGATCCTGCGCAAAGGCTCTGCGCGCACTTTCAGCACAGGGCTCACATCCAGGCTCTCGAACATCGGGTACACGGCGACCCGATCGCCGTCCTGCAGGCGGTAGGAGAAGTCCACGGATTCGCCGTCCACGATGATGAGCTCCACCTCCACGTGAGGGACCCCCAGGGCTTCGATGACATCTTTCACCGTAGGTTGCCCCACGTACTCATACACGAAGGGGCGGCCTCGGAATTCCGGAGACAAAAAATCGTTGAGCTCTGCGTAGAACCGAAGCCACGCGCTTCCCATTCGCTTTACAGCCGGAAAACAGCTTTGGCCCGAGCCAAGTCATCCACGGTGAAGATCAACAAGTTCTTTTCCACTGCGAAGTAGCAGGAAAGGACGTTAATGCCCTCGCGGGCCAGGCGATCCAAAACGGTGGCCAGCTGCCCAGGCTGATGGGGAAGGCTAAGAGAAAGCGCCTCCCGCTCCTCAAAATCTACGTCCAACCTCTTCAGGATCTTGCGGGTGCGGTCCGGCGCGTCGGTAATCATGGCCACCACGGCTTCGTCCAAAACGGTGAGAGCCGCTACTGCCTCGATGTTCACTTTTTCTTCCGCCAAAGCGGAAGCAATCTCCAACAAAGCTCCGGGCCTGTTTCCCAAATAGAAGGTGAACTCCTGCACTGCACCACCTCCTCGCTACGTTTATACCCGACTTTGTCCGTCCAGCCACGCCTGGAGAATGAGCACGGCTGAAAGCGCGTCCACCTTCTCCTTGCGACGGCTAGGGCTTTCTCCGGCTTCACGCATGGCCCGCTCCACTTCTTTCGTGGTCCAGCGCTCATCCACAAAGAACAGGGGGAGTCCCGTGACTTTGGCCAGAGCCTCTGCGAATTCCCGCGCTTTGCGGGCCTGTGCCCCTTCGGTTCCGTCCATGTTCAGGGGAAGACCTACCACGATGGCTTCGGCTCTCTCTTGGCGTAAGCACTGGGCGAGAAAGTCGATATCTTCAGGAAAACAGCGGCGCCGATACACTTGGGCGGGCACAGCCAGGACCCCGGTTTCGTCCGTGTGGGCAATCCCCACTCTCCGCTCGCCAATATCCAAACCCACGACCTTCATTCCCGACCTGCCAGGATGGTCAAGGCCCACCGCAGCATCTCTTCCACCGAAGCCTCGGGATGTTCCTTCCGGACTATCTCTAGGGCACGCCGGGCTTCCTCGGCCTTGAATCCCAGCGCTTTGGAAGTCAAGGCCTGGAGCACGATTTTTTCCGTCTCTGTGGCAGGAGGTGTTTCAGCCGAAGCCCACTCTCCCACCCGGCCCGAAAGCTCCAAGAGCACACGCTGCGCGGTGCGCCGCCCGATGCCCTTCACCCCATCCAAAGCGGAGAGATCCCCGCGGCGAATGGCGGCCACAAAATCTCCTGGAGGCAAAGCCGAAACGAGTTTGA
Source organism: Candidatus Bipolaricaulota bacterium (assembly GCA_938083225.1). Lineage (GTDB taxonomy): Bacteria > Bipolaricaulota > Bipolaricaulia > Bipolaricaulales > Bipolaricaulaceae > DTER01. The sequence goes on from CALKCH010000045.1 coordinate 6,551, forward strand.
ACGCCAGCCTGGGCCCCACCTGCGGCACAGAAAGCAAGGTCACAAACATCTCCCGTTCCTCGGGCACAGCAAAACCGTAGAGAGAAAATTCGTCCTCCGCAAAAACGAGGTGGGTGTAGAGCTTGACCTCTTGTTCCGGGGACAAAGAGGCACTTGTTCGGTCGGGAACGTTCAGAGCGAAAGCCACCCCACCCACGAGAAGCACGACCTTCTCTCCCCGCACTTCCACCACTTTTCCCCACAAAAAATCGATCATCCTCTCCTCCAGGGAGGTTCCGGCTCGGCGCGGGCCAGCTCGGAAAGTTCCCGGAAGGCCCAGGCCACGGGCTCGCACTCCCCCCAGAGGAGGAGCACCACGGCTCCCTGGCCGCGGCCCACCCCGCCAGAAGCCACATGCTCCGCGTTCACTCCGTACAAAATTTGTATGGCCTCCGTCTCGGTGATCACTGTTCCTTGAATGGGAAAAAGACCTACTTTGACGCCGCTGGCCCAGGCCAGCCGACCTTTTCCCAATCTCTGGCAAAGTCTAGATACCGAGGCGTGCACAGACTTCGCCCGGGAGATGGGGATCACGACTTCCACACCGCGGGCCAAAGCTGCCGCGTAGAACTTACCCACGGTTCCCCCGTCTTCCCCGGCCACGAACACTCCCACCGCGCCCTCCGGATCCAATGCGTTTCCGCCCTTGATGACCACATCTCCAGGACCCAGGCGGTTTAGGATCTCTGGCCAGCTGAGCGTCTTAGGAGCTCCGCGATCCAAAACCACCATGTTCTCCCGGTCTTCCTGGGACAAAACCCCGAGCTCTTCTTCCACATAGCCGGCACAATATTTTTCTTTGGGCAAGGGGCGGCCAAGGAGCTCCTCGAGCACGTAGGCATTGGTGGTGCCCAGTCCCACCACGATCAGCCCCTCTTTTTGCGCCTGTACCACCTGGGGAAGCTTGGCCACAGCTCTGGCCATTACGCGTTTCCCCACAGGCTGAGGAAGGACTACCACCGCCTGAGCCTCGCCTCTTGCCAAGCCTAGCGCAACCATGCTATAACACTAACCGGACAGAATTTCTTAGGCAAAGGGGGATACATGCCATACACCCGGGAACAGTACGAGGAAGAGCGCAGGAGTTTTCGGTGGGATATTCCCGAGACTTATACCATTGTGGCTAGAGTGGAGAGGCACGCCCAAGAAAAGGGGGACAAACCCTGTGTCTTGTGGGAGGCAGAGACCGGAGAGCGCCGTACCCTTACTTGGCGCCAGCTTTCCCAGCTTTCCTCGCGTTTTGCTGCCGTTCTCATGCGGCTGGGGGTGAAGAAAGGTGAGCCGGTTCTCCACATTTTCCCCAGACTGCCCGAAGCTTTCATTGCCCAGATCGGCACGTTCAAGGCCGGCGCGGTGGCCGTGCCCTGCGTGGACATGGTGCGTGCCAAAGACATCATCTACCGGTCCGAAGTTTCCGGTGCCCGCGTGGTGGTAGCCCACGTATCGGCAGCGGAAGAAGTGGAGGCCACGCGCGGTCAGTGCCCCCTAGAGCATTTCATTCTCATCGGGGGAAAGAGGCCGGGTTGGCTCTCCTTTGAGGAGGAGATCGAGAAGGCTCCGGAGGCTCCGCCTGTACCCCTCACCATAAGCGATCCCATTACCATCAACTTCACTTCCGGCACCACAGGGAACCCCAAGCCCGTAATGCACCGCCACCGCTGGCTCTATGGGCACTTTCGGATCACCGCCCGCTACTGGTGGGAACTTTCGCCGCAAGACATGATGTGGGCCACCACCGCGCCCGGTTGGGCCAAGTGGTACTGGTCGCCCATCGGCGTGGGCCTCAACGTGGGCGCCACTCAATTCATCTACCACGGCCGTTTCGACGCTGAGAAGTATCTGGAACTCCTCTCCCGCTACCCCATCACCAAGCTCTGCGCCACGCCCACCGAGTACCGCATGATGATCCAGGTTCCGGATCTTGGCCGATACAAGCTCAAACTGCGCGACGCTCTTTCCGCGGGTGAGCCTCTCAACGTGGAGCCCATCGAGGTCTTTCGGGAAGTATTTGGCGTGACCATCCGCGATGGTTACGGTCAAACGGAGTCCGTGTGTTTGGTGTGTAACCCTCCTGGGCTTCCCGTGAAGCCGGGCTCCATGGGCTTGCCCACGCCCGGCCCCAACGCCACCCCCATCGACGAGGAAGGCAATCCCGTAAGGCCAGGCGAAGTAGGAGAAATTGCGATTCCTGTGGGGAATCCAGGCGTATTCGACGGTTATTGGAACGATCCGGAACTCACAAGGGCTGTGTTTTCCGGGAAATGGTACCGCACAGGCGATCTCGTGCGCGTAGACGAAGAAGGCTATTTCTTCTTCGAGGGCCGAGCCGACGACGTGATCAAGGCCTCCGGGTATCGCATCGGTCCGTTCGAAGTGGAAGACGCGTTGGTTTCTCATCCGGCGGTGGTAGAAGCGGCAGTAATCGGAAAACCTCATCCCACACGAGGGCAGATCGTCAAAGCTTTTGTGGTATTAGCCAGGGGTTATCAGCCTTCCGAGGAGCTGGTGAAGGAGTTGCAAGAGCACGTGAAACAGGTCACTGCCCCGTACAAGTATCCGCGGGAAATCGAGTTTGTGACGGAACTTCCCAAGACCCCAAGCGGCAAGATCAAGCGGGCCGAGCTCCGCCGCCGGGAGCTGGAGCGCCTCCAAGTCGAAGGCCAAACACCCTGAGGTCCAATGCAGGTGGAACTGGTGTTCATAACCCCAGAGGCAGAGCGTCATATTGCCCGGTGCGCCCGGGTGAGCCACCGCAGCGCCGGAAAAGACCTAGAAGATGACCGCCGCCTCGTGCGCAGACTCATCGCCCTTGGGCACGAGTCCGTGTTGGAGCACGCGAGCGCCACGTTTGAGATCTCCGGGATCTCCCGGGCTTGCGCGAACCAACTCACCCGCCACAGACTGGCGAGCTTCATCCAGGAGTCCCAGCGCTATGTGGATGTGCGGAAAGGCGAGCTCGTTCGGCCGCCCTCCTATTCCGAGGAGGACTGGCAGGAAGCCCAGAGGCTTCTCCACCAGGCTCTGCAGTTGTACGAGGCGTTTTTGGCCCGGGGGATTCCCAAGGAGGATGCGCGATATGTGCTCCCGCTGGGCATCGAAACCAGGCTCGTGTTGACGGCGAACTTTCGGGAGCTGCGTCATATCCTACGGCTGCGGATGAGTCCTGAGGCCCAATGGGAGATCCGGGAGGTGGCCTGCCGTATGTGGGAGATCCTTTACGCGCACGCGCCGAGTTGCTTTGCGGATCTGCGCCCTTTGGCCGAGCCATGGGGAAAGGAAGGCCGCGCATGACCGAGGTTCGACAGATGCTGGTGGGGTACTCCCTTCTTTCAGACCGTGAGATCGCCGCCCTCTGCCAGGGCGAGCGGCCCATGATCACGCCGTTCGTGCCCTGCCAGGAGGGAAAACCCTCCTATGGGCTTGGCTCTTTCGGCTATGACATTCGCTTGGGAAGAAGGTTCCTCGTGCCATTGGGCGGGGTGAACGCCGTGCTTGACCCCGTGAATTTCCCGCGAGACCTCTTCCGCGAAATCGAAGTGGACGAGGTATTCGAGCTCGCCCCACATTCTCAAGTCTTGGCAGAGTCTGTAGAGACGTTCTGGATGCCGGACGATGTGATGGGCGTGTGCTGGGGCAAGTCCAGCTATGCCCGGTGCGGGCTGTTGGTGAACGTGACGCCCCTGGAGCCCCGCTGGCGGGGCCGACTCACCCTGGAGCTTGCCAACCTCTCCCCCCTTCCCATCCGTCTCCACGTGGGCCAGGGCATTGCTCAGGTCGTGTTCTTCCGGGGGAAGCGGCCGGCCCGCGGCTACGACGAAAAGGAGGCGGGCGGTCTTTACCAGGATCAACCGGGCGCGACTCTGCCCAGGTGAGCCTATGATCACGCGGGAAGTGGAAGCAGAACTTGTGCGGAAAGCAGTGGAGGCGCGGGATCGGGCCTACGCGCCTTATTCCGGCTTCGCCGTGGGCGCAGCCCTCCTTTCTCAAGACGGCAGGATCTTTTCGGGCTGTAACGTGGAGAACGCCTCTTATGGGCTCACGGTGTGCGCGGAACGGGTGGCCCTGTTCAAAGCGGTGTCGGAGGGGGCGCGGGAATTTGTGGCCCTGGCGGTGGCCTGCGGCCAAGGCCCGTGCGCACCTTGCGGCGCCTGCCGCCAAGTGCTGTACGAATTTGCTCCGGAACTCCTCGTGATCATGGCCGATGGGAAAGGAAAAACTTGGTGCACCGCCCGCCTTTCCGAACTCTTGCCCCATGGCTTTGGCCCCCGCGACCTCGCCTAAAGGGAACTTGCTCGGAGAAACCCGCGCGTTGCGAATCCGGTCTGCTGCGGGCTATACTGGGAGGGCAAAAGGAAAGAGAAAAAGGCCCCATAACAGCCAAAGACCTCGACTCGTAAGGACCTCTGGAGGATCTCGTATCTCCGTAGGGTGCGGGAGGTTACCGTATGCTTCTTGGAGAGCGTCTACGCGATATCCCCCCAAAGCGTCTTCCGCCTCAAGCGGTCACAGTGCCTTGTCTGCTATGTCTGGTCTGCATGAGGATTTGCCGCGCAGTTTTTCAGCAGAGTCTCGTGGTCCTCGGGCTTCTCCAGTTTGGGTGAGGCGAGAGATGCTCTGAGGGGACTCGAAAACCCCGTAAATCCCTGCGAGAGGCCAGGAAATCGCCCGCGGGCTGACCCAGGCAGCGCAAAGGGTAAGGATGACTTCCGAAAGCTCCAGGGAAGTGCGGCGCCGATGCGACGGAGATGTCGGATGAAAGTCTCCTCCCACACATGGAGGACACCCAACGTCCTGAAGGCGAGAAGATCGCGGTTTTTTTCGCTATAAAGTTTCAGTCGATGTCTTGGTGGGCTTCGTTTCGTGTCGCGGAGTGGCCCTGTGGTGGCCGATTGTCTCGCCTGAAGGGGTTGTCGCGGC
>CALKCH010000046.1 GCA_938083225.1 Candidatus Bipolaricaulota bacterium
CACATTGCCGCATGGAGATGGACTTGGGATTCGCTCCCGGGCTATCCGCGCGGGAGGTCATCCACCAAACAGAGGAAGCCATGGTTGAGGCTGAACGAATCTTTGTCACCGATGCCTGGGAACCCTGGGAGACTGACAGGAACGAGAAAGTGGTGCGTGCCTTAGGCGAGGCATTCAAGACTGCGTTGGGCCACTCGGCCTCGTTTGTGGGCATGCCCTCTTGGACGGACGCGGCGAACATCGTGCGCAAAGGGGTGCCCACCGCGGTGTTCGGTGCAGGCGATCTGGCAGTAGCTCACACCTGGCATGAGGCCGTGAAACTTTGGGAACTCGAGACCATGGCAGAGGTTTTGGCCACGCTCATTCGCCTTTGGCCACAGGTATAGTGCAAATCATGCGCATCCACTCGCCCCACCGGCCGATCTCCCTGAACCCAAGCTTCGCGTACCAACTGCGCGCCCGGTAGTTCCTTTCCCCGACCCAGAGGGCAGCCAAGGTCATTCCGCACGCCTGCCCGAGAGCAAAGACCGCTTTCAGCAACGCCCGGCCCACCCCTTTCCCTTGCCAGGCCGGGGCCACGGCGATCTCGTGGATCTCCAACACTCGCCCGAGTTCCCAATCCTTCCAGTCCGAGCAGGCCGCAATGAACCCCACGACCTTCCCCTCAGCCTCGGCCACAAGAAAACCTTCTTTGCACGTGCGCCGTAGCCACTTGAGGTAGTGCCGGGCCTCATCCGGGCTTTCCTCTCCGTACTCCTCGAGGCCCCGATAGGCTTTCATGAAGAGGTCCACAAGGACCGGAATGTCCTCCAGGGTTCCCGGGCGAATGGTCACCGTGCCTGTCGCAGGTCTTCCTTCGAGCATAAGGAAAGTAGCCCAAAAGCCTAAGCCAGAAGGCCCGGCTTGCCAAACCACCAATTCCTATGAAATCCGGATGGTCCAGGGGGTGAACGATCCCTAAGGTGAAAGCCGTGGCCCTGGTCGTTTTGGCTGGAGCGCACCTGGGTTATGACTCCCAAAAGGTGCCCATCGGCGGGGGCGCGACGGTGGGACACGCGTTGGTGCGCCATTGGGCCCAGCCCCGACCCTTCGCGCTCCTTGTCCTGGGCACAGGTCCTCTCCCCCCTCATCCCCGGGTGACTTACCACCGCCTGGCCGTGGCCGAGGACGACCTTCTTACCAACTTCTCCGTGCGCCGGTACGCGGAAATGTCCAAAGCCTTCGAACGAGAGGTGACCAATTTCTTGACCCGGCTTGCCCAGGATGTGAATCCTCGCGAGGTAGTGGTCCTGCACAACGACATCGCGGAGGCTGGGGATTTTCAGGCCATCGCGAGCTTGGGTTATCGCCAGGCCGCCATCTTCCACGTGGATGTCGTGGATTACACAGCCCAGATCTACCTGCGCAGCTGGGTCTCCGCCCCAACCCTTGCGCGGACTTGGCGGATGCTTGCGCGTTCAGGACTGACGTCGCTTGCGCCCACAGTCCTCAAGCTCATCTTCCAAAAGCAGGAACTCTGTGCGCGCTTTTGCGATCTACTTATTGTACCCTCCACGGGTATGGCCGAGGTTTTACGGGCCTCCTACCCTTGGCGGAGCTCGGCGGATGTGCTGGTAGTGCCCTGGGGCGCCTTGGTGGACCCTGAGCCACCCGGAGTAAAGGAGGCCTTGGCCGAGCTGCGCCAACGCTACGAGCCCTCTGGCCGCCCTGTGCTCCTTACGCTATCCCGCATTTCCCCGGAGAAAGGGCAGGACCTTCTTCTTCGCGCCCTCAAAATTTGGGATAGGCGTGAGCGAAAAGAGCTTCTCCTATTCATCTGCGGTGAGGCTGCTTTCATGCACGGGCAAACTTATTTGCAGAAGCTGTGCCGCCTAGCGGCGCAGCTCCGGCAAACCGAGGTTGTATTCCCTGGCCACGTGGGCGGGTCCCGCAAGCATGCGTTTTTCCGAATGGCTGACCTTTACGTTTTCCCCTCCCGCCACGAAAGCTACGGCCTCACCCTCATGGAGGCCATGGCCGCCGGCCTTCCCGCGCTCACCACTCGCCACCGTTCTGCTCAGGATCTCGTCCGGCGCGAATTCGGCCTGGTGGTGGAGCCTCATCCGATGGCGTTCTATCAGGGGCTTGCACAACTCCTTGCCCAACCCTCGCGCCTCAGGGCCATGGGCGAGGCCGCTCAGCGCTTCGCCTGTGCTCAACCCTTCAGCCAAGCCGCCGATATCTTGGCTGTGCACCTCCAAAGGATACTTTGCAAAAATCAAGTCGTTTCGGCTAAATACCGTGTCGCACGCTGAACTTTGCCTACCAAAGCACGCCCTTTTTGAATATGGTCCACCTCGCTGCAGTGGTGACGATGCGTCTGAGCCGGAATGAAACCTCTAGGGCGTGCCGAGAAGGAGCTGTTCTAGTTGCAAAGCGTTTTCGGGAGCCCAGGCGTTCCAGTCGTTGTTGAAATAGACGAACACCCGCGCAGCGGGAAGAGTTTTGATCCGCTCGGCCCAGCGGCGAAGTTCCCCTAGGGAGTAGTGATACGCATACCATGTGGATTTTCCGTGAAAGCGTACGAAGGCGTGCGGGGCAGTGGCGACCACGTATTCCGGAAGTCCGGGAGCGCTCACAATACACATGGCCACGTCCCTTTCCCGCAGAAGCCTCTCCGTATCCTCCTGAAACCAGCTCTCGTGGCGAAACTCCAAGGTGTTGGCGAAACGCGGTTCAAGCTGGTCCAGGATACGCAAAAGAAGATCCCGGTTGTACCGAAGGCTTGGAGGAAGCTGGAACAAAAAGCCGCCTAACTTTTCTCCAAGCATCTCCCCCATGGCGTAAAAACGGCGCACCAATTCCTCAGTTCCTTGGAATTTACGGAGATGTGTGATCCCACGAAAGGCCTTCAGGGTGAACAGGAACCCGGCTGGCCCCTTCCTGGACCAGGCACGCACCATCTTCTCCGTGGGAAAACGGTAGAACGTGGCGTTCACCTCCACGGTGTTGAACACTTTGGCGTAGAACTCAAACCAATCCCGCTCAGGAAGATCCTCAGGGTAGAACAGACCAGCCCAGTGCGGGTAAATCCAACCCGAGCAGCCTACGCGGTATTCGGCCATCTCAGGGAGTATAAGCCGGCGGGTAAAATCAAAGGCTATGGCCAGGGTAGAGGTGGGCGAGCGTTTTCGCCTGAAAACGGAGCTGAAACCCCGCGGTGACCAGCCCAAAGCCATCGCGGAGCTCACGGAGGGGGTCCTCGCCGGGCTGCGCTACCAAACCCTCCTCGGCGCCACCGGCACCGGCAAGACCTTCACTATCGCCCACGTGGTCCAAAACGTGCAAAAGCCCACCCTCGTCATAGCCCACAACAAGACCCTCACCGCCCAGCTCTACGGCGAGTTTCGCGAGCTTTTCCCGGACAACGCTGTGCACTACTTCGTCTCCTACTACGATTACTACCAGCCTGAGGCCTACCTGCCGGAAACTGACACCTACATCGAAAAGGACGCGGAGATCAACGAAGAAATCGACCGGCTGCGCCATGCCGCCACCGCAAGCCTGCTGGAGCGGCGGGATGTGATCATCGTGGCCTCGGTTTCCTGCATCTACGGCCTGGGCTCCCCTCAGGACTACTACGCCATGTCCCTCACCCTGGAGGCTGGGCGGGAGTACGACCTGGACGGAGTGCTGCGCCAGCTTGTGCTCCTCCAGTACCGACGCAACGAGCTGGCCTTCGAGCGGGCCACGTTCCGTCTCCGGGGCGACGTGTTGGAGATCATCCCGGCCTCCGAGGAGGTGGGCTATCGCATCGAGTGGTTTGGGGACGAAGTGGAGCGTATCACGATGATCGATCCCCTTACGGGAGACACGCTGGCTGCGAGAAGACGGGTGACGATCCCTCCAGCCACCCACTATGTAACGCCAGAGGAACGGCTGCGGCGAGCGATCGAGAGCATCGAAGCCGAGCTGGAAGAGCGCTTGAAGGAGCTCCGCGCGCAGGGGAAGCTTCTGGAGGCACAGCGTCTGGAGCAGCGCACCCGCTTTGATCTGGAGATGCTGCGGGAGATGGGCTACTGCCCAGGCATCGAAAACTATTCCCGTCATCTCGACGGCCGCAAGCCGGGAGAGCCGCCCTGGACCCTGATCGACTATTTCCCGCCGGACTTCCTCGTGGTGATCGACGAATCTCACCAGACCATTCCGCAGCTGCGCGGGATGTACCACGGCGACCGCTCTCGCAAGGAAACCCTGGTCGAGTATGGATTCCGTCTCCCTTCCGCCTTGGACAACCGCCCCCTCACGTTCGAGGAGTTCGAAGCGCGGGTGAAGCAGATCCTCTTCATGTCTGCCACCCCTGGCCCCTACGAGCGCGCTGTGTCCCAAAAGGTCGTGGAGCAAATCGTGCGGCCCACCGGTCTCGTGGACCCCGAGGTGGAAGTCCATCCCGTGCGTGGGCAGATCGACCACCTTGTCTCCGAACTGCGCAAGATCACGGAGCGGGGCGAGCGGGCCCTGGTCACCACCCTCACCAAGAGGATGGCCGAGGACCTCACGGATTACTTGGTGGAGCTGGGGTTCCGCGCCCGCTATCTCCACTCGGAGATCGAAACGCTTGACCGCGTGGAGATCCTGCGCGATTTGCGCCTCGGAAAATTCGACATCCTGGTGGGCGTGAACCTCCTCCGCGAGGGCTTGGATCTCCCGGAGGTTTCCCTTGTGGCCATTTTGGACGCGGACAAGGAGGGGTTCCTGCGCTCGTCGACCTCCCTCATTCAGACCATCGGCCGGGCCGCGCGCAACGTGCGGGGGAAAGTGGTCCTCTACGCGGACGAGGCCACAGAGGCTATTCGGGACGCGGTGGAGGAGACCAACCGGCGCCGGCGCATCCAGATCGAATACAACCTGAAACACGGGATTACCCCGGAAACGGTGAGGAAAGAGGTCAAGGATATTGTGGGCGAACTTGTGGGTGGTCGGGCGGAGCCCGTGTCCATTCCTAAAAAGCCGGAGAAACTGGGGCGGGAGGAATTGGCGGAGCTAGTTCGCAAACTAGAGCGAGAGATGAAAGCCGCGGCGGAGCGTTTGGAGTTCGAGCTTGCTGCGGCCTACCGCGACAAAATCCGCGAGCTGCGCAAACTCCTGTAGCTCAAGGGATTAGATCCGTATTGCCCTCAAGGCGGGCTACCATGTGAGCAATGAGCTTTGCGGCATTCTCAAGATCCGCGAAAGAGACGATCTCACAGGGAGAGTGCATGTAGCGGTTGGGGATGGAAATGAGGGCGGTGGCCACTCCGGCCCGTGTGATCTGAATGGCGTTGGCGTCCGTCCCTGTGGCCGCGGGGGCTGGCTCAATCTGGTAGGGAATTTTCTCCTCTTCGGCTACCTTTACCAAGAGCCCGAAAAGCCGGGGATTGATGTT
>CALKCH010000047.1 GCA_938083225.1 Candidatus Bipolaricaulota bacterium
TTTGGCCCCCAAGGCGGAGCACCTCCGCCACCGCATCCAGGAAATGCGGGAAGGGAAATTCCAGGCCGAGCTGGACCGCATGATGAGCCTTTCCCAAGAGGAGCTTAAAGAGCTCTACAAGGCCCGGGAGATCGAGCCGGAGTAAGGAGGAGCCATGAGCGTCTACCCCGAATACATGCAGGAGTCGCTTCGGCGGGTGGAGGAGACCCGTCCGGCCCGCTTGGGCACAAATTATCCGCGGCTGCCCCTTTCTGAACAAGAGGAGCTTTTGCGGCGGTATCACCCGGACTACAAGCCCGAGGGCAAGCGCCCCCTGCGGGTGGGCTCCTCCTACGGAGAGCCCGTGCCCCACGAGGTGGCCGATCTCCTGGAGGCTTATCCTTTGGTAGACCCGGAAAAGATCGATCTTTCCCAGGTGGATTACGACGTGGACGTGTTGGTGATCGGTGGGGGCGGTGCGGGGACGGTGGCCGCCCTGTGGGCTTTCTATTCCGGCATCCCCGCGGACCGCATCCTCATCGTCACCAAGCTCCGCCATGGCGATTCCAACTCCATCATGGCCCAAGGCGGGATCCAGGCAGCCACAAAAGCCCACGACTCTCCCGCGATCCATTTCCTCGACGTCATGGGCGGCGGGCACTTCACCAACGATCCGAAACTCGTGCGGGCCCTGGTGGAGGACGCGCCCTTCATCATCCACTGGCACGAGGAGCTCGGGGTCATGTACGACAAGGAGCCCGATGGCACGATGATCACCATCCACGGCGGGGGCACCTCCAAAAAGCGCATGCACTCCTGCAAGGACTACACAGGCCTGGAGATCATGCGGGTTCTGCGGGATGAGGCCCGCAACTTGGGCATCCCCGTCTTGGAATTCCACCCGGCAGTGGAGCTTCTCACCGATGAGTTCGGCCAGGTGGCGGGCGCGGTGGTGTGGAGCCTGGAGACGGAGGAGTACAAGATCGTGCGGGCCAAGGCCACGGTGCTCGCTACTGGAGGCTGGGGCCGCCTGCACATCCAGGGCTTCCCCACCACCAACCACTATGGCGCCACCGCCGACGGCCTGGTCTTGGCCTATCGGGTGGGCGCGAAACTGCGGGACCTGGACGCCGTCCAGTACCACCCCACCGGCGCGGCCTTCCCCGAGCAGATCGTGGGCCTCCTCATCACCGAGAAGGTGCGGGGCCTGGGCGCCCAGCCCGTGAACGCCCAAGGCGAGCTCTTCGTGCATCCCCTGGAGCCGCGGGACGTGGAGTCCGCCGCATACATTCGGGAGTGCCTGCCGCCGGAGAAGGGCGGACGAGGGCTGGGCGTGGTCACGCCCACCGGCATGGTGGGGGTGTGGCTCGATACCCCCATGGTGGACATCCTCCACGGAAAAGGCACGTTCCAGCGGGCCCTTTCCTCCATTTACCGCATGTACATCCGCTTTGGAATTGACCCTACCCAGGAGCCGATCCTCGTCTATCCCACCCTGCACTACCAAAACGGTGGGGTGGTGATCGACGAGTGGGGCTGGACCGGTATTCCTGGGCTGTTTGCGGCGGGCGAAGTGGAGGGCGGCGTGCACGGGAAAAACCGGCTCATGGGCAATTCCCTTTTGGACTACAACGTGTTTGGCAGGAAAGCGGGGATGGCCGCAGCAGAATGGGCAAGAAAAGTTCGCCTAGGCTCTCTCAGTCTCCGTCACGTGGAGCGGTTCGTGGAGGAGCTGCGTCGCGCGGGCATCCCGGAAATCCGGCGCGCTCCCAAGCTCCTGCCCGACTACCGCGGCCAAAAAACGCTGAGCCGGGTGATGGATCTCCTATGAGCGAGCTACAAGAGCGAGCGGCCAAACTTTGGAAGGTACCCAAAGGCTATATTTACGTGCTGGAGGAGTTTTGCAAAGGCTGCGGCTTTTGTGTAGAGTTCTGCCCCAAAAAAGTTCTGGCCCAGGCTTCTCACTTCAACGACAAAGGCTACCACCCGCCCGAGGTGGTGGACCCTGAGGCTTGTGTTCTGTGTGGCTTCTGCGAGCGGATCTGCCCAGACTTCGCCATCTGGGTGGAAGAGGAGGGAAAGGGCGATGTCAGCTAGAACGGTCCTGAGCGGCGTGCACTTCATGAACGGGGACGAGGCCATTGCCGAAGGGGCCATCGCCGCGGGTTGTCGGTTCTTCGCGGCATATCCCATCACGCCCCAGTCGGAGATCGCCGAGCGGCTGGCCCGGCGGCTTCCCCAGATCGGCGGGATGTTCATCCAAATGGAGGACGAAATCGCCGCCATCGCTGCTGTCCTAGGGGCCTCTTGGGGCGGCATGAAAGCTATGACCGCTACCTCCGGGCCGGGTTTCTCCCTCATGATGGAGAACCTGGGCCTGGCGGTGATGACGGAGACGCCCTGCGTGATCGTGAATGTACAGCGAGGCGCACCTTCCACGGGCCTTCCCACCCTCGTAGCTCAAGGCGACATGATGCAGGCCCGCTGGGGCTCCCACGGCCATTACGAGATCATCGCCCTCTGCCCCGCCTCCTCCCAAGAGGCGTTCGATCTCACCGTGCGGGCGTTCGCTCTTTCCGAGCGCTTCCGGGTTCCGGTGCTCCTCATGACGGACGAGGTGGTGGGGCACATGTACGAGCGGGTGGAGATCCCACCGGAGGTGCCGGTGGCCTCGCGGCGAGGGCCCAAGGTACCGCCGGAGGAGTTCTTGCCCTTTGCGCCCGATCCGGATCTCGTTCCGCCCATGGCTTGCGCCGGCGAAGGCTATCGCGTCCATGTGACCGGCCTCACCCACGACGAGCGGGGCTACCCCGACATGTCCCCGGAGGCCCACGATCGCCTGGTACGCCGGCTCGTGGACAAAATCCGACTTTTCCCCCAGGAGTACACGTTCTACGAGGAGGTTGGGCTTGCGGACGCGGAGATCGCCGTAGTCTCCTACGGTATTTCTGCCCGTGTGTCTTTGGGCGGGATTGAACTTGCTCGCAAGGCTGGGATCAAAGCTGGCCTTTTCCGTCTCATCACAGCCTGGCCTTTCCCGGACGAGGCCCTCTTCCAATTGGCCCGGCGGGTGAAAGGGATCGTGGTGGTGGAATTGAACTTGGGCCAGATGAGCCGGGAGGTGGAGCGGGCCGTGCGCGGCCGGGTCCCTGTGCACGGTGTCTTCCACGCCGGAGGCCGCATCCATACCCCCGAGGAGGTCTTCCAGGGGATCGAGGAGGTGTATCGGCAATGCCGGTGAAGGTCGCAAGGGCTGAGCCGGAGTTTGTGCCGGGGGTACGCCACCCTTTGGAGAGGTGGCTTCGGACGGACCGGCTTCCCCACATCTGGTGCTCGGGCTGCGGATTGGGCACAGCCTTGTCCGCTTTTCTTTATGCGCTCGACGAACTTGGTTGGGATCCGGATTCCATAGCGGTGGTTTCCGGGATCGGTTGTACAGGCCGGGTGGCCGGGTACCTCAAGCTCGACACGTACCACACCACCCACGGTCGCCCTATCCCCTTTGCCACAGGGCTAAAGCTCGCCAAGCCCGACCTTCATGTGATTGTGTTCTCCGGCGATGGCGACCTTTTCGCCATCGGCGGGAATCACTTCATCCATGCCGCCCGACGCAACATGGACATCACCGTGATTTGCGTGAACAACCTCAACTACGGCATGACCGGGGGGCAGCTGGGGCCGACCACGCCCGTCGGTGCCCTCACCACCACTAGCCCGTTTGGAAACTTCGAGCATCCCTTTAATCTCGTGCACCTGGCGGCTTCGGCAGGGGCCACCTACGTGGCCCGCTGGACCACGCTCGACGGCCGCCGGCTGCAGAAGGCTTTTGTGGAGGCTCTCTCCCACAAGGGATTCACCTTCGTGGAGATCCTCTCGCCTTGCCCCACCAACTATGGCCGACGCAATCGCATGGGTGAAGCCCTGGACGAACTTAAATACTACCGCGAGCACATGGTCATCCGCCACGGCGCCGATCCCAAGGATGCGGATATCCTCCCGGGCAAGCCCTTCTTGGTGGGGAAGTTTGTGGACCTCGAAAAACCGACGTATCTGGAGCTTTATCAGACCAAAGCGCGGGAGATCGGAGGTGGGTGATGGGCTTAGTGGAAGCGTTGGCGGAGGCTATGGCCCAGGCCGCCACGGTTCTTCCCCAAGAAGTGGTGCAGGCTTTGGAGAAGGCGCGGGACCGCGAGGAAGGTCCGGCCCGGGTGCAGCTTGAGGCCATATTGAAGAACGTGGAGATGGCCAAGGTCGGGAAAGTTCCGATTTGTCAGGATACGGGCACGCCAAGCTTTTTTGTGCGCTTTGGCTGGGACTTTCCGCACTTGAAGGAGCTCAGCCAGGCCATCCCTGAGGCGGTGCGCCGGGCCACGCGCGAGGTGCCCCTGCGGCCCAACACCGTGCACCCCTTCACGGGGAAGAACCCGGGCGACAACACGGGCCGCTATGTTCCGGTGATCAGTTGGGAACCCATGCCTGGAGACTCTGTGGAGATCCATGTCCTTCCCAAAGGCGGGGGCTCGGAGAACTGCTCAGCCTTGAAGATGCTTTCCCCAGGCGTGGGCCTGCGGGGCGTGAAAGAGGCGGTGGTGGAGCACGTGGTGGCCGCGGGAGGCCTTCCTTGTCCGCCCACCATCGTCGGAGTGGGGATTGGCGGCGGAGCGGATCTCGCCTTGAAACTGGGGAAGCTCGCGCTCCTTCGGCCCCTTCGCCAACGCCATCCCGAGCCGGAGGTGGCCGCCCTGGAAGAGGAGCTGGAGGAGCTCATCAACGCTTCGGGTGTGGGGCCTATGGGCCTGGGCGGGAAGACCACGGTTTTGGCTGTGCACGTGGAGTACGCTCACCGGCACCCGGCTTCGCTTCCGGTAGGAATTGCCGTGCAATGCTGGGCCCACCGGCGAGCCACCGTGCGTATCGGCCCCGACCGCTCCATCACCGTGTCCCAATGAGGAGGAGCCATGGAGAGGGTGCTAACAACGCCGATTTCGGATAAGGAGGCGCGGGCCCTGCGGGCAGGCGATGTGTTTTACCTGAGCGGCCTCCTCGTCACCGCTCGCGACGAGGCGCACAAGAAGATCCTCGAGCGGGGTGCACCTCTCCCTTTGGAGGGTTTAGCCATCTT
>CALKCH010000048.1 GCA_938083225.1 Candidatus Bipolaricaulota bacterium
TTCCGCCCGCCAAAATAACCCCAGAGACCTTCACCACCGCTTAAAAAAGTGTACGCTTTTTAGAGGGACGCGGCATGTTTCGCTACGAACAAGAAAGGAAGAAGATCACACAAATCGGGTCCCTACCCCTGCGGGATCCGAAAGAAGCTGTGGCCTATAGCCTGCTTCACGACATCCCGTTTTTGCCGGAGCTTCCCCATTTGGGGGACGGGATGCTCTCTTACATCAAGGAGCCAGGAAAACTCAGCACTCTTGAGGAATTCAAAAAACACCGGTTTGAGACGGTGAAGGTCCAAGTAGTGGGGCCGGCCACCCTCATCCTCTCCGGGTACGAAGCTGATGAGGCTGTGCTTCGGGTCTATCGCCACGTGGAGCTGATCCTGACCGGACTCCATGCCGAGGAAGTCATCCTGTTTTTGGACGAACCCGCCTTAGGACAAGCCGGGTTTGATTACGAAGAGCTCTGGCGCCCAATATTTCAAGATTTTCCAGTGATCCCGGGAGTGCATGTGTGTGGGAACATGCAATGGGACCTGCTTTTCCGCTCTGATCTTTTGGCAATCATCAGCTTCGACGCCTCCCGTTACGACATCACCAAATACTATCCGCGTTTAGGGAAAAAGATCGCCTGGGGTATCACTCAGCCCCAACAAGTGAAGGACTTCCAGGGCGGCGACCTCATCACCCCGCCTTGTGGACTTTTTGCCCGCCAGCCCCGGGATTTGCCCGCGGTGCTAGCCACTCTTCGGAAAGCTGCTAACTCTGCAGAGTCAAGTGAGAATGTGTAAGGTGTCGTCTTTTTCACGCCATACGAATCGTTTCACGTTTTCCAGCACGATCTCCTCGGCAAAAAACTTCTTCAGCCGTAGAACGCCGTCTTCATAGCGAAACTCCACAACTTCCTCGGCTACCACCTCTTCTCCTCGCCTTACGGTGATGGCGCACATCTTTACCCCCTCAAGCGTACATAGGAGCGGGCAGTTTCAGAGCATGGCGCTTGCGCTCGATGTGCTCCAGCATGAGGTGCGCAGCTTTAATAGGATCTGGTTCAAATGCGAACTTCCCGCCCACCACATCCTCCAGCTCTTCCGTGAGGAAGCGCACGAGGTTCGGCGCGCCCTCGATGGGGAAGGGGCTGCCTAGAACCGTGAACACACCGGAGGCTACGAAGTAAAAGGCGATGGCCACGGCTTTCTCGCTCATCCACTCCGGAGCTGCTCCTGCCGCAGGGATATCGGAGATGTCCTCCCCAAGGCCGCCCTCGTGCACCATGTTGGTGAGGGTGATGAGGATGCGGGAGTTATCCACGCAGGAGCCCACGTGCAGGACAGGCGGGATTCCTACGGCCTCGCAGATCTCCTGCAGGCCCTTCCCCGCGAGCTCGAACGCCGCTTCAGGACGGAGAAGGCCGGCCTTGGCCTCAGCAATGGCCGCGCAGCCCGTCACCACCACCAAAACATCGTTCTTAATGAGCTCTTTGGCCATCTCCACGTGGGAGAAATCCTGGGTGATTTTGGGGTTATTGCAACCCACAATTCCTGCGACCCCGCGCAGCCGGCCATCGATGATAGCGTCGTTGAGGGGGCGATAGGTGGCCCGATAGCGCCCGCCCAGGAAATAGAACACCGACTCGGCAGTGAAGCCAGCGATGAGGTCCATGGTTTCCTTGGGCACATAGACCTGGCCGTTTCGGCGGGAAAAGTTCTCCACCCCCAGGCGCACGATCTCCTTAGCCACCTCCAGAGCCCGCTCCTCCGAGAACTCCAAGTGTTCTGCCCCGGGGATCTTGGCCTTGGGCGAGGTGGTCACCAGCACCGTGTGGAAATGCCGCACAAGGTCAGAAAGGGCGGGCATGATGCACTGGACGTC
Source organism: Candidatus Bipolaricaulota bacterium (assembly GCA_938083225.1). Taxonomy (GTDB): domain Bacteria; phylum Bipolaricaulota; class Bipolaricaulia; order Bipolaricaulales; family Bipolaricaulaceae; genus DTER01. The sequence goes on from CALKCH010000048.1 coordinate 1,870, forward strand.
CACCACCATGGCGTCCACCACGCCGGTCATCACCGCCAGTTCCTGGTGCAGGAAGTTTCCGGCTACCGGGATGCCATGGCGCATGAGGATCTCGTTGGCCGTGCAGCAAATGCCCGCGATGTTGATGCCTTTAGCTCCTTTGGCTTGGGCCAGCCGCAGAAGTTCTGGGCTTTGCGCGGCCAGCACCACCATTTCCGAGAGCGTGGGTTCGTGCCCGTGCACCACGATGTTCACCATCTCGGGCTTCAAAACCCCAAGATTCACTTTCCCCCGCAGAGGAGAGGGTGTGCCGAAAAGCAAGTCTTGAAGCTCGGTGGCGATCATGGACCCGCCCCAACCGTCCGCCAAGGCGCAGCGCAGCCCTTGTAGGATGAGGTTCCGATAATCTGCATCCACGCCCATGGTGGTGCGGTGCATGACTTCCGTCACTTCACGGTCGATGCCCCGCGGGACAATCCCAAACCGGCGCCAGCGTTCCACCCGCCGTTCGGGCGCCCGCAAAACGAAACGTAACTCCCCGTCTTGGCGGCCGAACTCTGCCAAAGCTTTCTCCGCTACTTCCCGAGCCAGGGTGTGGTCGTCTTTGCCCGCAACCTCCAAGCCCAAGGCATACGCCAAACGCCGCAGTTTCAGGGGGTCCTTCACCTGATAATCTCCGTCCTGGCTAGCCTGAAGGAGGGTGTGAGCCACGTCCCGGCCGTGGTCGGAGTGGGCGGCGACCCCCCCAGCAATCATGCGCAAAAGATTGCGTGCTGCGATCGTGTCCGCATCGGCTCCACACACGCCCTTTGGGGAACGCCCCTCCACAATGCGACATGGCCCCATGTTGCAAATTCGACAACACAGGCCCGCAACGCCGAATCGGCAAGGAACGCCCTGTTGGTCACGCCTGTCCCAGGCCGTGCTCAGATTGCGCTCCTTGGCCACCCTCAACATCTCCCGCGCCGCTTCATCGATAGTGCGCTCCATCACTGCCCTCCTCCGCGCCGTAGCTTCCACACCTTAAGATAGTCGTCCGAATAGATCTCCCGGTTCAGAATCACCTTGGCCGTGGCCACTGCGGCCATCAATTCCTCGTCCAGCACATTGCAGATCGCGGCGTCCAGGCCAGCAGCCATGGCCATCACCAAAAACGTCCGGGCCAGGAGCCGCCGCTCCTTAGCTTCCGAGCAGATATTGGACAGCCCCACCGAAATGTGAGGTGGAGGATCAGAAAGGAGAGTGAACTCCCGGATAGCTTCAAGAACTTTTTTAGCCTGATCTTGCATGAAGCGAATGGGCATGAGGATAGGATCGAGGAAAATGCGATCAGGAGTGAGGCCAGCTTCCGTGGCCGCCGCAAAAATTTTGGCGGCATTTTCCACCCGGCGAGCCACATCTTGGGGACTTCCCTGCTCGTCCGACACCACCCCGATCAAGAATGCGCCGTACTCCACAGCCAACGGGACAATCTTGGCCAGTTTTTTGTCCTCGGCGGTGGTGGAGTTCACCAGAGCGGGGCGGCCGTCCAGAGCTTCCAGCCCGGCCCGTAGGATCTCGGGCTGGGTGCTGTCCACGGCAATGGGTGTGGGCACAGCCTCCTGGACTACGCCCACGAGCCAGGCCATGTCCTTGGGGTCCTTGGAAACAGCGCCAATGTTCAGATCGAGATAATCTGCGCCAGCAGCGGCTTGGCGGCGGGCCCACTCCTGAATCGGCTCCTTAGCCTTCTCCCGAATGGCCCGGCCAATATCCTTAAAACCAGCGTTGATCCGTTCTCCAATGAGGATCATCTCCCCTCCATGAGTCTGCGGATGAACTCCTTCACGGCCCGCACAGCCTGGGGATGCCGCAGGACCAGAATATCTGCTCCCGCCAGGAGGTACATGTAAGCCGTGGTGGCCTCCCAGAGGGGGCCGCGCAGCCCTTCCTCCCCCCAATGGGGCACCTCTTCCTTGGGAGCCCGGGCCTCCTTCACCCCCCACGCTTCTCGTCCCACATCGCAGAGAATGGGTTGGGCCACAAACTTGTCTCCTCCCAGCCCGGCCAGACGGATGCGCTCCATGATGGAATACACATATTCAATGCCGTACCCCAGGGCGCCCGTGGAGGGATAGATGACCAGGTTTTCCAGAGGGAAACCCGCGTCCATAGCTAAGATGTTCACCTGCTTAGCAATATTGATGTCCACCGGGGATTCCGCGATGAGTTTGTGGCCGTAGGCGGTGGCCACAGCCACCAAGGTCTTGTGGTTGTCTTGGGTGATGGTGCCCAAAAGGCAGTTTTCCCGAGCGGTGGCCTCCCCCACCACGGGGAAGACCTCGTTGTCCTTTTCGGGATTACCGCAGCCCCAGATGATGAGGGGAACACCTACACTTTTCAGAACTTCCTGCACGGCTTGAGCGGCTTCTTTGGGGGACCGGTTTTCCCGGAGAGGATCACAGCCCACAAGCCTAAGCAAAATCAGATCAGCACCGTACTCCTCCACACATTTTCTGGCCCATTCCCCAGGAGAGCGGAGAACCTCAGAAAAAGGAGCACGCACGTGTTCGGGCCAGTCCTCTGCGGGCACATCCCATACCTCCATGGCCACCACGGGCGGGTGCGGCACGTCTCCATCGAAGCTGTGGAAAGGAAGGGCTCTCGCCCCGCCCACCGTGACCGTGGTCGTGCGGGTCCCTCCCTCTTTGGGTGTAGCCCCCAAGGTCACCGTGTAAATCGGGTTTGGCCAAGACTCCCGTACGTCTGGAACGTTCTGCACTCAACCCTCCTTGCCCAGTATTTTTTCCAAAAGGTTTTGGGCTGCACGTCGGGCGGGAGCTTGTGGCCAAAGCTCCCGCAGAGCCCGGCCCTGAGCCCAGAGTTCCCCCACCGCCGGATCTTCCGGGATCATCCCCAGAAGTGGCAGGCCCAGGGCCTGCACCTGTTCCGCTACCTCCTTGGGCAATGCGCCCTCCACGCGGTTCAGGACCAAGAATGTTCGGGCAATACGTAGCTTCAACTCTTCAGCGATGTCGCGGATGCGGCCAGCAGAACGCAGGGAAACAGGGCGTGGTTCGGCCACAATGAGGAGGACGTCCACATCCTGGGTGGTGCGGCGGGAAAGGTGCTCCATGCCCGCTTCGTTGTCCAAAACCACGTACCGGTAATTTTGGCGCAGGGCCTCGATGACACGGCGCAGGACATGGTTCACCATGCAGTAACACCTTGGTCCCTCCCCATGCCCCATGACCAAGAGGTCTACGCCCTCGTCCTCCACCAGGCACTGATGGAGCCCCAGTTCCAAAAGGTGGTCCTTGGGCACTCCCGGAGGCAATTCGCTTATTTTTTCCAAGATCTCGTCCCGCAATTGGCCGATGGTTCTTTCCGCGCGTAGGCCAAGGGCTTCGCCGAGGTTGCAGTTGGGATCAGCATCCACAGCCAAGACCGGCCCTGCGGAACGCAGGACCTCGATGAGGAGGGCCGCCACCGTGGTTTTGCCTACCCCTCCCTTTCCGGCCACGGCGATGGTGAAGGCCTTCATAACTTCTCCCCAGCTACCACCGAGGGAAAACGCGAAAGATCCGTGTGAGGCAAGAACAACGCGCCCAGGAATTCCTCGTAGTAGTAGGGGCAGCTCCCCAAGTCGTAATAAGTGACGCGTGCGGCCAGACGGCGCGCTTCCTCCCAGGCCTGTTGGGAGAGGAGGCATAACTTGGCTCCGGCCAGAGAGGTGTTCCCCCAGAACCGCACCCGCTCCGCCGGAAAATCCGGGATCAGTCCCAAAGTTATGGCGTTGCGTGGATCAAGATGGCTACCGAAGGCCCCGGCGATGTACAACCAACGCACGTCCTTTAGGGCTACCCCTGTTTCTTTCAGGAGCACCGTAATCCCCGCGTAAATGGCGGCTTTGGCCCGCAATACGTTGGCGATGTCGCGCTGGGTGATGAGGATGTCGCGAGCTGCCCGGCCTTTAGGTGCCAGAAGAAAAGCCAAGTCCCCGTTATGTTCCAGCACGTTTTCCGCCTGGGGACTGAGCCTTCCCGAACGGTCCAGATACCCTATCCGGAAAAGGCCAGCTATAGCGTCGATGAGCCCAGACCCACAAAGTCCCTGGGCTAAACCGTCTCCCAAGACGTGGAAAACAGGTCCCTGAGGAGTGAATTCCACGCGATGGATGGCACCTGGGCCGGCGCGGACCCCACTGGTTACGCCCGCGCCCTCAAACGCTGGCCCAGCCGAGGTGGAGCAAGCTACCAGCCAGTCCTGGCCTCCCAAAACCACTTCTCCGTTGGTGCCAATGTCTACAAACAGGACCAGGTCTTTGCTGCGATGAACGGCACTAGCCAGAAGGCCAGCGGTGATGTCCCCTCCCACCCAACCTCCAATGCCCGGGACCACCCACAAGAGCCCCTGGGGATTGATACGAATCCCCACTTCCGCCGCGCGCACCGCCGGCGGTGCCACGGCCGCGGCCACGTAAGGATAGCGGCGCAGCGCTCCAGGAGGAAGTCCTAAAAGAAAGTGGGTCATGGCCGTATTCCCTGCACACACCACCCCCAAAACATCGGAAAGGCTTATACCTTGGCGCTCCACCATGTGGGAGATGAGGTCGTTGATGTCTGCGACCACCAGACTCTGGAGCTTCTCCACGCCCAGGCGCTCCGCGGCCAAGATGCGGCGCGTGACCTCCGCACCGTGGACGCGCTGCGAGTTGTATTTAGCCTCGGTATCCAGGGTCTTGCCTGTGCCCAAATGCAGAAGGTGAGCCACTACCGTGGAGGTCCCCACGTCCACCGCCACCCCCAAAGCTTCGCGGGAACGGTCTTGGGGTTCGAGTTGCAAAACCTCGACTACCTGGTCCTTTTGGGCCAAAGTGGCTGTGACCTGCCAGCGGGCACTCCGCAATAGAGCAGGCCATTCTCGCAGGACCTGAAGCTCCGCGAGCAACTCCGAAACATCGGCTTTTTTGCGGATTTCCCGGAAGAGACGCTCTTGGTCGCCAGCATTGTCCTCCAGAGTGGGCCGCGGAAGGGCTAAGAAGATCTTGCGAACCAAAGGAGAAAGGCGGAAAAGTCCTGAAGATTCTATTTCAGGAAGCGTTTCCGTGCCCCAGATCTCGCTGGTCCGGCTCTCGGGCGGCACCTCCACCACCACATCCTCTTCCTTGACCCGCGCTTGACAGGCAAGGACGTAGCCCGCTCTCCATTCCTCCGGGGAAAGGAGGGGGGTGGGGCTCGTTTCCACCCGGCCAGAGCGCACCAAGACTCGACAACGCCCGCAGATCCCTTCTCCACCGCAAACGCTGGCGATGGGAACGCTCGCCAGACGGGCTGCGGCAAGGAGTGTGCTCCCCGGGGAGACTTCCGCGGCTCTCCCATCGGGGAGAAAGGTCACCCAGAGGAGCCTTTGGTCCTCAGGAAGCCCGCCACTCATTCTTGAGGAAGGCCGGGATGCCCGCAGCATCCTCAGGCCCTACGATCACCTCCCAGCCTGACTCTTCCTCGATTTCCCCTTTGAGCACGGCTACGAGCCCCGGAATGATGAGCTTTTTGTGGTTCACGTGGTCCATGATTCCGTAAGAGCGCAAGGTTTTCACAATGACTTCTGCCGTCAAGCGGTCGTCAGCGTATGCGTTGAGTACGCCAAGACCGCCGGTGTCGACCACCGCGATGTACGCGGGAACTTTGCTCCGTTCCACCTCTCCTTCCACAGTGAAGAAGGTGAGGGCGAAATTGGTGGTGACCAGAACCGGAGAGTCTGGGCCGGGTTGACCCACCTCGTACACCTTGGCCTCGATGGCCAAGGGCACCTGGGGGTCCGTGTAGATGTTTTGGCGCACGGTCAGGAGAGGGAGGACCAATTCGGGTTGGGATTGGGGGAGCACCACCACCGAGGCGTACTTGCAAATATAAGCGGTGGCTTGAGCCGCAAGATCGAAGGGATTAGATCCGTGCACAAAAACCATGGTAGGATAGCCCACAGGCCGGAACACCTTTTTCAACGCGAGGCGGCGCAGTCGCACCAGTTCAGCAAAAGTGGAGAGGAATCCGTCCATTCCTGGGTCAAGGACGAGGTCCTCCACCCCAAGCTCCCGGATCTTGGGGGTAAGGGTGGCGAGGGCTTCCGCACCGGGGGCCCGCACGCCCAAAACGCATGGGAACTCCTGGGCCAGTTTGGCCATGGCCTCGTAGTTCTCGGCGGTGGCGGGATACAAAAGGGGCCGATCATTACGGGCAGCCTCCAGGGCTTTAGCCGCCAAATCCGGGTGCTCACAGGAGACGAGGAGGGGAAGATCGCTATGCTCTCGGATCACGCGCACCGCTTGCGGAAGATCGCCGCCGGTGTGGACCACGGCGAGGAGGTTCACCCTGAGTTCTTGCCCAATGCGAACGAAGCGCATATTCGTGAGGGCTTGAGCGCGCTGGGCTATTTCTTGGGCTGGGAGAGAATCAGGGATTTCCACAGCTATTGCACAAGGGCGATGGAATTTCTCCTCGTGGCGGAAGAGCACGGTTTCTCCGCCCACGGTCCAGGCCTTTTCGCCGGCCCCGATCTGTACAGTGCGCATGGGCGGAGCCTGGGCCTCGCCCAGGGCGGCCTTGGCTTCGGCGCTGGCGTGGGGACATTGGTCGAGGGCTACTTTTTTGGCCGCCACCTGCATAGCGAAGGCCATGCACGTAGAAAACCCACAATCCCCGCAGTTCGTGCGGGGCAAAAGCTTATAGATGTCAAGCCCTGTGAGCTTTTTAGCCATTCCTCCCCCTTAGATCAAGGCCTCCATAATCAGCGCCGGGTGCTGAACCCGCTCCAGGAACGCGGCCAACTCCTCGATGGTCACCGCGTCCTCCTCGGTGGCAATTTTCTCCAAAAGCTCAGGCTCACCGATTTCCGCCAACCTTTTTTCCAGACGCGGGCGGATTTCCTCCTTGAGCTGCTTGGGCATCCACACTACCCGCCGGATTCCCCCTTCAGCGGAGACGAATTTGGCGCTGGTGATGTAGAGGCGGCCAACGCCGAGAAATCCGGGCGTCTGCACCCCCCCGCCGATCTGCCCGGCCAGCGTGGAAAAGGGCATGCCAATGGGGGTCATGCCCAAGTACTCCCGGTTCACGATCATGAGCCCGTTCACTTCGGGCAACACCGCCACGATGCACTCAAAGCAGCCGCAAGAGGTTTGAGGGTCCTGAAGGATGGAGTACATGCTCACCCGTTCCAGGTTTCCGCGCGAAGCCTGCTTCACGTACTCGTTCACGCCCTGCCACTGCCCCAAAACGGGATCGAGGGTGTCCCTTTTCTTCACGGGCTGGTTGGGACCGTGGGGATCCATTTCGTGGGAGGCCGCGCAGTCCAGCCAAGTATAGGACCCGCACAGCCCCAGGCGCTCGGGCGTGACGATACACACGTGGTTCGGCGCGTAAGACTGACACAAGATACAGGAGTAAAAAGTGTCCACATCTTCGTCATGCATCCCAGCGATACGTTCATCCCGAGCCCAATAAATAGTCTTGGCTTCTTCCATGGGTTCTTTGAGTTTGTCCGGATCCGTAATGATGGTGACCTGGACTTTGTCCACAATTCCGCCGAAGTCCTCCTTGAATTTGTGCACGAGGATCTCGCCGTAGTGGCGGAGGCGGAACCCCTTTTTGAACGCTTCTTTGCTGATGCGCACCCAGGGGGTGGTGCGCTGGCCTTGGTGGAACACGCCGTTGGCCCAGGAGATGTACTCGTGGATGCGGCGTTCCAGGACAGGCTCGAAGTCCTCGCGGAACCGCCGGCCGGCCACCTCCACCACCACACCCAAGGGAAGCGCGTCCCCTTCCTCCACCGTATCGATGTCCGGGCCGATGAGGACCACACGGCCATCCTCCACTTGCTCCATGGGGCGGCCGCGCAAAAGCTCGAAGGCCTCCGAATATTTTCCCCCGAACTGCACGTGCATGTCCTCCTTGCGCACGCGCTCGCCCTCAAATCCCGCGCCGTAAGGCACGGGGATGGGGATTTTGGAGACCTTGATTTTGAGACCTCGCACTTCCACAGCCTTGGTCACCAGTTTGTCGTGAGGCAGGCCAGAAACCACGTGCTCATAGGTACAAATCCCGCGGGGGAGGATTTGGGGGATAGGGGTATCGGCCACCACGGGGAACCCAAAGTTGATGGCTCCAGCGGCGGTGGCGTACTTCTCGTCCGTGAGAAGCTGGCCGTCCATGTCCTCCGGGCCGAAATCCGCTCCCAAAGCTAGCACAAAGGCGTGCACCCTCTCCTTGTTGTAGAGGAGGATCTTGTGAGCAGCCTCGAGATCCCCGGGTTTTATCCCGCCGAACGTCATGGCTGCCCGGGCAGCGAAGTTCAGGGCGTGCACTGTTGCAGACGTGTCTTTGCCATAGGGCACAAGGAATGTGTCCCAATTCATCTCGATCCCGGCCTCTGCCAGCTGCTCAGCCATGGAAAGGCCGCGGGTGTTCGAGGACATGAACACGAGGATGTTGCGTTCCTGAAGGGAGCGGGCCAGTTCCACTGCCGCTTCCACCGTGGGCATGGCCCCCACACAGGCGGCAAAGCCCGGCATGCGGCCGTCCACAAGTTTGATCCCCTGCGTGCGCAAAATGGCATCATCGGTGAATCCCAACCAAATTCCTTTTGGTTCTTCGCCACGCAAATATTTCAGGGCCTCGATGATCTCCTGAGCGATGAGGGTGGCAATTCCTGCTTCCAGTGCCGAGCCAAGGTAAGGGAGCCAAAGTCGATCCTCAGGAACAGGAGGCAAAAGGGACCGCGCAATCCCTAAAGCTTTCTGTGCCTCCGCCAAAGTCTTCACCTCGATGCCTGTGAGTGCCAGAATCAGGGGAAGGTAATAGGCCGTGTTAGGGAAACCTATGGCTTTCGTGGGACCATATGCTTCCAGGGCCTCGTTCAATTCCCGTTCCGCTTGGTCCACATATTTGTACGCCCCGCGAATGGCTGCCCGCGCAATGATCCTGGACATCCGCACCCCTCCTCTAAACGAAGATGATACCGGTCAAGCGTCCCCCAACAAAATGTCCCCTTCTTCCAAAGCCATGGGGTCACACAAACGCGCCCAGATTTTCTCCGCCTCCGGAATGGTGTCCTTAGGCAAGGCTCCCCGGCAGCCTCCTTCCTTAATTCTTGCCGAAAACGGGATGGCCCCTAAAAACGGGAGTTGGGGGGGAAGAGCCTGGCGGATGAACTCCAGTTCTTCCTGATCTCCCACTTTGTTCCCCACGGCATAGACGCGGGAAAGCCCAATCTCCTGAGCTAAGCCAAGCACACGTCGAACTGTATCTAAGCTGCGCCGATCGGAATCCGTCACCAGGAGGAGGGCGTCGAGGGCTTGGGCTGTGGCTCGGCCGAAAGGCTCCACCCCCGCCTCCAGATCCACAAACACTGTTTCTTCGGAAGAGAGCACAAGGTGCTGTAAAATCGCGCGCAGGAGGGCGCTGGCCGGACAGGCACAGCCCTGTCCGCCCCCGCGGATGCCTCCCAAGACGAGAATGGTGAGCCCTTCGTGTTGGACGCCAAACTGGCTGAGAAGGTCGTCCACCGCGGGATTCAGGGTGATGAGGCCGCCCTGGCCCACGCGTTCCTCGATGAGCTCGGCGTTTTCCAAAAGGGGGGTGATGGGCTGGGAATACCCCAGGGTGATGGCCAAGGTGGGATTTGGGTCCGCGTCCACCACCACGACCCGGCGGCCGGCGTGCACCGCAGCCCCCGCTAACAACGCCGTCACTGTGGTTTTCCCCACCCCTCCTTTTCCCCCGACTCCGATCTTCAACCCCTTTTCCCGAATTCCACGAGTTTTCGGCACAGAAGCCTCCCGACAATGGCGAGTCCTTCGGTGGGCAGAAGTTCGGGACCCACGGCGTCAAAGAGGACCGTGGCCTGAGGCGGAAGACCCTCCTCGCCCTCCCACCACACCACGGCCAACGGCAAAAGGGGCAGAACCTGAAAGGCATAGGCCAGATCTCCCAGAGAAATGGGCGTGCCCCCAGCGCGCGCCGCAGCCCTGCGGAACTCCTCACGGTTCAGACGGCGCACAAGCTCATCGCCGCTATAACCCTGAAAAGCCGAGGCATAGAACGTGCCGTGCGGAAGTTCCCGGAACCCCAGCCATCTTCCCAAAGGCTTCTGCCCTTCGGCGTTGACCAAATAATCAAAAAGAAGGGCCTGCACTTCTTCAGGGGCTGGTCTTCCATCTGGACCCAAAAGCTCAAGATCCGGCGCCAATCGGTAAACTTTATTCAGGAACGGCAAAACTAAAGTGGAGCCGGAAAGGGAAGCGCCACCACGTCTGGCCAGTTCGGGCAAGGTCAAACCTCTCAGCTTAGCTTTGTTCTCAGCGATGCGGGGAAGCAAAGTACGCCGCCACTCCTCCATAAGTCTATAATACTCAAGGAGGAGAGATGGCGGCAAAGATCATTTCCGGGCAAGAGATTGCTGGTCAGGTTTATGCGGAGCTGCGAGAGCGCCTCCGGCGCCTTCAAGAGCGGGGAATTGTTCCCGGACTAGCTATGGTGCGGGTGGGCCAAGACCCCGCTTCCGTTTCGTACATGAAGCAGAAGGAAAAAAGCTGCCAAGAAGTGGGAATTCGCTCGGAGACCATTGTATTCCCTGAGGACACACCGGAGACGCGGCTTCTCGAGGAGATCCAGAGGTTGAACACGGATCCTAAATTTCATGGGATCATCGTACAACTTCCTCTTCCCCGCCACATCGATGCCCGCAAGGTCATCGAGGCCATTGATCCCAAAAAAGACGTAGACTGCTTCCATCCTGCCAACGTGGGGAAGCTCTTCATTGGCGAGCCCTATCTTCTTCCGTGTACTCCCCATGGCGTTTGGCAAACCCTTTTGCGCAGCGGCTATTCTCCGGAAGGGAAGCACGTAGTGATCTGCGGTCGCAGCAACATCAACGGAAAGCCTCTTTTTGCTATCCTTATTCAGAAGAAAGCGGGGGCCAACGCCACAGTCACCGTATGTCACACGGGGACCCCGAATTTGGCCTACTTCACCCGCCAGGCGGACATTCTGATTGCGGCCATGGGCGCGCCCCGGGCCATCACCGCGGACATGGTGCGGGAGGGCGCGGTGGTAATCGATGTGGGGGTGAACCGTGTGCCGGATCCCACGAAAAAGTCGGGGTTCCGTTTGGTGGGTGATACTGATTTCGAGGCGTTGGTGGAGAAGGTGGAGGCCATCACGCCTGTGCCGGGCGGCGTGGGCCCGATGACCGTGGCCATGCTCCTTTGGAATACAGTTACTGCCTGCGAAGCCCAGGTTAGCCTGCGCTGAGATTGATCTGAAAACCAATGGGGCTGCCAACCAGCCGGCCTACGTGAGCAGGGGAGGTAAAGCATCGGGTGGAGGTATTCTGCAGCGAAGAGGCTGTGGGAAAGTAGCTGTATTTACTGCAGAGTAAATTAATAAAGTAACCGCAATGAAGCTGACGTTGAATTTCATGACACTTAGGTACACTAAACAGATACCGGGAAGCGGTTTGGTGGGTGCTGTAATTTCAGGAGAAGGCTGGTGGTGTGAAAATTGTCGGGGGCGATTTAGGATACGAGATCTGGTGCTGAACCTGCGTTGAAATCGGCACAAGAGGGGAAGCTTTCCGAGAAAGCCCGAAAACAACAGCATAAGACACAAGCTTATTCCCCTCCGCTAAAAAGCGTCGTTGACATCCTTGACAGAATTGACATAATTTGTCATACTCGTCGTCGATGCGAAACCCATTTACGCCGGGAAGTGGACTCTTCCCACCCTTCTTCGCCGATCGTGAGCGGGAGGTTCAGGAGTTTACGCAGCGGCTGCAATCAACCCTAGCTGGATCTCCCCGGCACATGGCCGTGCTGGGAGAGTGGGCCATCGGCAAGACCTCCTTGCTTCTTCGGTTCTGCGAACTGGCCAAAGAACATGGCTGCTTGGCCTGCCTGCACATCGCTAATCCCGAGGAGACCCCAGCCTTTATCGGTTCCCTCATCAAGACCATTTCCCTCCAGGTCCGAGCGGTCTATGGAGAGTCCCTCTGGAAGCGCTTGTCCAAAGTCATCGGTTTACAGGGGCTCTCCCTCTCAGCCCTGGGGGCTTCGATCGAATTGCGCTTCGCCTCCGCAGGCGAGGCCCAGCTCTCCTTACGCGAGTATCTACGGGCCCTCTGGAAGGAACTTAGGGAGCGGACTTCGGCGGTGCTCATCGCCATCGACGATCTCGATTTGATCCCAGACTTCCGCCAAACGATGGTGCTTCTACGCAATACAGCCATGGAGCTGGTCATGGCTGACGTGAAGGTGATGGTCGTGGCCGCTGGAACTCCTGTGTTGTTCGAGCGGATGTGGGAGGCCCATGCTCCATTGGTTCGCTTCTTCGAGCCCCTGGAGTTAGGTCGGCTCTCCAGAGAGGCCGCCGAAGAGGCGGTGACAAGGCCGCTCGAAGGCACAGGAATACGCTTTGCGCCCGAGGTCGTTGAGCAAATTGTTAAACTAGCGGACGGGAGGCCATATTATCTACAAGAGCTGGCCTATCACACGTTCGAGACCGCGCAAGGTGGAGTAGCGACCCGGGCGAGCTTTGCGGCAGCGTTTGAGCGCGCGTTCTCGACAATTTCCAAAGCGGTGTTCGAGCGGCGGGTGGCAGAGCTAAGCGCCGGCGAGCAGCGGCTTTTGCGGGCGATCGTTTCCATGGGCGACGCGGCGACTTACAGCGAGATCGCCGCTCAGGCGAAGAAGGCAGGGCTTAAAGAGAGTTCCGTGGCTAAGCTATTGCAGCGACTGAAGGCCAAAGGCTGCGTAAAGCAAATGGAAACTAGCGAGCTCCGCGGTCGCTACTTCGTCGATGACTTGCTGTTTGCGGAATATGTCAAACGGGCGATCGGGTACAGCCACAACTCAAAAGGCGGGGGATAGCCAAAAAACCCGGGCGGTCTCCCGGGAATGAGGTTCAGGGGAAAACCGGGAGTGGAACGGGGTCGACTAGGCGTACACAACAGGTCATACCTCTCTACCGCGTGTTTTAACCGTCGCTCAATCTCTTAAGAAGACGATTTCCTCAGTAGCACGAAGCGAACACTTGACAGGCTTTTCAAGGAATGTTATTCTAAATAAAACAGCCGGCCGAGAGGTGAGGCGGTGAAGAAGGCTACACGATAAAGCTTTGTTCGCCGTCATTTGCGGCCCGCTTATTAAAGCTTCCTTCCTGTCCACACCAGCTCAGCGGGCTAACCTGCAGGGGTGAAGGGGTATGAAGTACGTGAAATGGTTGGGATTAGGTTTGATCAGTTCAGTGTTATTGGCTATGGGGCAAGGATTACCGTTCCCGACTAAACCAGTGCCTCCTATCACCCTTACCCAAGCGTCTTATTCAGATCCTAACGAGGCCAGTATTCCAGATGGGAAGGACTTCAAGGCGGTGACCTTCGTTTGTCATGCGGACGGCACGGTGACCATAAAGCTCGACGTTTACGGAGCGTTTCAGCTCAGCGAGTTCTTTGTGTACTTCAACACCGACGATGATGCAGGAGCGGAAATACAGATCATGGCTCAGCGAAGCATGTTCGCTGTGGCCAGAGAAACGGGATCAGGCCTCTACAGCGATGTTGTTTACCGTGGTCTTCCGGTTATTTCCCCAAATTCCTATTCTCTGTCTTTACCCTGGGTCCAATTATTTGGCTCCAGGTATGCGGTGGGAGTTTGGCTGTACGCCATGGATGGCCAGGACAGATTGCCGGATCAAGGGGAGCTCTGGTTCCTGCCCGCGGAGTGCAAACTTGAGCGGGCGGCGACGCCCACAGGAGAGGCCCTTCTCCTCGTCACCCCTGAGGAATTCTGGGCGCCCCTGACCCGCCTTTGGTACTGGAAGAGAAAAACAGGCATTCCCACGTATATGGTGGCCTGGGCAAAACTTCAATACGGCAGGGATGAGGCAGAGAGGATCAAGTATGCTATTGACTTTTACTATCGCGAGCACCGCGTCCGTTATGTGATGCTCGTGGGGGATTCGGAAAAGCTGCCCGTACGGTTTACCCTGCGGGCTTATGAGTTTGGCCAAAGCTTTCCCACCGACCTTCTCAACCGCCATTGGCTCTGGCGGGATCCTCAGGGAACCCATGAAGAGCGCTGGGACTGGTGCAGCGGGGGCCCGTGGTTTTCGGAGATGGCTGCCTTTGTCCCGAGTTTCTTCGCCTCCGATTTATATTACGCGGATTTGTACGACTCTCGGGGGAAATTCCAGACGTGGGATAGCAACGCTAACGGATATTTCGGCGAGGCGTATAGAAGCAACCTCAATCCTGAGGGGATTGACCTGCTGCCCGATGTAGCTGTGGGCAGGGTTCCAGCGTCCAAAGTGGAAGAAGTCGAGAACTATGTGACGAAAGTGATCGAATACGAATCGTATTCCGGTGACAAAAGCTGGTTTCGAAAGGTTCTGATCATGGCTAATCAGGAAAGTGCAGAGTGGGTAGAGTGTGGCAGAAAGCTGTACAACAATTTGAGAGCGAAAGGACTGAACCCGGAGTTCTACGAGATCCCCGCAGACCAGGCTTGCGACAATTACATCTACAGGAAGACCGGAAATGGGCTAGGGTTCGTGTTTTATGCAGGCCATGGTCCGTGGGGTTTAGGACGGGAAAGCGATTGGCGTTGTTGCGATTACAAGCTACCGATCGTCGTCCACACTGGGTGCGACGCTGGTGACTTCAGCCCTAATAACTTGGCTTTCGGAGGCTACACAGACATCTACGGCCGGTCGCACCGCAGCTACGAGGAGGGGGAACACTACCCGTGCGGGCAGTTGCCGCCTTCGCCCAGCACGTTGCAACCGAACGAGGTGGAGGGTTCCTACGCCGAGTTTTTGACTGTTAAAGCCCACTGTTTACCGAGTGGGTATCCGGGAAGAGGCGCCATCGCTTACCTTGGGGCAACCTACGCTACGCAGGCTCCTGCCTATGACTTGGGGAGGTTTTTCCTCGAGGCGTATGCGCCGGGCAAACTCCTTGGGCAAATGTGGCAAGAGGCGATAACCAGGTACTACCGCGAATACGTCGCAGGGGTTCGCCCTGCTAAAGATGAAGATTTCAGGGGCATCAAGATTTGGAGTTGGGTACCTTGGGATAAGTACTACATGATCCAGAAATTTGTGCTGTTTGGGGATCCCTCATTAAGAGTGGGAGGCTTGTCACAGTAGCTGAAAATGCAGTACAGGGTTTTTTCTGTTCCGGAAGACTTGGCCGCGGCGCATCCGGTTTGGTCTGAGCCAGCGTTTACGGACAAGGAGAAAAGGGGCGATGGGCTGAGCTTGTTGATTTGACCGCGGTTCTAATCGTTCTTAACCGGGCTGGACGCGAAACGGTTAGGCTGTACACTATAGCGCGTTTGGCGATCAAGCCAGATACATGGTTAAGAGTTGCGTAGCCAGCGGAAAAGCAGGGAGGGGCGAAAAGGAGGGGAGATGGGCAAGGAAAACTGGCAAAAGTTGCCGCTCTGTCACAAAGAAGCCGAGAATTTGGACATTATTCTTGTTTGTGACGGTGCAGCGTCGGTGGGGCAGGTGGGCCATGAGGTGGGAGTGAAGCTCAACAAAGAGAAACCGGAGCGGGCAAGGATGTGTTGCACAGCCGCAATAGCTGCTGGTTCCCAGGTTCACGTTGATATTGCGAGAAGGGCGAAGAGGCTCATTGCCATAAATGGCTGCGGCAATAAGTGTGTAAGCAAAATCCTGGAAAAGCTGGACATTAAGCCCACTTTTGAGTTCACCATCGCAGAGGAGGGTGTTGAAAAAGTCCCTACTCTGGACTTCGATGCCGCTGATGTGGAAAGGATCGCAAAAAAGATAGTAGAAACACTTGAATCTGACAGCGAAGCGCG
>CALKCH010000049.1 GCA_938083225.1 Candidatus Bipolaricaulota bacterium
AGTACGGAGCGGAGGCCATGCCCGCCCGGCGCGCCTTGCGCCTGGCCACGGTGGGCGGCGCCCAGGTCCTGGGCTGGGAAAGGGAACTCGGCTCCCTGGAGCCCGGGAAGTGCGCGGACCTCTCCCTTTGGGATATCTCGGCCTTGGAATTCGCCGGTGCCGCGGACCCTGTGGCAGCTCTTCTCCACTGCGCCGCCCAATACGCTGACCTGGTCATGGTCAACGGGGAGATCCGCGTGCGCGGGGGAGAACTTGTGGGTGGCCACCTCTCTCGCTATGTTTCCCGGCACCGGGAGATTGCCAAAAAGCTTGTGGAGGGCCGATGAGGGTGCGGGTAACCCTTTATTTCCCGTTTCGGGAGGAACTTCCGGAAAATCCTCTGGAGCTGGAGCTTCCCCAGGGCGCAGTGGCCGCCCAAGTGGTAGAGGCCCTGGTGGCCCGCTTCCCTTCCCTGCGCCTCAGGTTTTACGATGCTCAGGGGCAAATTCAACGCCACATTTCTGCGCTTGTTAACGGAATATCCATTCAATTCCAACGCGGCTGGTCCACCCCGATTTCCGAAAGTGACGAGGTCGTTCTTCTTCCTCCTGTAGGTGGCGGTTGAGACTCAAGGTGGATGCCGGGACATGGGCCCCAGCGCTCCCTGGTCTGGTTTCAATAAATAGCGACTTCGACACAGAGGGCTTAAAAAAGAGAGAACCACAGGACCACGCGTCCGGTTGTCAAAGTCTCCCTAATCCCTAGAATAACATTGATGACTCCCACGAGGTTTGACCTTCCCACGTTAGAAACGTGGCTGTGGGAGGCGGCCTGTGTCATCCGTGGCCCCGTGGATGCACCCAAGTTCAAGGACTACATCCTCCCCCTTCTCTTCCTGAAAAGGCTGTCCGACGTATTTGAGGATGAGGTCTCGGAGCTTTCAGAGGAATTTGGCGGGCGGGCCAACGCCTTGCGTTTGGTGGACGCCGACCATCGCTTGGTTCGGTTTTACCTCCCAGAAATTGCGCGCTGGAACACGATTCGAGCCAAGACCACCGGTTTGGGGCAGCATCTGACCGAGGCCGTTCGTGCCGTGGCCCGCGAGAATCCGCGCCTGAGTGGGGTCATCGATCTTGTCGATTTCAACGCCACCGCAGCCGGGCAGCGCATCGTGCCCGACGAATACTTGGCTCGCCTGGTGGATGTGCTCTCCCGCCACCGCCTGGGGTTAAACGAGGTGGAGCCCGATGTCTTAGGCCGGGCCTACGAGTACCTCCTCCGCAAGTTCGCGGAAGGCCAGGGGCAGAGCGCAGGTGAGTTCTACACCCCTAGGGAAGTGGCCATCCTCATGGCCCGCATCCTGGAGCCCGAGCCGGGGATGACCGTATACGACCCATGCTGCGGCTCTGGCGGCCTTCTCATCAAATGTCATCTGCGGCTTTTGGAGCGCTACGGCGTGGTGGAGAACGGACGACGCAAACTTCCCGAAGAGGTAGCGCCTTTGCGTCTGTATGGGCAGGAAATCAACCCTGCTACCTTCGCCATCGCCAAAATGAACACCTTCATTCACGACATGGAGGCCGAGATCGCCCTGGGCGACACCATGCGCAGGCCCGCCTTCACCCAAGCCGATGGCAGGCTGCACACGTTCGATCTCGTGGTGGCCAATCCCATGTGGAACCAGGATTTTCCGCAAGAAGTTT
Organism: Candidatus Bipolaricaulota bacterium; assembly: GCA_938083225.1. GTDB lineage: Bacteria > Bipolaricaulota > Bipolaricaulia > Bipolaricaulales > Bipolaricaulaceae > DTER01. Next base: position 1,683 of record CALKCH010000049.1, read on the forward strand.
ACGAGCACGATCCTTATGATCGCTTCCGTTTCGGCATCCCGCCTTCTTCCACTGCGGATTGGGGTTGGATCCAACACATGTTCGTTTCCCTCAACGAGCGGGGGCGCATGGCCGTGGTCATCGACACGGGCGCGGTGAGCCGCGGAAGCGGGAATCAGGGGTCAAATCGCGAGCGCGATATCCGCCGCGCCTTCGTGGAGCGCGACCTCATCGAGGCGGTGATCCTGCTCCCAGAAAACCTGTTTTACAACACCACCGCCCCAGGGGTGATCATCGTGATCAATAAGAACAAGCGTCACCCTGGGGAGATCCTGCTTGTCAACGCCTCGAAGATGTTCAGCAAAGGCCGTCCCAAGAACTTCCTCGCCGAGGAGCACGTCACGCGCATCGCCCAGGTGTACCACGAGTGGCGAGCCGAAGAGGGGCTTTCGGCCATCATCACCAAAGAGGAGGCGGCGCGTAACGACTACAACCTTTCGCCCAGCCGGTACGTGGCCACCAACGAAAAGGAAGAGGTCCTTTCACCGGAGGACGCCGTGGTTCTCCTGCGGGAGGCCGAAGAGGAAAGGGCTTCGGCCGAGCAGGAACTCAAACGGGTGTTAGAACTTTTAGGCCTGGAGGCCCTCCGTGGACAGGTGTAAGTTCACAGAAGGCGAGACACTAGAGTTAAAACGTGCCTGGACCGACCGGGCTTTGGAAGACCTGGCCGCCTTCGCCAATGCCCGTGGCGGCACCCTGCTGATTGGAGTTGCCGATGATGGCCAGGTGGTGGGTGCCCGCGCCGATGACCCGGAGGTGCAACGCCTGGCCAACATCATCACTTCCCGTCTGGGAATCACGCCCTCTATCCATGTTGAAAAGATCAACCGAAAGCCCGTTATTGTCATCCGGGTGGAACCGGTGCGCGGCCTTATTCCTTATAGCGGTCGTTACTTACGACGGGTAGGGAGCACCAACCGGGACTTCACCCAGGAAGAATTGGCCCGCCACATCGTGGAGCGCTCAGGGCTTAGTTGGGATAGCCTCCCAAGCGATTGGACCATGGAGCATGTTGACCCCTCGGCCCTGGAGCACTTCGCCAGGCTAGCGAGGCCACGCCTACCGCAGGTGGATGCCACGGATCCGGAGCACCTGTTGCAAAACTTGCAGCTGCTTCGCGAGGGTCGGTTGACCAACGCAGCCCTCCTGCTCTTCGGAAGGCATCCCCAGCGACGTTTTCCCACCGCCCAAATCCGCATCGGGCAATTTCGCGGTCCCACCGAAATCCTGGATAGCCACGATTTCCAGGGTACGCTGTGGAACCAACTGGACGGTGCCATGGAGCGCTTCCGGCAGGTGCTGAAAGTCCGATTCGACATTCGCGTAGACGAGCCCAGTCTGGAGGGTCTCCAGCGTAAAGAGGTTTGGGAGTACCCCCTGGAAGCCCTGCGCGAGGCCGTCATCAACGCCCTCATCCATCGGGACTACACCATTCCTGCGGACGTCCAGATTCGTCTCTACGAGGATCGCCTAGAAATCTGGAACGTGGGTGAGCTGTTGCCCCCTTTGACGCCGGAAAGCCTGCGGGGTCCGCACGGCTCCGTGCTGCGCAATCCCCTTCTGGCGCAAGCGTTTTACTTTGCCGGCTTGGTCGAGCGCTGGGGGACCGGCACCACCCGCATCATCGCCTTGTGCCGTGAGCAGAGCCTACCTGAGCCCGAGTTTGAAAACTGGCAGGGCGGTGTGCGGGTGACCTTCCTCAAGGATCCTTACACCCCCCAAAGGCTCCGCGCCCTGGGTTTAAATGAGCGACAAATCCAGGCGGTGATGTATGTGAAGGAGAAGGGCAGCATCAACAACAAAACTTACCAGGAACTCACCGGAGTTGCCAAGCCCACGGCGACCCGGGATTTGGACGATATGGTGCGGAAAGGCGTCTTGGTGAAAGAAGGAACGACTGGACGGGGAACATCCTATCGACTCAAGGGCTCTGAATGGGCTCAAAGGGCTCATCAAGGGCTCAGAAACGGCTCAAAGGGATCAAGATGAGGCAAACCGAGACCAAAGCACCGAACAATCCGGACAACCTCCCCGACGGCTTCAAGATGACCGAGCTCGGCCCCCTGCCCGTGGAATGGCAGGTTACTGCGCTTCACTTGCTGAGCACCATCTCTGCGGGCGGATCGGCTCCCCAAGGTAGCAAGTATTTCGGAGGCAAGAATCCGTTCGTGCGTGTTCAGCATTTGGATGAAGATGGATATGAAGTCCGACGCTGGGACCTTATCACTGATGAAGCTGTTCACAAGTACCGCCTTCGCCTCTTTCCAGCCGGTACAATCGTATTTCCAAAAAGTGGCGCCTCGATCCGCTTAGAGAAAAGAGCTATTCTGTCGCGACCAAGCTACTTGGTGAGCCATTTATGTGCAGTTATTCCCAATGAGAGTCTTGTTGACCGAGATTTTCTATTTTTCGTGTTGAAGTCTACGCCCCTTGCTGCGGAAAAGGTTGATGGTTATCCAACACTCTCGCTAACAGAGATCAAGCAACGTTTAATCCCTCTCCCTCCTCTTCCCGAGCAGCGCGCGATTGCCCACGTGCTTCGCACGGTGCAGCGGGCCCAGGAGGCCACCGAGCGGGTCATCGCGGCGCTCAAGGAGCTCAAAAAGAGCCTCATGCGTTATCTTTTCACCTACGGCCCCGTGCCGGTCGACCAAGCAGACCAGGTGCCCCTCAAGGAAGCCGAAATCGGCCCCATCCCCCAGCACTGGGAAGTGGTGAGGTTAGGGGAGGTCTTTGAAATTCAGCAAGGTAA
>CALKCH010000050.1:0-5000 GCA_938083225.1 Candidatus Bipolaricaulota bacterium
AGCACCGGCCAGGCGGACCACCCACTCCATTTTTCCTACTCCTCGGTCTGCTCGGTGAGGTAGTTCTGGAGGCCCATCTGCCGGATCTGATCCAGCTGGGCCTCGAGCCAGTCGATGTGATCCTCCTCGTCCTTGAGGATCCCCTCGAGGAGGACCTTCGTGCCGTTGTCCCCAAGCTCCGCGGCGAGCTTGATCGTCTCGTTGTAGACCTTTTGCGCCTCGTACTCGGCTTCCAGGTCGTTCTTGTGGATCTTCTCCACGTCCGCGGCGATATGGACCGGCGCGATCTTGGTGACGAAGGGCTCGCCCTCGAGGAAGATGATGCGCTGGACGAGTTTTTCCCAGTGGCCCATCTCCGTGATGGCCCGCTTTTCGATGGCCTCGGCCAGCTTTTTGTAGCCCCAGTTCTCGCAGAGCTCCGCGTGCACCATGTACTGGAGCACCGCGGCCAATTCCTCGGAAATCCGCTGGTTTAGGGTCTCAATGACCTTAGGATTCCCCTTCATCGTGCCTCCTTCCCTCGCATCGTAACGGAGCGGGCAGGAAAGGGCAAACAGGCAACAAGGGGAAATTGGACTCCCTCTGAGGCAAAAGTTCTTTCACCCAAAGCTTGGAAGGGTCCAGGGCTAAAAGGATGACCTTCGTGTGATTCAAGCTCATTCACATGGTTAACTTGGAGACAACCACGGCCGAAATGAGGGGGATGGAGAGGGTGGACCTTCCTCCAGGGGCAAGGATCACGACCGGGTGCGAAGGGTGAAATAGAAATGAAGGAGAAGCCCAATGATGCTCCCTGCGGCTGCGCCAAATGCCGAGTCGTGGAAGGGAATACCAAGGAGGGCGCCTATTGCGGCGCCAAAGAGAAGGTCGCGGCCCAGGCGCACGAAACTGGACCTGGGCCGCGTTTTTCTCACCCGTTTCCGCCGAAACACTGCTCTTTGGCGAGGAGGGCCTCCCAGCGGCGATCCACCTCGGCCTGGATTTGGGCCATGAGTTCTTTGCCCTGCTCGTCCCGGAAAAGATGGCGGAACCGGCCTTGGGTTTTGAGCCACTCCTCCACGGGCACCCGCTCCTTGGGCTTGTAGTTGATCTTGTACCGGCCTTCAATGACCTCGTACAAGGGCCAGTACCGCGTTTCCACCGCGAGTTTCGCCTGTTGGATGGCGCTGTCCCGGGGCGTGCGCCAACCCAGGGGGCAGGTCGTAAGGACGTTAATGAACTTGGGACCCTCGTACTTCATGGCCCGCTCCACCTTGTTGGCCAGGTCAATGAGATGGGAAACGGCGGCTTGGGCCACGTAGGGGATGCCGTGGGCGACCACGATCTCCGTGAGGTCCTTGCGCTCCTGGGGCTTTCCAAGGATGACGTCTCCCACGGGCGCGGTGGTGGCCGCGGCACACTTGGGCGTGGCGCTGGAGCGCTGCACCCCGGTGTTCATGTAGGCCTCGTTGTTGAGACATACATAGAGGAAGTCGTGACCGCGCTCTAGCGCTCCGGAGAGGGCCTGAAGGCCGATGTCGTAGGTGCCGCCGTCGCCGGCGCACACCACGAACCGCACGCGCTTGTCGATCAAGCCCCTCTTCTTGAGGGCCTTGTACGCCGCCTCCACGCCGGAGATCACGGCCGCCGCGTTCTCGAAGGCCACATGAATCCAGGGCACGTTCCAGGCCGTGCCGGGGAAGCGGCTCGTGGCCACCTCCAAGCATCCGGTGGGGCTGGCCACCACCACCGGGTCGGGGATGGCGTGGAGGACCGTGCGCACCACCATGGGCTCGGCACACCCGGCACAGAGCGTGTGCCCGCCGGTGAACCGTACCCCCCGCTCTTCCCGCTCTGCCAACACCTTGATGCTCGGCATCTTTTCTCCTCACTCCCTGAGGCCGATGTACCGCAGGGCCCACTCGTTCTGCGTGAGTCTGGGAAGCTCTTCGAACACCTTGATGAGGTCAGGGACGGTGATGTCGCGGCCGCCAAGCCCATAGATGTAGTTGGCGAGGATCGGCCTTCGCTCCAAAGGATACAGGGCTGCGGCCACGTCCTCAAAGAGGGCGCCCAGGGTGCCGAAGGAAAAAGCTCGGTCCAGGACGGCCACGGCCTTCACGTGGGCCACGGCCTCCGCCACAGCTTGAGCGGGGAAGGGGCGCCAAAGCCAAGGTTTGAGCAGCCCCACCTTCATTCCCTGCGCCCGCAGCTCATCCACCGCCACCTTTGCCGTCCCCGCCGTGCTCCCCAAAACGACCAGCGCATACTCCGCGTCCACAAGCTTGTAGGCTTCGAAGAACCCCTGGTAGCGCCGACCGGAGACCTGGGAGAACTCCCGTTGCACCTCCAAGAACACCGCGGGCACGGCCTCCATTCCGGCCTGTTGGGCCCGCTTGAGCTCGAAGTAGTAGTCAGGCATGGCAAAGGCGCCCCAGGTCACCGGATGGTCCACATCCAAGAGAGGGGAGACCGGTTGGAATTTGCCCACAAACTTTTTAACTGGTTCATCGTCCAAGAGATCCACGGGTTGCACGGTGTGGGTGAGGGTGAAGCCATCCAGGTTCACGATGACGGGGAGCCGCACCCGCATGTCCTCGGCGATCCGCTGGGCCATGAGGGTGTAGTCGTAGGCTTCTTGGGCGCTTTCCGCGAAGATTTGCACCGCCCCAGAGTCCCTGGCCAAGTACGCATCGGAGTGGTCGCCGTGGATGTTGATGGGCGCAGAAAGCGAGCGATTGGCCAGAGCCATGACGACCGGAAGGCGCAGGCCTGCGGCGATGTAGAGGACCTCCACCATGAGGGCCAGGCCTTGGGAAGAGGTGGCCGTCATGACTCGGCCTCCGGCCGCGGCTGCTCCCACGCAAGCGGACAAGGCTGAGTGCTCGCTCTCCACCGGGACCAGCTCTGTATGCACGATACCGTTGTGCACATAGTCCGCGTAATACTCGGCGATTTCCGATTGGGGCGTAATGGGATAGACAGCGACCACGTCCGGTTCAATTTGCCGCATGGCCTCCGCCACCGCTTTGTGTCCGGTTATGGCCTTACGCATTCCCCACTCCTTTCCGGGACCATCTCGATGGCGTCCTTGGGGCAAATGGCAGCACAGACGCCGCAGCCCTTGCAGTGCTCGTAATCGAAGCCGACCATCTTGCCTCCGCGCAAAAGGACGGAATCATCCGGGCAATGGAGCCAGCACTGCAGACACTGGATACATTTGTCCTCGTGCCAGATTGGGCGCTCCGCCCGCCAGGTTCCGGTTTTGTTGAGCTCCCGGGCGGTTCCGCCGGCCACCACCCCGCCCAGGGGCAGCTCCCGCCAGCCCTTAAGCCCGGCCAACGCCCACCCCCTTTTTCGCTGCCTCGTAACCCGCACGAAACGCCTGGAGGTTCTTCTCCAGCATGTCCTTCCCGAGCCTTCCGCCCAGGGCTTCCCGCAGCTCCGCCTCGGCCAGGTTGTAGTCCGTGCCCAACGCCGCCACCACCGCACCCAGCAGGGGGATGTTGGGGAAGCCTGTGCCCGTCTCCTGGGCGATGCGATCCGCGTCCACGGGGATGATGACGCCGGCGAACTTCGTGCGGGCTCGGATTTCCTCCACGGAACACGTGGTGTTCACCACCAGCACGCCGTCCGGCTTGAGCCCCTCGGTGGGGCGTTCGGAATCCAAAAGGGTTTCATCGATCACGACCACCACGTTGGGCTCATAGACGCCGGAGTGCACGAGGATCTCTTCCTCGGAGATGCGGTTGTAGGCGCGCATGGGGGCGCCGGAGCGCTCCGGGCCGAACTCAGGAAAAGCCTGCACGTACTTTCCCTCGCGGAGGTTGATCTGTGCCAGGATCTGGGAGACGGTTTTTGCTCCCTGGCCTCCGCGGCCATGCCAACGAATTTCCTTCATCCCCTCCTCCTTCGCTAAGTTGAGGCATTATAGAGGAGGGGAGAGGAGCCGCAAAGGTTGGGAGCTAAAGGAGATCAGGACCGCACTTTTCCCGCAGCCTCTCGATGTCCTTGATCACGATCTGGTAACGCCGTTTGTCCAGTAACCCTTGGCGAGCCAGGCGGTTCAGGGCCATGGTGGTGTTTTCCCGGGCGGAACCGATCATCTCCGCAAGATCGCGATGGGTGAGGCGGAAGCCAATGAGGATACCGTTCCTCGTTTTGACCCCGTACTCGGAAGAGAGGAACAGAAGTTGGCGGGAGAGGCGGCTCTCGATGTCGCGGAAGGCCAGGTCTTGCACAAGCCCCTCCAATTCCCGGATGCGCTGTCCCATAACTTCCAGGAGCTGAAGGAGAAGCTCGGGTCTATTACGGACAAAGGTCAGGAAGTGTTCGCGGTGGATTTGGATGATGGCCCCATTTTCGAGAGCTTCGGCGAGATGGTTACGCTGGCGTTCCCCGATGAGCGAGAGTTCTCCGAACATGTCGCCTGGGCCCCGCGGGGCGAGGGAGATGCGTTTCCCCGTGGGGTCCATGTAGGAGAGCTTGACTGTTCCGGATTCGACAAAGAAGAGGGTGGTGCTGGGATCGCCCTGACGGTAGATGGTGTCGCGGGGGACCACGTGGAACTGTTCGCCTAGTTCTAAGAGAGGCTCAATTCCCGGGATTACCCATCGTACGCGGCCTTGTTCCATGGCCAGGGAACTGTAGCCGGGGTGCCTTAGCATACGAAGGAACGAGGGGTGGGCAAAAGAGCAGGCTTGCGGTGAAGAGAAGGGAAGAACGTCCACGAAGAGGACCCCAGATGTTCTTGGTAGATAGGGACGGGCGGCGCCTGTCGAGGGGAAGGCTGGAAATGGCCCTTGACGGACAAGGGCAGTTCTCCCTAGAAAGGAGGTGATCCAGCCGCACGTTCCCGTACGGCTGCCTTGTTACGACTTCGCCCTCCTTGCCGAGTGTACTCTAATACCCTCCCTCCCTTGCGGGTTGGGATAAGGTATTTCAAGTACCCCCGACTCAGTTGGCGTGACGGGCGGTGTGTACAAGGCCCGAGAACGTATTCACCGCGGCCTGGCTGATCC
>CALKCH010000051.1 GCA_938083225.1 Candidatus Bipolaricaulota bacterium
TAGATGCAGAAGTTCTCGTGCTGGAGCTCTACCCACTGGCGGATGGCCCCGAAGTAGTTGCCCAGGTGGAGCTCGCCTGTTGGCTGGATTCCGGAAAAGATGCGCATAGCCGATCAAGGTCAGTATAGGAACCTTTGCCTCGCCTCACAAGAGGGCGAGTTACGTCGTTGAAACTGCTACCGAAGGGGTCATCGATTCCTCAAAATTCCGGTTACCAAAGTTCACGAGAGGAACCGATGACTCGCATGTGTTATGGAAGCTCGTGGAGAGTTGGCGCCCCAGGTACCTTCGAGGCAGCCGCAAGGAGAAAGGCCGGATCCTCAAGGAATTCGTGGCTCTCACCGGATACCCCCGCAAATCGGCCATTCGGCTCTTGCGTCACGGGTACCCCCCGCCCCACCTGCACCGCCCTGGACAGCGCCGCCAGTGCACCCCGGACGTGAAAGCCGCTTTTCTTCTGGTCTGGGAGGCCTGCGGGCGAATCTCTCCTAAGCGCCTGGCGCCCTTCCTTCCTGAGATCGTGGCGGTCCTTAAGTGCCATAGGGAGCTCCGGATTCGGCCAGAGACGGAGCGGCTTCTCCTTCGGATGAGCCTAGCCACCATCGATCGGATGCTTCGTCCTCAGCGCCCGAAACCCCTGCGGGGGCACACGACCGCCAAGCCCGCGACCTTCCTTAGGCACCAGGTCCCCGTGCGGACCTTCGCGGACTGGGACGAAGGTAAACCCGGGTTTCTGGAAGAGCTATGAATCCCCGGAGGCCCCGGGCCTCATGAAGGCCATTTATGCGATCTCTGGGCTGTTCTTGAATTTCTTCCAGCCCGTACGGAAGCTCCTCGCGAAGGAGCGGGTGGGGAGCAAGGTGCGCAAGAAGTGCGACTGAGCACAACCCCCATAGCACTAGCGGATCCTGACCTCACCTTGGGTGAGCGAGGAAACCAAGGTCAGGTTGGGGGAGGTCTACGAGACCCTGAACCCCGGGGAACTCCAGGGCAAGATCCAAAAGAACTCCGAACAGCAAAGGAGGCTCCATGGGTAACCGTCATTCCGAGGCAACCACAAGGCCTTCGGTAACCGTTACTTCTGAGGCATCACAGGATGGGTGACGTGCTTTGCGGAAGTTCTTGGGGGCGGCTATAGTCGAAATGGTCCATGGAGGACCCTTTTGACATTGTGATCCTGGCGGCGGGAAAAGGGACGCGCATGCGTTCCAGCCGCCCAAAGGTTTTGCACCTTCTCTGCGGCTTGCCTCTTCTGGCTTACCCCCTGCGCCTGGCCCGCAACCTGACTTCCAGAGAGCCGATCGTTGTAGTCTCTCACGGAAAAGACGAAATCCGAGAGACTTTTGCCTCTTGGCCCGCGCGGTTTGTGGACCAAGGGGAGCCCCTGGGCACCGGCCACGCCGTGTTGGCTGCGCGCTCCGCCCTCTCTGCCCCCCGGTTCTTCGTGCTCCCTGGAGATGTGCCCCTCGTGCCTCCGCAGGCCCTGCAAACGCTTTGGGCCCGTCACCGGGAAAAACAGGCCTTGGCCTCCTTCCTCACTCTAGAGCTTTTCCCCCCGCCGCCCTACGGCCGGGTGATCCGGGACGAGGGTGGCCGGCCCAAGAAGATCGTGGAAGCCCCCGAGGCCTCTTCCGAGGAGCTAGCGATCCGGGAGCTCAACGCCGGGATTTGGCTTTTGGAAAACCATCCGGCGGTGTGGGAGGCCCTGGCCCAGCTTGCCCCGGAAAACCGAAAAAGGGAGTACTACCTCACCGATCTCGTGGCCCTCCTCTATCCCCGGGTGGAAGCAGTGCTCTGGCCCAATCCTGAGGATCTTACGGGCGTGAACGATCGGGTGGATTTGGCCCGCCTCGAAAGCCTTTTGCGAGAGCGTATCCTTACGGAGTGGATGAGGGAAGGCGTGACTCTCGTTGATCCCCATGCCGTTTATCCCAGCCCTGATGCTCGCGTCTCCCCGGACACCCTCATCTTTCCGGGTACCTTCCTCCTTGGTCAAACGGAAATCGGTCCGCGTTGCCAAATCGGGCCCTATTCCTACCTTGTGGACGCCAAAGTCTCAGAAGGCGCGCGCGTTTGGTTTTCGGTGGTGGAGGCTGGGGAAATTGGCCCAATGGCGCAGATTGGCCCTTATGCACACCTGCGCGCCGGGGCCAAAGTTGGGGCTCGGGCGCGGGTTGGGAATTTTGTGGAGGTGAAAGCTTCTCGTATCGGTGAGGGCGCGAAAGCCCTGCACCTGGCGTACATCGGCGATGCCGAGGTAGGGGCACGGGCGAACATCGGAGCCGGGGCCATCACCTGCAATTTCCAGCCGGGAAAGGCCGAGAAGTTCCGCACAGAGATCGGGGCCGGCGCGTTCATCGGCAGTAACGCCTGCCTCATCGCTCCCATCCGCATCGGCGAAGGAGCCGTCGTGGGTGCAGGCTCAGTGGTCACCGAGGATGTCCCACCCTACGCCCTGGCCCTGGCCCGCAGCCCGCAGGTGGTGAAGCCCGGTTGGGCTCGCCCTAAGGAGGAGTGAGCGTGGATTTGGAAAATGTGCGGATCCTCGCGGGAAGCTCGAATCTTCCCTTGGCCCAGGCCATTGCTCGGGAGCTTGGCCTTCCCCTTTGTGAGGCAGATTTGCCTGATCCTGAGAGTAGGGCGCCACGCCTCACGCCCGGCCGTTTCCCCGACGGAGAGATTCGGGTGCAAATCGGACAAACGGTGCGGGGGAAGGACGTTTTTGTGATCCAGTCCACCTCGCCTCCGGTGAACGACCACCTCATGGAGCTCTTGCTCATGGTGGATGCATTGCACCGGGCTTCGGCGCGCACGATCTGTGCGGTGATCCCCTACTTTGGCTATGCCCGTCAGGACCGAAAGAAGACTGGACGCGTCCCGATTTCCGCGCGTTTGGTGGCCAACCTCCTGGAGGCGGCGGGAGTGCATCGCGTGGTGACTCTCGAGCTTCATGCCGGCCAAATCCAGGGTTTCTTCAACGTGCCTCTGGACCACCTGCGCGCGGACGCTCTCTTCCACCAGTACATCAGTCAACACCATCCGGAATGGCTGGATAATCTGGTGGTAGCCTCGCCCGATTTGGGCGGGCTTTGGCGGGCTAGGCGACTGGGGAAACGGTTCAACTGCCCTTTGAGCGTGGTCGTCACCTACCGCGGTTCCCAGGGAGAGAAGGAGCGGGTGTCCGACGTCCAGGTGATTGGTGAGGTCAAGGGCCGGCGTGTGCTCCTTGTGGATGATATCTTGGCCACAGGCGGGACCCTGGTGGAAGCGGCGGAGGCGCTCAAGGAGGCAGGAGCCACGGAAATTTATGCGGCCTGTGCCCACGGATTGTTCGTGGGCCAAGCCCTGGAGAATCTGAAACGTTCTCCCTTGCGCAAAGTTTTGGTCACCGATAGCATCCACTTGGGCGACGAGATCCGGCGGCATCCTCTTGTGGAAGTGGTATCCATTGTGCCCTTCCTGGCGGATGCCATTCGTCGCATCTACCGGAACGAGTCGATCACGGATCTTTTGGCCTATGGTTTTTAAGGAGGAGAGATGGTCAAGGTGGAAGCTACGCGGCGGCCGCTCGACGTGAAGGCGCGGGCTCTGCGCCGGCAGGGGCTGATTCCGGCCGTGCTCTACGGGGCCCACCTCGATCCAGTCCATGTGGCCCTGCCCGAGCCCGCTGTTCGGCGCCTGTTCTCCCAGATCACCCGCTCCACCATGGTGGAGCTCCAAGTGCATAGCGACCTCTACCGGGTGTTCGTGAAGGAAGTGCAGGTCGATCCCATCACCGGGAGATTCTTGCATCTTGATTTCTACGTGCCCGAGGCGGGGCGGACTCTGGAAATGTCCATTCCTGTGAAGGTCCAGGGCGAGGCACCTGGGGTGAAGGACGGCGGCGTGTTGGAAATTATCCACGCGGAAATACCGGTGGAAGCTCCGCCCGAGAAGATCCCACCCCAAATCGTCGTGGATGTGTCCCAGCTCGGCCTGGATGAGGCTATCTTGGTGCGTGACCTTCCCTGGCCCGAAGGGGTGAAGCCTCTCCTTCCTCCCGAGGACGCGGTGGTCGTGGTGATTCCGCCGCGGAAGGCCGAGGAAGTGGCTGCCCCGGCAGAAGCTGTGCCTGAAGCAGTTTCTGCCCCCGGCCCTGAGGAAAAACAGCCGGAGACCCAAAGCTCTTGAGGGCTACGGTTGGCCTGGGTAATCCCGGCCCTGCCTATGCTCATACCCGGCACAACCTGGGCTTTTGGGTGCTGGAGCGGCTTCTTTCCCAAGGCCCATGGGAGAAGAATTTTTTCCCGTGGGGCGAGGTTTTTCGGAAAGGCGAAACCTTTCTTTTGCGGCCTCTCACGTTCATGAACCTCGCGGGGGAGGCCGTCGCCGCGTTCAGCCAGCGCTACTCCCTTCCCCCTGCCAACCTCCTCATCGTTTACGACGACGTGGACCTCCCTTTGGGGGAGGTGCGCCTGCGGCCGGGCGGAGGCCCGGGATCCCATCGCGGCATGCACTCTGTATTGGCCGCGTTGGGGACTGAACAGGTCCCGCGGCTTCGGGTAGGGATTGGTCCACCGCCTCCCGGAATGGACCTCGCGGAGTTCGTGCTCTCCCCGCCTAGCCCTGAAGAGATCCACGTTCTTGGCGAGAGCTGCGATTTCGCCGCGGAGCTGGCCCGGGTTTTCCTGGAAGCCGGGTTCTCCGCAGCCCTCGACCTCTTCTCTCGGAAAAAACCGGGGCGGTCGGTATAATCTTAGGGATTGGGGTACTCTCCATGTACGAGAAGTTCTCTAAAGATTCCCTGAAGCTCCTGTCCATGGCCCAGGAGGAGGCCGCGGAGTGGCGCCATCGCTACGTGGGCACCGAACACCTCCTTTTGGCGGCGCTGCGCCAAGAAGGGAGCAGGATCAATCGGTTTTTGGTGAGCAAAGGGCTCACCTACGAGCGCGTGGCCCGCTACGTGGAGCGCCAAAAGGGGCGCGGCCGGATCTACGTTTCTTCCGATGAGCTGGAGCCCACCCAGAGGCTGAAGCGGGTGATGAAGCTGGCTTACGAGGAGGCTCGCCGCGACGGGGCAGAGACCATTGAGCCCGAACATCTCTTGGTGGCTGTCCTGCGGGAGGGGGAGTGCACGGCCGCCGAGATCCTCCGGGCCCATGGCGTGGATCTGCGTACCGTGCGGGACTACTTTGCGCCGCGCCGTGGTCCCTCCCGCGTGCGCACGGCTACGACCCGTCTGCCCGGCGAGCTGGGAGAGTTCGGGCGCAACTTGGTGGAGGAGGCTGCGGCGGGGCTCCTTGATCCCGTCATCGGCCGAGAACGGGAGCTGGAGCGAGTCATCGAGATTCTCTGCCGCCGCAAGAAGAATAACCCCGTTCTCGTCGGCGAGGCAGGGGTGGGAAAGACGGCCATCGTGGAGGGCTTGGCCCAGCGCATCGCCCGGGGGGAAGTGCCCGCGCTTTTGGCGGACAAAGAGATCATCGAGGTCGACATGGCTGCGATTGTGGCCGGTACCAAATACCGCGGGGAATTCGAGCAGCGTCTCAAGGCCATCCTCAATCAGGTCATGTCCTCGGGAAACATCATTCTTTTTATCGACGAGCTGCACACGGTGGTGGGCGCAGGCGGCGCAGAGGGAGCCATCGATGCCTCTGCTATCCTCAAACCTCCCCTGGCTTCCGGGGCCATCCAGTGCATCGGTACCTCTACGCCCGATGACTACCGAAAAACCATCGAGAAGGACCCGGCTCTGAAGCGGCGATTCAAGGTGGTGTACGTGGAGGAGCCCACGGTGGAGGAGACGTTCAAAATTCTTCAGGGTCTCCGGCCCCGCTATGAAGAGCACCACGGTGTGCGCATCACCGACGAGGCTCTCTGGCAAGCCGCGCGCTTGGCGGACCGCTACATCACCGAGCATTTTTTGCCGGACAAGGCCATCGACCTCATCGACGAGACCGCGGCGCGCATCCGCCTGGAAGCCACAGAGCTTCCGCCGCAGGCCCAGGAGCTTTTGTCGGAAATTTCCCGGCTTGAAGTCGAAGAAGAGGCGGCTGTGGCCGAGCAGAACTACGAGCTTGCAGCCCGCCTGCGCGACGAGCGGGAAAAGCTAGTGGAGGAGCTCAAGCAGTTCGAAGAGGTTCAGGCTGAACCGACGATCCCCGAGGTGACCGCTGAGCACGTGGCTCAGACCGTGTCGGCCTGGACCGGGATCCCTGTGCATCACCTTCAGGAAGAGGACACGACCCGGCTTTTGCGCATGGAGGAGAAGATCCACGAGCGTTTGGTGGGCCAGGAGGAGGCGGTGAAGGCGGTGGCCCGGGCCATTCGCCGGGCCTACGCGGGGGTGAAGGACCCGCGCCGGCCCATTGGGTGTTTTCTCTTCCTCGGCCCCACCGGGGTAGGAAAGACTGAACTCGCGCGCACCTTGGCCGAATTCCTCTTCGGTGACGAGGATGCCCTCATCCGCATCGATATGTCCGAATACATGGAGCGGTTTTCCGTGTCTCGCCTGATCGGTGCTCCTCCGGGCTATGTGGGCTACGAGGAAGCCGGAGAGCTTACGGAGGCTGTGCGCCGCCGGCCCTATTCGGTGGTGCTGTTCGACGAGATCGAAAAAGCCCACCCCGACGTGTTCAACATTCTCTTGCAGGTCATGGACGACGGGGTGCTCACGGACTCTCAGGGCCGCCGGGTGGACTTCCGCAATACCGTGATCATCATGACTTCCAACATCGGCAGCAAGCTCATCACCGATAAGACTTCCATGGGCTTTGCCACTGGCGATGTGGAATCAGAAGAGGCCTACCAGGACATGAAGACGCGGGTGATGAGCGAGGTCCGCAAGGTGTTCAAGCCGGAGTTCCTCAACCGCTTGGACGACATCATCGTGTTCCATCCGCTCACCAAGGAGCAGGTGAAGGCCATCGCGGAGCTCATGATCAGCCGGCTACGCAAGCGGCTTTGGGAGGAGCATCGCATCGAGCTTGAGGTGGAGACCTCGGCGCTGGAGGTGCTCATCAGCCGCGGTTACGACGAGAAATACGGGGCTCGGCCCATGCGCCGGACCATCGAGCGACTTTTGGAGGATCCCATCGCCGAAAAAATCCTGTCTCACGAATTCTCCGACAACTCCAAGCTCATCGCCTCCGCCCAAGGCGAGGAGATCCTGGTCCGGAAGGTGGAATGAGCTTCCGGTGCCAGGCCTGCGGGTATCGCTCCCCCAAATGGCTCGGTCGCTGTCCTCAATGTGGAGAGTATGGTACGTTTGTGGAGGAGCCCGAGGGTTCTCCGGTTCCGCCTGAGCTTTCCGTCCAAGAGCCGCCGAAGCCCCTTCCGGAGGTTCCCGCCCCGCCGCCGGAGCGCCTCTCCACAGGCTTTCCCGAAGTGGACCGGGTTTTGGGTGGCCTTGTGCCCGGCGCGGTGGTGCTGTTCGGAGGAGAGCCGGGGATCGGGAAATCCACGTTGCTTTTACAGCTCGCGGCGAACCTGGCGGACCGTTACGGAAAGGTTTTGTACGTGTCCGGCGAGGAGGCTCCCCCTCAGGTGAAGCTGCGGGCCCAGCGCCTCGGCCGGGAAAGCCCAAATCTCTACCTCCTTTCCACCCAGGAGCTTCTCTCCATCCTTAACGCCGTGAGTCGGGTGGCTCCGATAGCACTGGTGGTGGACTCTCTGCAGACTGTGCTGGCCGACCCAGGGGGCGGCGAAGTGGGCAGCCTCTCCCAGGTGCGGGAGTCCGCAGCTCAGCTCTCCCGGGCCGCTAAAACCGCGGGCATCCTCACTTTCCTGGTTTCCCACATCACCAAAGAGGGAGGATTCGCCGGTCCTAAAACGGTGGAGCACTTGGTGGACGCGGCGGTGTACCTGGAGGGCATTCGGGAGGGAGACTTGCGCATCCTGCGCTGCGTGAAGAATCGCTACAGTTCCACAGCGGAAGTGGCGGTGTTGGAGATGACGGAGGGGGGGCTGGTAGAGGTCCCTAACCCCTCGCTTTTTTTCGTGTCCAAGGGGGCAGGGCCGCGGCCGGGCACAGCTATCGTTCCTGTGCTGGAAGGAACGCGCACCCTTCTCGTGGAAGTGCAAGCCCTGGTCACACCCGCAGGGGGCTATGGGCCGCCCCAGCGGCGCATGGCCGGCCTCGACCTGAATAGGACTCTGGTTCTTTTGGCTGTGATCGAAAAACACCTGGGCGTCCACGCCCGGGCTTTGGATGTGTATTTGGCCGTGGCCGGAGGATTGGAGGTGACCGAGCCCGCTGCCGATCTGGGAATCTGCACGGCAATCCTTTCCAGCCTGCGTGACCGGCCTCTCCCCCTGGACACGGTCGTCCTGGGAGAAGTGGGCCTGGCCGGAGATCTTCGCCCGGTACGCAAGGGTCCGGAGCGGCTCCAGGAAGTGGCGAAGCTCGGGTTCCGCCGAGCTGTGTTGCCCCATCAACCGCTCCCCAAGAAGCTGGGGTTAGAGGTGGTGCAGGCCAAAACCCTGCGGGAAAGCATGGAGGCTTTGGAACTTCTGTGAGACGGGCGTTTTCAGGGAGGGCCTCCTGCTGGGCGAAGAACAACTTGGCGGGTGCTGGGCGCTGAGGAGGAAGATGTGGACTATTTAGCGCGTCTAAAACAAGCGGCGGAGACTCTTAAGGAGCTTGGTTCCCCCAAGATCGCGGTGGTCCTGGGGTCCGGCCTTTCCCATATCCTCCCTCTCCAGGGGGAGCGGAAGAAGGGTTTCCGGGAGATCCCGGGCTTTCCCCAGCCCACGGTGGAGGGGCACACGGGCGAGGTGGCGGTCGGGACCCTGGGGGACCGGGAGGTTCTCGTTCAGCGCGGTCGCCTCCACTACTATGAGGGATATGACCTTGCTGAACTGGTCTTCCCGGTGCGGACCTATGCTTTGGTCGGGGTTAAAGTTCTCCTCGTCACCAATGCCGCCGGAGGCATTCGGTTTGGTTTTTTCCCGGGAGACCTGGTGCTCATCTCCGACCACATCAATTTCCTGGGAGCGAATCCCCTGCGTGGCCCTAATCTGGCCGAGCTTGGCCCTCGCTTCCCCGACATGTCCGCGGCCTATGATCCAGACCTGCGCCAACTGGCCCGCCAGGTGGGGGCCGAGCTAGGCATCGCCCTAAAGGAGGGCGTGTACCTCGCGGCTCTGGGGCCCTCTTATGAGACGCCCGCGGAGATCCGGGCTTTTCGCGCCTGGGGTGCGGATCTGGTGGGCATGTCCACTGTGCCCGAAGTCATCGCCGCGCGGCACGCAGGGATGCGGGTCTTGGGTATCTCCGTGGTCACCAACTTCGCCGCCGGTGTTTCTCCACAACCTCTCTCCCACGAGGAAGTTCTCGCGGTGACCAAGGCCAAGGCCGCGGAGTTGGGCCAGCTCCTTTCTGCTCTCATCCCCCGCCTTCCCTGTTGAAAGGGAGGAAACCATGATCCTCGTCACGGGCGGAGCGGGTTACATTGGGAGCCACACGGTGTTGGAGCTTCTGCGTTCCGGTTACGAAGTGGTTGTGGTGGACGACCTTTCCGCGGGCCACCGGGAACTCGTTCTCACCGATAATTTCGTGCAAGCAGATATCCGCGATCGTGCCGCCCTAAGCGCAGCCTTTCAGCAGTATCCCATCGAGGCCGTGCTGCACTTCGCCGCCCTCACCTCTGTGCCGGAATCCGTGGCTGATCCTGGTCGGTACTACGACGTGAACCTCGGGGGAACCTTGGTTCTCCTGGAGGTCATGCGGGCCTTCGGCGTGACGCGCCTCGTGTTCTCCTCGAGCGCCGCTATCTACGGGGACCCCCAACGCCTCCCCATTCCCGAGGATCATCCGATCCGGCCCAAAAGTCCGTACGGGAGGAGCAAAGCCGTGTGTGAGGAAATCCTCGCGGACTATGCCCGGGCCTACGGTTTTTCCTACGTGTCCCTTCGCTATTTCAACGCGGCTGGCTCCGATCCGGAGGGGAAGATCGGGGAATGGCACGAACCCGAGTGTCATCTCATCCCCATTGTCCTTGAGGCCGCGTCGGGCAAACGCCCCTACGTGGAGATCTTCGGCACCGACTACGAGACTCCCGATGGGACGGGGGTGCGGGACTACATTCACGTGGTGGATCTGGCGCAAGCTCACGTCCTGGCCCTGGAGCACCTCGCGGCGGGAGGCGAAAGCGGGGCGTACAACCTGGGCATCGGCCGAGGTTATTCTGTGCGTGAGGTGATCGAGGTTTGCCGGAAGGTGACGGGTCGAAAGATTCCGGTGCGGGAGGGACCGCGTCGGCCGGGTGACCCTGCGATTCTCGTGGCCGATGCCCGCCGGGCTCAGCGGGAACTTCACTGGCAACCGCGCTACACAAACCTCGAGTCCATGGTGGAAACGGCCTGGGCCTGGATGCGGCGCAGGGAAAGCTAGGGCTCCCGTTCGATTGGGAAGTACGTCCAAAATCCACGAAAATTCTGGGGATGGAGAGGTTCGTTCGTCAGACCATCCTTCCCCAAATAGGCGGGGAAGGGCAGCGCCGGCTCAGGCAAGCCCGGGTTTTGGTGGTGGGCTGTGGCGCCCTGGGAACCCACACCGCCGAGGCTTTGCTTCGGGCGGGGCTCGGCCACCTGGTCCTCGTGGATCGAGACGTGGTGGAAGGGCACAACTTACACCGCGTTTCCTTGTTTACCCCAAAGGATGTGGGCTGGCCCAAGGCGGAGGTAGCGGCGGAAAAGCTTCGAGAGATTGCCCCTGATTCACACATCGTTTCCTACGCGGCTCATTTTAGTCCAGAACTAGCCGAAGAGCTTGTGCCCCAGGTGGATCTTGTGGTGGATGGGCTGGACAACTTGGAAACCCGGTATTTGGTGAACGACGTCTGCGTGAAATACGAAAAGCCCTGGATTTACACGGCTGTCTTGGCCACGTATGGGATGATCATGCCCATCGTTCCCCAGAAAGGACCGTGCTTGCGCTGTCTTTTTCCCAACCCTCCGGCACCCGGGACTATTCCCACGTGTGCGCAAGCCGGAATTCTCGGCCCACTGCCCCAAGTCCTCGCGGGTATCCAAGCAGCCACGGCCATCGGCCTTGTCTTGGAGAGTGAGGAAGTTCGGCCCGGCGAGCTTTTTTATCTCGACGTTTGGAGCAGAAAGGCCCAGACGGTACAGGTTCGGCGGGCTTCGCGTTGCCCCACGTGTGTGGCCCGCGATTTCCAGTTTCTCCGGGAAGCTTCCCGCTCCGCTGTTCTCTGTGGTGACGCTGTGCAGATTCTGCCGCGCACCCCCACCAAGCTCGATCTTTCCGCCCTGGCGCAGGCCCTCGCCCCTTTGGGGAAGGCAGAGGTGCGCAACGGACTGCTGTTTTTGGAAATTGAGGGTGTTTCTTTCACGGTGTTTCCGGACGGGCGAGCTCTGCTCAAAGGGGTTTCCCATCCGGACAGGGCCCAAGCCCTCTACGACCAATTCATCGCCCGCTGAGTTTGCCCACCACCCAGGCGAGGAAGAAGAGCAAGGCCACCAAAGCCAGGGGCACGAGCATCATCGGCCAGGCCACATGCCACAAGGCTTTCTTTTGGTCCGGGGTGAGCTCCACCTTCCGGGGGTGTCGGATCTCCAGCCTCCTCGCCTTTTTCAGCATTTTCACGGACTCCGCGATCCTTCCCTGTTTGCGGTAGACTACGCCCAGGTTATGGTGGGCAGAAGCATGATGGGGATCTTCCTGGATTGCCCGCTGGTAGGTGTATTCTGCCCGCGCTAGATCCCCGGCGTCGAAGTAAACGTTGCCCAGCCGAAAATAGATCGTGGCCTTTTCCTCGCCGTAGCGGAGGAGATCGACCAGAAGCTCGATGGCTTCTTGGTGGCGTTTGTCCCGGCGCAAAGCTTCCGCCCGCTCCAGGCCCTGCCCGACGAGCTTGCGGCGCTCGCTTGGCGTCAGCTCGTTGGGGTCGGGGAGCGGAGGGACAAAAGGCGTGTCTTCACGGCCTTGATGTCCTGCCATGTCAAATATTTCGGGCTGCCCTTAGCCCGGCTGGGGTTCCGCAAAAGGTAACTGGGGTGAAACATGGGGAAAATTTCGATCCCGCCCTTCCAGGGGAAGAAGCGGCCGCGTAGCTCGTTGATCCCGTCCGCGCGTCCCAGAAGCCAATGGGTGGGGGTGTTTCCGAGGGTCACGATGATCTTGGGCCGGACAAGGGCGATCTGTGCGGACAACCATTCCCAACAGGCGGCCATTTCTTCTCTGGTGGGCACTCGGTTTTCCGGCGGCCGACACTTCACCACGTTGGTGATGTACACCTCTTCCCGGGAGATCTCAGCGCTCTCCAGGATGGTGGTGAGGAGTTGCCCGGCCGGGCCTACGAAGGGCCGGCCCGTCTGGTCTTCCACCTCGCCCGGTGCCTCGCCAATCAGCATGAGATCGGCAGGCACCCGGCCTTCCCCAAACACCAAGTTCGTGCGCGCCTGCCCCAGTGGACAACGGGTACAGGAACGCACACGCTCATGCAAAGCGTCCAGAGTTGGCTGAAGACGCGGCAAGCGGTGGCACCCCCAGGTTGGAGCGGGCAACGGGAATCGAACCCGCGACCTTCAGCTTGGGAAGCTGACGCTCTACCAACTGAGCTATGCCCGCTTCCGCGGGGGAATTATACCCGGTTCAGCCGAGGGTCAGGACTTCCAAGGCGGGCATGGGCTCAC
Source organism: Candidatus Bipolaricaulota bacterium (assembly GCA_938083225.1). Classification (GTDB taxonomy): domain Bacteria; phylum Bipolaricaulota; class Bipolaricaulia; order Bipolaricaulales; family Bipolaricaulaceae; genus DTER01. Next base: position 12,637 of record CALKCH010000051.1, read on the forward strand.
CCTGGAGAAAGCTCAAGGTGGCGCCGCCGCCGGTGGACACATACCCGAATTTCTCGGTCAGCCCCAGTTTCTCCACGGCTTCGCCCGTTTCTCCGCCGCCCACCACGGTGAAGGCTTTGGAGCTGATGAGGGCGCGGGCGATGGCCTCTGTTCCTTTGCCGAAGGGAGGGACCTCGAACGCCCCCATGGGCCCGGTCCACACCACGGTTCCTGCCCGCTGGATGACCTCGGCAAACCGGCCCACTGTGGCCGGCCCGATATCCAGGCCCATCCACTCCTCGGGAATGGCTTGTACAGAGATCACCTTGATCTCCGCGTTCTCCCTGAGTTCGGGCGCTACCACCACATCCACGGGAAGATGCAATTCCTTCCCCTGGTTTTGGATGTGAGCCATGAGGTCCCTGATGGTGGGGATGAGCTTCTCGTCCACCACAGACCGGCCGACTTCTAATCCTTGGGCGGCAAGGAAGGTAAAGGCCACCCCGCCTCCGATAAGAAATCCGTCCACGTGGGGAAGGAGGCCGGTCAGGACCCCCAGTTTGTCCTTGGCCTTTTTCCCGCCCACCAGCACGTAAAATGGCCGCCGCGGATTGGTCAAAAGCTCCGAGAGAACTTGAACCTCGCGCTCCATGAGAAAACCGGCATAGGCAGGAAGATACTGAGCCACGCCCACCGTGGAGGCATGGGCCCGATGGGCCGTGGCGAACGCATCGTTCACAAAAACATCGAAGGGTTTGGCCAAAGCCTTGGCGAATTTGGGGTCGTTCTCCTCTTCTTCTGGGTGAAATCGAACGTTCTCGAGCATGAGGATTTCTCCGTCCTGAAGAGCCTCTACGGCCTTGCGCACCTCAGGCCCAATACAGTCGGAAAGGCAAAGAACAGGTTTTCCCAATAACTTACCAAGCCTCTCGGCTACGGGTCCCAGGCGAAGTTCTTCCACCACCTTTCCCTCGGGGCGGCCCAAATGCGAGCACACCGCCACCCGCGCTCCCCCTGCCAAAAGCCACCGAAGCGTGGGCAGAACGGCACGGATGCGAGAATCATCCGCTACCTTCCCCTGGGAGAGAGGCACATTCAAATCTGCGCGGAAGAGCACTTTCTTTCCCCGGGGATCTATGTCCCGGATTGTGCGCAATTTCATGGTTATCACCGAAACATAATTTTAAGCGAACTAAGCCACATAGGCAAACATTCAGACATTGGGGTAAGATCAAGTGTGAACTGGTGGGTGTTGGTTTTGGTCCTTGGGCTGGTTTTTGGCGTGGTCGTGCTGGGACCCTACCTTTTTCCCGGAGAGAACCAGCGGGCCATGCAGCGTTTGACGGAGGTAATCCAGGCCTGGGCAGGGATCCGGGACCTCGAGACCTACCTGGAGGTGCTCCGGCCGGGCGAGCCTCTCGTGCGCCTGAGGGTGCTGTACCTGGCGGGGCTGGCCGTGCGCTTGGAACTTGAAGAGCCAGAAGAGTTGCAGGGTGAGGTATATGCCCTGCGCTCCACCCCCGAGGGCTGGCTTTTGGTGCATTTTCGTCCCAACCTCTCCCTCGGCCTAGAGGCCCGCTTTTCTGAGCAGGAATTAGCCAGGATTCTCCAGGGTTTAGGCACCCCTTCGCCTAATCTGCGGGTACAGTGGCCAGAGGCGAACACACTCCAAATCGAAGGACTTTCAGGTCCCTTCCCCCGAGCCGAGCTTCAATTCGGCGAAAATTCCCCGGTTCCTGAAAGAATTCTGGCCCTGGATGCGAACGGCAAGGCTTTGGAATTGCGACTTTCGGAGACGAAGGTGAACACAGGCTTGGAGCTTCGAGAGCTTTTCCTCCTCGACCCCCTTCCTACTCAGTGGATCCCGATTCCCATTCCTTCAGGCGGCGCTTGATCTCGGAGAACGAAAGCTCCTTTTCCACGAACGTCTCAAACTGCTCTTCTTCAGCGAACGGGGACTCAATGGCGGCTTGCTCGAACACCTCGTCCGCAATGAAGATCGGGGCCTGCATGCGTAACGCTAGGGCGATAGCATCGGACGGCCGGGAGTCCAGCTCTTTCATCTCACCCTGGGCGTCACGCAGGACGAGCTTGGCGTAAAACACGGTGTCCTTGATCTGGGTGATCACTACCTGAACTAGACGCGCACCCAGCACGGTGAGGAGCTCTTTCATGAGGTCATGGGGAAGGGGGCGGGGGAAGCGCTGGCCCTGTAGCTCGAGGGCGATGGAAATAGCCTCCGGCTCGGCAATCCAGATGGGCAAAGCTTTCGTGGAGTTACGGTCCTTGAGGAGGATCACCGGACTTTTCGTGGTCGGGTCGACAAGCAGCGCACGAACCTCCGCCTCCCGCATGTTTGCCTCCTTACGCCACCCCATTATACGGCCATGAGGGCAGGGTGAACATGGTGTGCATTACGCTTGGGCTATAATGCTTGGCCATGTGTGGGATTGTAGGCTACGTGGGCCCACGTCGGGCTGAAGATGTGTTGCTCTCCGGCCTTTCCCGGCTGGAGTACCGCGGGTATGACTCTGCCGGCGTGGCCGTGTTAACCCCCCAAGGCCTGGTGCTTCTGCGCCGGGTGGGAAAACTGGAGAATCTTTGCCAGGCTGTACTGGAAAGCGGGGTCTCCGCCCACCTGGGCATTGGTCACACCCGCTGGGCCACCCATGGGCTGCCCTCCGAGGAAAACACCCATCCCCATGTGGACTGCACGGGGAAAATCGCCCTTGTCCACAACGGAATCATCGAAAACCACCGGGAGCTCCGCCAAAATCTCCTGGCTCGTGGGCATCCGTTTCGCTCCCAAACGGACACAGAGACACTCGTGCACCTTCTGGAAGAACATTACGAGGGCGATCTGGTGGAAGCGCTGCGGCGGGCATTGGCCCGGGTTCGGGGAGCCTACGCTGTGGCTGCGATCCACGCCGAGCATCCCCAGGAGATCGTGTTAGCCCGGGAAGGGAGTCCCCTCGTGGTGGGAATCCTGCCCGGGGAAGGATTCCTGGCCTCCGATGTCCCTGCCCTTCTTCCCTACACCCGGACCTTCCATTTCCTGGAGGACGGGGACGTAGCCCGCCTGAGCCCGGGACACTTGGAAGTCTGGGACCGACAGGGAAGACGCAAAGGACCGCGGTTCCAGGAAGTTCCGTGGGACCCCCTTTCTGCGGAAAAGCTGGGATACCGACATTTCATGGAGAAGGAGATTCACGAACAGCCTCGGGCCGTGGCGGATACTCTGAGGAGTGAGCTTTCCACCCCCTGGGAAGAGGGGTTGGGCCAAGTGGACCTGGCGGAAGCGGAGCACGTTTACCTTCTGGCCTGTGGAACTTCTTACCATGCGGCTTTGGTGGCCGAGTATCTGTGGGAACCCCTTTTGGGTCTTCCTGTGGCGGCAGAGATTGCCTCCGAGTTTCGCTACAAACGGCCGGCGGTGAGCAAAAAGACGCTGGTGGTGGCGGTCTCCCAATCCGGGGAGACGGTCGACACCCTCATGGCCGTACGGGCAGTTAAAGCCCAAGGAGCCCAGGTGATCGCGGTGGTGAATGTGGTGGGCTCGGCTATTGCTCGGGAATCCCACGCGGTTTTGTACACACGAGCGGGCCTGGAGATCGGAGTTGCTGCAACCAAGACTTTTTCCGCCCAAATCATGGCCCTGTTCCTATTGGGCTTGTGGTTGGCCCGCGCCCGCGGCCTTCTTGGGGAAGAAGAACTGGAGAAGTTCAAGGACGAGCTGAGCCAAGCTCCTCGCCTCGTGGAAACCGCACTCAAGCTTGGGCCGGAGATCGACAATTTGGCCCAAAAACTCTATACGTTCCCGAACTTTCTCTACCTTGGCCGGGGGATCCTTTACCCCCTGGCCCTGGAGGGTGCTCTCAAGCTCAAGGAGATCTCCTACATCCACGCCGAGGGCTACGCAGCGGGGGAGATGAAGCACGGCCCCATCGCTCTCGTCCACGAGGGGATGCCTGTGGTGGTGCTCTATTCCCGCGAGGAGCTCCCGGACAAAGTTCTCGCCAACATCCAGGAGGTTAAAGCCCGGCGAGGAATCGTTGTGGCCTTCGCTGACGATGTTCCCGCGGAGCTTCAGGAGGCGGCAGACCACCTGGTCCTTGTTCCACCCGCCTCACGCCTGCTCCTGCCTTTTACGTTTACCCCCGCGTTACAGCTTTTAGCCTACCATATCGCCAGGTTGCGGGGTACAGATGTAGACCAGCCCAGAAATTTGGCGAAAACCGTGACGGTGGAGTGATGGGGGAGCGCAGGGTAGTAGCGCGAAATCGCCGGGCCAAGCGGGATTACGAGATCGAGGAAACGTACGAGGCCGGAATCGTTCTGAAGGGCTCAGAGGTGAAATCCATCCGGGCTGGCCGGGTCTCCCTGGACCAGGCTTATGCCAAAGTGGAGGGGGGCGAAGTCTGGCTCTACGGCATGCACATCGCTCCCTATGAGCAGAGCGGCCCGTATGGGCACGATCCGGAACGTCCCAAGAAGCTACTCCTCAAAGAACGGGAGATCGCCCGACTCCTTGGCAAGGTTGGTCGGGCCGGCTATACCCTGGTGCCTCTCTCCCTGTACTTCAACGAGCGGGGCTATGCAAAAGTTGAACTGGCTGTGGCCAAGGGGCTTTCTAAGGCCGACAAGCGCCGGAAACTCATGGAGGAAGAGGAGGAACGCCGGGCTCGAGAAGCCATGAAACGTTATTTCTGATCGCCTATCAGCCAAGCGGCCTCCTCCGCGAGCAAGGGTTCCACCACCAAGTCCAGGTCCCCTTCAAGGATGTCCTCCAGCCGATAGACCGTGAGATCAACGCGATGGTCCGTGACCCGGTTTTGCGGGAAATTGTAGGTGCGGATTTTTTCGGAGCGCTCGCCCGTGCCGATCTGGCGCCGCCGCTTTTCCCGGAGGTCCGCTTCCTTCTCCTTCTCCGCGATCTCCCAGAGCTTGGCCCGCAGTACCCGCAAGGCTAGTTCCTTGTTGCGGTGCTGGGAGCGCTCCTCCTGAGAACTCACCACAATTCCCGTGGGGATGTGGGTGATGCGCACTGCGGTTTCGTTCTTCTGCATGTGCTGGCCGCCTGGGCCGGACGAGCGGAACGTCTCGATCTTGAGATCCTCGGGTTTTATTTCCACCTTAGCTTCTTCGGCTTCGGGGAGGACGGCCACCGTGGCCGTGGAGGTGTGGATGCGGCCACTGGCCTCCGTCTCCGGAACACGCTGTACCCGGTGTACACCGGATTCGTAGCGGAAAAGCCCGTAGGCGCCCGGACCTTCCACGGCGAAGATGATCTCCTTGTATCCGCCGAGATCGGTAGGGTGAGAGGCGAGCACGCGCACTTTGAATCCCTTTTTCTCTGCATATTTGGTGTACATGCGGAAAAGATCAGCGGCAAATAGGGCAGCCTCTTCTCCTCCCGCTCCGGCGCGGATCTCCACAATCGCGTTCTTGTGGTCGTCTGGGTGTGGCGGGACCAGGAGCTTCCGCAACTCCTGCTCAAGCTGGGCCGCCCGGGCTTGATCCTGCTCCAACTCCTGGCGCAGTTCCCGCGCCAACTCTTCATCGCTTTCCCGAAGGAGCTCTTCTTCCTCGGCGATGTTTTGGAGAAGTCGGCGCAGCTCTTGCCCCTTGTCCACGATGAGCCGCAGGCGGTTGTACCGTCGGGAAAGCTCAGGAAAGTCCGGACGGGCATGAACGGAAGGATCGCCCAGGATCTTCTCTAGCTCCTGGAACTCTTCCTCCACTTCCGCCAGTTTTCCCAAAAGCTTTTCCATCAAAAAAGCGTACCCAAGAACATTTGGGAGGGCTAGCGGGTTAACCGGCGCAAGCCCGAAGGCCCCGCGAGGAAAACTTCGTCCACCAGGTCCACAAAGAGGCCATGCCCGACGATCCCTGCCCGGCTCTCTAGCTTCCTGGCCAACGACTGCACCTCAGGGATTGGGCCAAACCAGCAGTCGAGCACGTAGTTTCCCTGGTCGGTGAGAAAAGGAGATCCATCGGGATTGCGCCGGAGACTCACCCGCGCTCCCAGGCCCTCCAAGAACCGGAGGTGCGTGCACCACCCGAAGGGAAGAACTTCCACCGGAACTGGGGCACTTGTGCCCAGGCGAGGAGAAAACTTGGTGTGGTCAGCCACAATGACTTGGTGCCGCGTGGCCTGGGCCACCACTTTCTCCCGCAACATGGCCCCGCCCCCGCCTTTGATCACGTTTAGATCAGGGTCTATTTCGTCTGCCCCGTCTATGGTGAGGTCCAGTTCCGGATGCTCTTCCAGCGTGGTCAAGGGGATACCTAAGGTTTTGGCCTCTTCCTCCACCTTTTTCGAACAGGGAACCCCCTGAATGTCCCACAATTTGCCGGACCGGAGGAGCTCAGCGAGTTTGAGGAGGGCATAGCGGGCGGTGGAGCCATGCCCCAGGCCGATGACCATCCCGGGCTGGATGAGCTCCACCGCCGCCTCTGCCGCCTGTTTCTTCCAGGGCTCAAACTTCATGCTCCTCCTTTCGTTTCCCCGCGTTTTCCCCTAAGATTATGCGGAGGCACAGATGAGCATCCGCAATCTGGACAAGATTTTCAAACCTCAACGTGTTGCTGTGGTCGGGGCCAGCAACAATCCGGGAAGTGTGGGCTATACCGTGCTAAAAAACTTGATCGGTTCGGGATTTCCCGGGGTAGTGTATCCGGTGAACCCCCGCCACGAAGCTGTGCAGGGAATTCAAGCTTATCCTGACGTGAAAAGCCTTCCGCGGGTGTCGGATTTGGCGGTGATCTGTACGCCAGCCCCCACGGTGCCCGGTGTCCTCGAGCAGTGCGGCGAAGCTGGGATCCTTGGGGTGGTCATCATTTCCGCGGGGTTCAAAGAGGCGGGCGAGGAGGGCCGGCGCCTGGAAGAGCAGCTGAAAGAGACGATTCGCAAATACGAAGGGCTGCGCGTAATTGGGCCGAACTGTCTGGGTGTGATCGTGCCCTCCCTGCGCCTCAACGCCAGCTTCGCCGCGGCCATGCCTCCAGAGGGCCACGTGGCGTTTATCTCCCAGTCCGGTGCCCTTTGTACCTCGGTTCTGGACTGGGCCATCGAGGAGGGCATTGGTTTTTCTAACTTCGTCTCCATTGGAAACATGGTTGACGTCACGTTCGGGGACCTCATCGACTATTTCGGTGAGGACGAGCGGACCCGCTCCATCATCCTTTACGTGGAGTCCATCACGGAAGCGCGGCGGTTCATGTCTGCAGCACGGGCCTTCGCGCGCACCAAGCCCATTGTGGTGTACAAAGCTGGACGGTTTGCGGAGTCCGCTCGGGCCGCTACCTCTCACACCGGGGCCATGGCTGGCGAGGACGCTGTATACGATGCGGCCTTTCGCCGAGCTGGTGCAGTCCGCGTGTACGAGATCGGCGAGATTTTCGATACCGCTGAACTCGTGGCCCGGGTGCGACCGCCCTTGGGCTCGCATTTAGCCATCGTGACCAACGCTGGCGGTCCTGGGGTTATGGCCACGGACGCCCTCATTGCCCGCCACGGAGAGCTGGCAGAACTGAGCCCGGAGACCTTGGAAAAGCTCAACAAACTCCTCCCACCGTTTTGGTCCCACGGCAATCCCGTGGACATCCTGGGCGATGCCTCACCCGAGCGCTACGCCCAGGCCCTAGAGATCGTGCTTACCGACCCCGGCGTGGACGCGGTATTGGTGATTCTCACGCCCCAAGCGATGACCGATCCCACGGGCACAGCCCTGGCGGTAGCCGAGGCGGCCAAGAAGTTTCCTAAGCCGGTGTTAGCGGCGTGGATGGGCGGGGTTGCCGTGCAGGAGGGCACACGGATCCTCAACCAAAACGGAATCCCCACCTACCTTACCCCGGACCAAGCGGTGCAGGCCTTCATGCACCTTGTGGATTACGGCCGGAATCTCAATCTCCTTTACCAAACACCACGGGAGATCCCGGTGGAGTTCGCCGTGGATCGAGCAAAAATTCGGGAGGATTTCCTTCCTCTTTTTCGCCAGACAAGAATTTTGGGCGAACGGGTTGCTAAAGCTCTTCTTGCTGCTTATGGGATCCCAGTGACCATGCCCGAGCTAGCTCGCACCGAAGACGAGGCTGTGGAACGTGCGAAAAACCTGGGCTTCCCTGTGGTTCTCAAGATTCACTCCCCCGCGATCACCCACAAGACGGACGTGGGTGGGGTCGTGGTGGGCCTGCTCACCGAGGAGGGGGTGCGGCAGGCGTTCCGCCGGATTCTGGCCAACGTGCGGGAAAAAGCGCCCCAGGCGCACATCGAAGGGGTGACCGTGCAGCGCATGGCCTCCGTGGGCCAAGGGGTGGAGTTGATTTTGGGGGCTAAAAAGGACCCAACGTTTGGGGCAGTGCTCATGATCGGCGCGGGCGGGATTACCGCTGAGGTCTTGCGGGATCGGGTTTTGGGCTTGCCGCCGTTGAACGAGCGGCTGGCTACCCATCTCCTGGCCTCACTCAGGATTTGGCCCCTCCTTCAGGGTTACCGGGGTCGCCCCCGCCTGAACGTGGAAAAACTTTTGGAAGTCATCATGCGTTTCTCCTACCTGGTGGCGGACTTCCCCGAGATCCAGGAGATCGACGTGAACCCCCTGGTGGTCACTCCTGAGGACGTCTTGGCCGTCGATGCCCGCGTGGTGGTGGACGAGGAGGCCTTGCGCCAGCCTCCGCGGCCCTACAGCCATCTCGTGATCCGGCCGTATCCGGAAGGTTACGAGCGCTGGGTGACCCTCAAGGACGGAACCCGCGTTTTTCTCCGCCCCATTCGTCCGGAAGATGAGCTCCTTTGGCACGAGATGCTGGCCATTTCCTCCCGGGAGTCCATCCGCTTTCGCTTCCGCTACATCTTCAAGGAAACCACGCACCAGATGGCCATTCCCTATTGCTTCATTGACTACGACCGGGAAATGGCCATCGTGGGCATCGTGGAGGAGGACGGAAGAAAGCGGATGATCGGGGTGGGGAGGCTCATTTCTGATCCGGACCGCACGAACGCAGAATATGCGGTATTTGTGGCTGATCCTTGGCAGAGCAAGGGCTTGGGTGGGATCCTCACCGCTTATTGCTTGCAGATCGCCCAAAGCTGGGGGATCCGTAAAGTGACGGCAGAGACCACACCCGACAACATTCGCATGATTCGGATTTTCGAAAACCACGGGTTCAAGCTGGAATACAAAACCGAAGAGAGCGTGGTTTTGGCGGCTAAACCCTTGGGCTGAGGCGCTCTCCCCACAGGATCTGTCCCGCGCCCTCGCGGAACCGAAAGCCGCGGGACCGAAGAATGTGGAGGATGCGGAGATTTTCCGGCACCACTTCCACTAAAATCCGGTTTATCCCGTGCTCGTCAGCCCAAGCCAGGGCCAGATCGGTGAGGAGGGAGCCCAGCCCAACTCCTTGCCAGGGATCGGCCACCAACACGCAGAACTCCGCGGCTTGTGCCTCAGGGATCAGGCAGAGGCGAGCCTCTCCAGCCATCTGGCCCTGGACCTCCGCTACCAGCACGAATTCTTGGGCGTTTGGGGAGCAGAAGCGTAGGGCTTCGGCAAGGATAGCCTTTTTGGCTCTTCGCTCAAACCTCCGCCAAAGCGTTTCCTCACTGCAGGCATTGATCATCGCACACCAAGAGGGCAGATCATTTTCGCTAAGGGTGCGGATGAGTGCCTCTTGGCCGTCCCGTAATTGCACGCGCTTCGGAAGAGGTAAGGCCAATTAGTCCTCCAGGGGGGTGAGACGCACCGCACACACTTTGTACTCCGGGATTTTCGCCTCCGGATCGAGGAAAGCCCCCGTGAGGAGGTTAGCGGGAGCCTCGCCGAAATGGAAGGGGATGAACACCGTGCCCCTGGGGACCCGCTCGGTGAGTTTTGCCCGCACGATGATCGTCCCTCGGCGCGAGGAGACCCGCACTCCCTTCCCCTCTTCAATCCCCAAATTCAAGGCATCCGCTGGATGGATTTCCAAGTAAGCCTCAGGGGAAAGCTCCACCAGGCCTTCCACGCGGCCGGTCATGCTGCGGGAATGATAGTGCCAGAGGTTGCGGCCGGTGGTGAGGATGAACGGATATTCCCGGTCGGGGGTCTCCCTGGGCGGCTCCCACTCCACAGGGTGGAACTTGCCCCGGCCCCGCGCGAACTGATCTTTGTGAAGATAAGGGGTGCCGGGATGATCGGGGGAGAAACAGGGCCAGTGAATCCCGCCTTTCTCCAAACGAGCATAGGAGATGCCCCCGTAAGTGGGAACGAGAGAGGCGATTTCCTCCATGATTTTCGCGGGGTGCTCATAAGTTAAGGGATAGCCCAGGCGTTGAGCCAAAGCGCCAATGATTTGCCAATCGGGCTTAGCCTGACCGGGGGGAGGGAAGGCACTGCGCAGCAACTGGACTTTACGCTCCGTGTTTGTGAACGTTCCGTCTTTTTCCGCAAAGCTTGCGGCAGGGAGGATCACATGAGCGTAGGGCGTGGTTTCATTGGGGAAGATATCCAGCACCACCAAGAACTCCAAACCTGCCAAAGCCTCGGCCACATGGGCGATTTGGGGGTCGGAAACCATGGGATTTTCGCCCATGATCACCATAGCTTTGAGCTGGCCAGCCCGTGCAGCCTCGAACATCTCGACTACGGTGAGGCCGGGGGCAGCGGGGATAGGCCGGCCCCAAGCCGCCTGGAACTTGGCGCGTACCCGGGGATCCAAAAGAGATTGGTAGCCCGGGAGAACCTCGGGGATGGCGCCCATGTCACAGGCGCCTTGTACGTTGTTCTGGCCCCGCAGAGGATTCACTCCTGTAGCCGGCCGCCCCACTTGGCCCGAAAGAAGCGCCAAATTGGCCACAGCCAACACGTTGGCCGTGCCATGGGTGTGTTGGGTCAGGCCCATGGCGTAAAAGATCATGGCGTTCTTGGCTCGCCCGTAAGCTCTGGCCGCCTCCACCAAGAGATCCCGGGGGATGCCCGTGATCTCTTCCACCCGCTCCGGAGTGTATTGTTCCACCGCCTGCCGGAACTGCTCGAACCCCTCGCACCGCTCTTCCACGAACTTTTTGTTCCAAAGGCCTTCTTGGAGGAGGACGTGGCAAAAGCCGTTGAGCCAGGCCACGTCCGTACCGGGGCGGGGCCGGAGGAAAAAGTGAGCCCATTCTGCTAGCTCGATCCTGCGAGGATCGACCACGATGAGCACAGCTCCCCGGCGCACGGCTTGCTTAATTTCCTGGGCTACCACGGGGTGAGCTTCCGTGGTGTTGGAGCCTGTCACCAAAATACAGTCAGCATCGCGTATCTCTTCGATCGTGTTGGTCATGGCTCCCGACCCAAACGCGCGGCCCAAACCCACCACGCTCGGGGCGTGGCAAAGGCGAGCACAGTGATCCACGTTGTCCGTGCCTATCACAGCCCGCATAAATTTTTGGAATAGGTAATTCTCTTCGTTGGTGCACTTGGCAGAAGCCAGGCCCCCTATGGCGTCGGGTCCATATTTCTCTTTGGTGGCCAAAAGTCGCGCCGCTACCAAATCCAAAGCTTCCTCCCACGAAGCCTCCCTGAACTTTTGGCCCTCGCGGATGAGAGGGACTTTGAGTCGATCAGGGTGGTGAACAAAAGCCAAGCCAAATCGGCCTTTCACGCATAACCGGAATCCCTGATACCCTCCGGAAACCCGCACGATCCGATTGTTGCGCACATGGAGGGTGATGGGGCAGCCACAGCCACAAAACGGGCACACAGTATCAACTTTTTTGAGCTCCCACTCCCGTCCCTGGAAACGGCGGGCTTTCTCGGTGAGCGCACCCGTGGGGCAAACGGCCACGCACTGGCCACACAGCTCGCAGTTCGTCCCGGTGAGAGGCTTTTCCAACCCAGTAGAAATGCGCGTGAAAAAGCCCCGGGAAACAGAGCTCAACACGCTGCGTCCCTGCACCTCTTCACAGACGCGCACGCATCTTCCGCAAAGGATACATTTTTCAGGCTCGTAGCGAATAAAAGGGTTATCCTCTCGAACTGGGAAAACACGGCGAGCATGGTCTGGCCCGACGAAGCGGTTCTTCTCTAGGCCATATTCGTAAGCGTACCGCTGTAGCTCACAAGATCCGTTGCGCTCACACGTCAGACAGTCTTGGGGATGATCGGAGAGGATGAGCTCCAGGGTGAGGCGGCGCAGGTGCCGCAATCTTTGTGTATCCGTCTGCACTTCCATTCCATCTTGGGCCTCGTGGTAGCAAGAGGTGAGGAGCTGGCCATTGGCCTCCACCAAACACAGCCGGCAGATTCCAGAAGGGGGAAGAGCAGGATGGTGGCAAAGGTGGGGGATTTCTAGGCCTGCTTTTTGTGCGGCCGCAAAGAGCGTGGTGCCTTTAGGCACGGTGACTTCCTTCCCGTCGATGCGCAGGCGCACCTCGTTCATAGTTTGGCGATCGCCCCCTTCGGACAAACAGAAACACAGGCTCCGCAGCGGATGCACAGAGCCTTCACAATGCGGTGCGGTTTACCCGGCTCCCCCCAAATGGCGCCGCTGGGACAAACCCGAAGACAGAGCCCACAGCCCGCGCATTTTTCCTCCGCAATCGCGTAGGAGAAAAGGGCTCGGCAAACCCCGGCTGGGCAGTGTCCAGCAAGGTGGGCCTCGTATTCCGCGCGAAAATAGCGGAGGGTGGTGAGGACCGGGTTGGGGGCAGTCCGGCCCAATCCACACAAGGAAGTTTCTTGCACCCCATGGGCCAGCTCTTCCAGGAGCTCCAGGTCGCCGGGCCGGCCGCGGCCGGCGGTGATGCGGGTCAGGATCTCCAGCATCCTCTTGGTGCCGATGCGGCAGGGCGGGCACTGTCCACAGGATTCAGCTTGGGTGAATTCCAGGAAAAATCTGGCCAGCTCCACCATGCAGGTGTCCTCGTCCAAGACGACCATGCCGCCGGAGCCCATCATGGATCCCGCTTGGGTCAGGGTTTCGTAGTCGATGGCCAGGTCCAGAAGCTCAGCGGGCAGGCATCCTCCGGATGGCCCCCCGATTTGTACGGCTTTGAGGGCCTTGCCCTGGGGCGGTCCGCCGCCCACCTCCGAGATCAGCTGGCCCAACGGGGTGCCTATGGGCACCTCGACAAGCCCAGTGTTCCGCACCTTGCCGGTGAGGGAGAAGATCTTGGTGCCCGGTGAACGGGAGGTTCCTAGGGTGCGAAACCATTCCGCGCCGTGGCGGCTGATGAGGGGAACATTGGCCCAAGTCTCCACGTTGTTGATCACTGTGGGCTTGCCGAACAGGCCGGATCCCACGGGGTAAGGGGGTCTTGGCCGGGGCTGGCCGCGCCGCCCCTCAATGGAAGCGATGAGGGCCGTCTCCTCTCCGCACACAAAAGCTCCTGCCCCTTCAAAAATGTGGATGCGGAAAGAAAAAGTCGTGCCGAGGATGTCGGAACCCAAAAGGCCAAGCTCTTCGGCCTGGGCCACGGCAATCCGCAAGTGTTTCACCGCCAACGGATATTCTGCGCGCACATAGATGTAACCCTCGTCAGCGCCCACCGCATAGGCTCCGATGATCATCCCTTCAATTACAGAGTGCGGGTTCCCCTCGAGGACGCTTCTGTCCATGTAGGCGCCGGGATCGCCCTCGTCGCCATTGCAGATCACATATTTTTTTGGACCGGGTGCGCTGCGAGCAAGTTCCCATTTCTTTCCCGTGGGAAAACCAGCCCCGCCCCTTCCCCTGAGACCAGCCCGCTTGATCTCCTCGAGCACGGCTTCCGGGGGCATGTGCAAAGCTTGCCAAGCGGCAAAATAACCTCCTTGGGCAATGTACTCCCGTATGTCCAAGGGATTGATGAGACCACAGTCAGCTAACACCCGCCGCCGCTGGCCTCGATAAAACGTGATTTGTTCCAACTCCGGAATTTCCCAAGCGGGATCGCCCCCGATGCGCCCCAAGGCTAGGTCAGGTCGCAGGTCCCCGTGGGAGAAAGAAGACGCGAGCTCGAGCGCCTTGTCCCGATCCATTTCCCCATAAAAAATGCGCGTTTCGTCAGGAAAACGAAGCTCAGCAATTGGTTCTCGTGCGCAAAATCCTAGGCACCCAGTCTCTCCCACCCTGAATTTCAAGCCCTGGGACTCCACGGCCTCACAGAAAGCTTGATACACTGCGGCCGCCCCGGAGGCCAAGCCACAGGATGCCATGCCCACCAGAATTTTTCCCTCGGCTGGCCACAGCAAGGTCTTACCTTCTTGACGGACCCGCTCTAAGTCCTCAAGGCTCCGGAGTTTCACAGGGCTCCTCGCACCACGCTCACAGCTTTTTGGGGATCGAGGCGGCCAAAAGGCCGACCGTCCACCACCACAACTGGAGCCAAACTGCAGCACCCCACACAACGCACCTCTTCTAGAGAAACCCGCCCATCTCCGCCGAATTCCCGCGCCAAGGCCTCCTGGATGACCTGGGATCCGCGCACATGACAGGCAGTCCCACGGCAAACTTGTACCAAATGCTCTCCCGGCTTGGTCAAACGGAATTGGGCATAAAAGGTGGCCACTCCGTAGACCCGGCTCAGCGGAATTTTTAGCCGCTGGGCTACCGCCTCCAGCGCTAGCTCGGGGAGGTACCCCAGTTCGCCTTGGATTTCCTGAAGTGCAGGGATCAGGTTTTTCTCTCCCGGATGCCGAGCGATGATCCGGTCCACTACCTGATTCATGTCGCTCATGGCTGGTATCCAAAACTAATGTGAACAGCTGATCTTGTCAAATTACGCGCCGAGCCAGCGCTGTCAACTTGCCGGCCAAGATCGTTCTCGCTACCCTTCTCAATCGGCCCCGCCGTAGATCTAGGGGGGTCGTTCGGGAAGGAGGTGGGAGTTTGAGTGAAACTCGTGCCCAGGCGGTGGTATGGTTTCAAGCTGCTGGCTGCACTGGCTGTTCCATATCCCTGATGAACGCCGATTACCCCAACCTCAAGAACCTGCTTCTCGATGAGCTAGTGCCCGGGAAGGCCTTAATCCTTCGGTTTCACGCCACCTTGATGGGCCTCACTGGCCAACCTGCCTTGGAGGTGCTGGAACGCGTTCGCGAAGAGGAAGCCGGAGCGTACTTGCTCGTCGTGGAAGGGGCCATCCCCACCGGGGAAGACGGACGGTTCGGGAGGGTCGGGGATATCCCGATGGCAGAGCGGGTGCGGGAGTTGGCCCTACGCTCGGCTGGAGTGGTAGCTTTGGGGACCTGTGCCGCTTATGGAGGGATCCCCGCGGGAGCGCCCAACCCCACCTCCTGTGTAGGTGTAGGAGAATTTTTCCGACGGGAGGGGATAGGAATTCCGGTGATCAACGTGCCCGGTTGCCCCCCTCACCCTCGTTGGTTCGTGGAAACGGTAGCACAGCTCATTTTCAACCCTTCGGCAATAGGACAACTCGACGAGGTGGGGCGCCTTCGCTCCGTGTATCCAGGGTTGATTCACGAAAATTGCCCAAGGCGAGCGGATTTTGATGTTGGCCGATTCGCTGCCAGCTTCGGGGAAGCGGGTTGCCTGTTGAAACTCGGTTGCAAAGGTCCCTACACCAGCTCCCGCTGCCCCACTCACCGCTGGAATGGAGGAGTGAACTGGTGCATCGAGGCAGGACACCCGTGCCTTGGGTGCTGTGAGCCAGAGTTCCCGGACTTTCCAGCCCCGCTGTTTCGCAAAGTGCGGGCAGAGGATGCCGCTGCCTTTTATCGGAGGAACCTATGCGCCAGGTGACCATTGATCCCATCACTCGAATCGAGGGACACCTTCGGGTGGAGATCAAAGTCGAGGGCGGAAAGATTGTGCAAGCCCGCTGTTCAGGGGCTCTATTTCGTGGGCTAGAAATTATCCTGCTTGGTCGTTTTCCCCTCGATGCCCAGCGGATTACCCCCAGGATCTGCGGCGTTTGCCCGGTGGCCCACGCCACTGCCGCAGCCTTGGCCTTGGATACAGCCCTGGGAGTGGAAGAAAATATTCCCCAAAATGGTTGGCTCTTACGAAACCTCATTTACGCAGCCAATTGGCTTCACAACCACGTCTTGCATTTCTATCACCTCGCTCTGCCCGATTACTTAGATCCCAAAGGGACTCCACTTGCCGGCCTACTTGCCGCTGAACTCGGGGATCGCCGATTTTCTCCCGAAGAAAACCAAACGCTTTTAGAACACTATGCCTTGGCCCTGGAGGTACGGCGTAAAGCCCATGAGCTGGTGGCCATCTTTGGCGGGAAAATGCCTCACGAAGTGGGGATTGTGCCCGGCGGCGTCACACAAAAGCCGGGGCTTGCCGAGGTCACAGCCTTTCGCTTTCGCCTCCGAGAGATCCGGGATTTTTTGGAGAACATTTACGTGAAAGACGTGCTTCTTCTGGCCGCCCGCTACCCAGATTACTTCGCTCTGGGACGGGTGGGGAGACTCTTGAGTTTCGGAGCGTTTCCCGAGCCCTCCCGCACCCGCGTTTTTCCGGCCGGCTCTCTCCAGGACGGGGCGGTGCAACCCTTGGACTGTGAGGGAATTGCGGAGGAGGTAGCGCGGTCTTGGTACGCGGGAGGGGCTGGTCACCCAAGGGCAGGTCAAACCGAACCGGACCCGTATAAAGCCGAGGCCTATTCCTGGATCAAAGCTCCTCGGTATAAGGGGAAAGCGTTGGAAGTGGGGCCGGCAGCCCGGGTCTTCCTCGCCTCCCACCTGGGCCCCGGAGATTTTGCGAAGCTCGCCGGGGAACTTCTGAGCGAGGCCCGAATCAGCCTGGAACAGCTCAGTTCCGCTATGGGACGCCATTTAGCCCGGGCCATCGAGGCGCTGTTTTTGGCCCAACGCATGGAAACCTGGCTTGCGGAACTAGAGATCAACGGGCCTGTGGCCGTACCCTTCGGCATACCCAGCGAAGCCACAGGACAAGGCCTTACAGATGCGCCTCGGGGGGCCCTCGGCCACTGGTTGCGCATCGAACGCGGAGTCATCGCCCACTACCAAGTGATCTCTCCCACCACTTGGAACGCTTCGCCCCGGGATGAACAGGGTCAACCCGGGCCCATCGAGGAAGCGTTGGAGGGCACACCCGTGAGCGGCGATGGGCTACTTGAGGCAGGAAGAATCGTGCGCTCTTTTGATCCATGCTTAGCTTGTGCTGTACAGTAAGGAGGAAGGATGCTTGTCTCTGAACTCAAGCCCATCGGAGAGATTTTAGGAAGTCTGCGGCCTGGGGAGCGCGTGTTTGTGGTGGCCTGTGGCGGGTGTGCCCAAACCACGGGCGCCGGAGGAGAAAAGGCCATCCAAACCCTAAAGTCGGCGGTGTTGGAAGGGGAACACCCTGTGGTGGGCGCTCTGGAAATCCCATTTTTGTGCAATAAAGCACTGATAGGGCTTAAGCTGAGCCGGGTCCGCACCACCGTGGACAAAGCCGAAGTTTTTGTCGTGGCTTCCTGTGGGGTGGGAGTCCAAGCCGTGGCCACGGTAACCGGGAAACCCACGGTTCCTGCGTCCAACACCCTCTATTACGGGGCATTTCAGGGGGTTTGGCCGGCGGAGGAGCGTTGCGCGCGCTGCGGGGAATGTGTTTTGGCCGAGACCGGGGGGATTTGCCCCCTTACCGTCTGTCCCAAAGGTCTTCTGCACGGGCCCTGTGGCGGTTCTTACCAGGGGGAATGTGAGCTCGAGCCCGGCCGGCCCTGCGGTTGGCAGAAAATTTACGACCGGCTCGCGGAGCTGGGCCGGCTGGACCTGTTTGAGAAATTCCGGCCGCCCAAGGATCGCCGGCGGGCCTTGGATGTGCCCCTTTCCCGACGCCGCACCACCCTGTGGGACCTGGAGTTTTGGGAGGAATGACATGCGTCTGCGCGAGCGCTTGGCCCACGGAGAATTTGTGATCACCTGCGAGGCGGCCCCGCCCAAGGGGGCTGACGTCGGCCCCGCCCTGGAAGCGGTGCGTAAGCTCGCTCCCAAAGTCCACGCCTTCAACGTCACAGACCTGCAGTCCTCGGTTTTGCGCATGAGCTCTTGGGCCCTTTGTGCCCTCATCAAACGTGAAGGCTTTGAGCCCATTTTGCAGATGACCTGCCGCGACCGGAATCGCTTGGCCCTGCAAGCCGATCTTTTGGGCGCCTGGGCTTTGGGAATTGAGAACGTGCTCGTCCTCACCGGAGATCACCCCGTTTTGGGCGACCATCCGCAAGCCATGCCCGTGTTCGATTTGGACTCGGTGCAGCTCATCGCCGTCATTCAAGCGTTGAACTCTGGCCGGGATTTGGCTGGAAATGAGCTTTCGGGTCGGACTGATTTCTTTGTGGGCGCGGCGGTGAATCCCACGGCTGAGCCCCTCGAGCCGCATCTGGCCAAGCTTCGGCTGAAGGCAAAGTTGGGAATCGGCTTCATTCAGACCCAGGTTGTTTACGATCCCCAGGCTTTCGTGCGGTTCGTGCAAAAGCTGGACGGGGTAAGGGTACCGATGCTAGTGGGCATCATCCCCCTCAAGTCCGCAAAGATGGCGCGGTTCATGAACGAGCACATCGCGGGAGTTCACGTGCCTGAGGAGATCATAAAAGTGATGGAGAGGGCCAAAACCCCGGAGGAAAGGAGACAAAGAAGCGTGGAAATCTGTGCCCGTATTGTTAGAGCTGTGCGCCCATACTGTCAGGGCATTCACTTCATGCCCATGGGTTGGGAAGATTGCGTGCCAGATATTGTGGAGCTCGCCGGAATCTGAAAGGAGGGTCCATGCCTTACGATCCTGTGGTCCTAAAGGATTGGCAGATCGCGGCAGAGACGGAGAAGATGATGCCCACCCCTGAGGAGTGGGCGGACAGGCTGGGTTTGCGCAAGGACGAGATCATCCCTTACGGCCGCATTTGTAAACTCGATTTCCGTAAGATCTACGAGCGTCTCAAACATCGACCAAATGGGAAGTACATCGATGTCACGGCCATCACGCCCACGCCCTTGGGGGAGGGAAAGACCACTACTACGCTGGGCCTGATCGAGGGCTTGGCCAAGCGGGGGAAGAACGTAGGGGGGTGCATTCGGCAGCCTTCGGCCGGGCCGACGTTCAACATCAAGGGCACGGCCGCCGGCGGAGGGAACGCTTTGCTCATCCCCATGGCGGAGTTTTCCCTGGGCTTGACAGGCGACATCGACGCCATCACCAACGCCCACAATTTGGCCATGGTGGCCCTCACCGCCCGGCTTCAGCACGAGTTCAATTATTCCGACGAGGAGCTGAAAAAGAGGGGCCTGCGCCGCCTGGACATCGACCCGCGCCGGGTGGAGATGCGCTGGGCTATCGACTTCTGTGCGCAGGCCCTGCGGCGCATCGTCATTGGCCTCGGCGGGAAAACGGATGGATTCCTAATGGAATCCGGGTTCCAAATCACGGTGTCCTCGGAGCTCATGGCTATCCTGGCCATCGCCAAGGACCTGGCGGATCTGCGGCGCAGGATCGGCGAGATCACCGTGGCCCACGACAAGCGGGGCCGTCCCATCACCTGTGAGGATTTGGAGGTGGCGGGAGCCATGGCCGCCTGGATGCGCAACACCATCAACCCCACCCTCTGCTCCACTGTCGAGTATCAGCCTGTTTTGGTCCATGCCGGTCCTTTCGCCAACATCGCTGTGGGCCAGTCTTCCGTCATCGGAGACCTTTTGGGACTGAAACTTTTTGATTATCATGTGACGGAGTCTGGTTTCGGGGCGGACATCGGCTTTGAGAAATTCTGGAACGTGAAGTGCCGCTTAAGCGGGCTTGTGCCCAATGTGGTCGTGGTCGTGTGCACGGTCCGCGCGCTCAAGATGCACGGTGGAGGCCCCCGGGTAGTGCCTGGCCGCCCCCTTCCTGAGGCCTACACAAGGGAAAATTTAGGCCTTGTGGAAAAAGGGGTGGCTAACCTCCTCCATCATATTGGGATCGTCAAAAAGTCCGGAGTGGTGCCGGTAGTGTGCATCAACCGTTTCCCCACGGATACAGAGGCGGAGATCCAGCTCGTGCGCAGGATCGTGGAGCAGGAGGCAAACGTGCGCTGTGCCGTGGGTGAACACTGGCTCAAAGGCGGGGAGGGCGCGTTGGAGCTGGCGGACGCGGTGATCGAGGCCTGTGAAGAGCCTGTGGACTTCCGCTTCCTTTACCCCCTAGAGATGCCCTTGCGGGAGCGGGTGGAGCTCATCGCCCGCGAGGTTTACGGCGCGGATGGGGTGGTGTGGACGCCCGAGGCCGAGGAAAAGGCGGAGGAGCTGGAGAAAAACGAGAAATTCCGGGACTTCTTCACCATGATGGTCAAAACCCAACTCTCGCTTTCCCACGATCCAAACTTGAAGGGCGTGCCCAAGGGTTGGAAGCTTCCCATCCGGGACATCCTCATGTTCACCGGAGCCAAGTTCCTTTGCCCCATGGCCGGCGACATCACCCTCATGCCCGGCACCTCCTCGGACCCAGCGTTCCGGCGCATCGACATCGATGTAGAAACCGGGCAAGTGAAAGGCCTGTTCTAGGGGGTGAGCCAGCCCTCTCCAGAGTACAGGTTGAACCTTTGGCCACGCAAAAAACCGATCAGACCCAAATTGTGCTGTCTGGCCAAAGCCACGGCCCCCCAGAGGGGTGCACTGGGGGAGATCACCATGGGTAGGCCCACGTGGAGTGCTTTCAGGACCAGTTCTACCCCGATTCGGCCCGTGGTGTAAAGGAGCCCTTCGGCCAAAGATTTTTCCGCAAGCAAGGCTGCACCAACCACTTTGTCCACGGCGTTATGTCGGCCGATGTCCTCAGCAAAAAAGAGGACGGTTAAGTTCCGGTCACAAAGGAGAGCAGAGTGCTGTGCCCCTGTTTGTTTGAAGCCCTGAGCTAAGGAGAGAATGATTTTAGGGAGGTCCAAAAGACGGGAGCCGGAAAAAAGGGGACGCGGCGAGAGTTTCTGCCAAGAAAACCTCGTGACCAGGAAAGTTCCACAACCGCTCCAAAGAAGTCTCTCGGCTGATTGGTCCGGTAAAGGCTCTCCGAGCTTTACCCTCACACGCACCTGTTCCCCAGGGATGCCGCCGGAAAAATCCCATTCTTCTTGGTATTCTTTCACCTCTTGCGCTGTGCGAATTAAGCCTCGTCCAGCAAGGTGACCGTAAACCAGTTCTCGAATATGAGAGGGGGTACAAACCAACGAGCTTAAGAGTTCCCCATTGACAAGCACTTCCACGAGGGCTTCCTCGGCCACGATTTCCTCCTGCTCATTCCACGAGCCCGCACGATAACGCTTCACTCGGACCCTGCGCATGCCAAAGCCTCCGGAGTGTTGATGTTCACAAAGGAGCGGCCCGTAGGGTCCAAAAGGAGCACGCGCTCTTCCGAGATCACAGCGTGGGGAACAGAGCGAATGAATTCTTGAACCCCGCGTTTTCCAGCCGCAAGATGTGCCTCTAGGGCGGGAATGATCTCCTTGGCGTATGCCCCAGGGAAAGGCTCGAGGAAGCCAGCGCGCACGCACACCTTGACTTTTTCTTCCCCTAAATCCAGGAGTTCCCGCGCCAAAGGAGGAGCCAAGAAGGGCATGTCGCAGGCCAAAACCAGGGAGAGAGGATTTTTGGCGGCGAGCAAGCCCGCATGGATTCCGGCAAGCGGGCCAAACCCCGGATAGTGGTCTTCTACTACCACGACCCCTCGGGGGAGAGGAAGTGGCCGTAGCCTTCCCGCCGCCACAATGATTTCCCTGACGCCCAAGATCCGGAGAAGTTCCACTTGGTGGTGCAGAATCGACCTCCCTCGGAAGACAAGGTGCGCCTTGTCTTGCCCGAGCCGGCGGCTCTTTCCGCCCGCCAAAATAACCCCAGAGACCTTCACCACCGCTTAAAAAAGTGTACGCTTTTTAGAGGGACGCGGCATGTTTCGCTACGAACAAGAAAGGAAGAAGATCACACAAATCGGGTCCCTGCCCCTGCGGGATCCGAAAGAAGCTGTGGCCTATAGCCTGCTTCACGACATCCCGTTTTTGCCGGAGCTTCCCCATTTGGGGGACGGGATGCTCTCTTACATCAAGGAGCCAGGAAAACTCAGCACCTTGGCGGAGTTCAAGAAACACCGGTTTGAGACGGTGAAGGTCCAAGTAGTGGGGCCGGCCAC
>CALKCH010000052.1 GCA_938083225.1 Candidatus Bipolaricaulota bacterium
CACGGCCCTGCATGGTGCCGGCGGCCTGGTGATGGAAAAGCTCATCCGCGAGCGCATCCTCCCCAAGTTCAAGCTACGTACGGCCGGCCCTGTCGGTCTCGACCAGCTGGATGATGGCGCCGTCCTGGACCTCCCT
Organism: Candidatus Bipolaricaulota bacterium; assembly: GCA_938083225.1. GTDB lineage: Bacteria > Bipolaricaulota > Bipolaricaulia > Bipolaricaulales > Bipolaricaulaceae > DTER01. The sequence continues at coordinate 137 of CALKCH010000052.1, forward strand.
CCCGGCGCGGTCGTGTTCACCACCGACAGCCACGTGGTGAAGCCCCTCTTTTTCCCTGGGGGCGACATCGGGAGGCTGGCGGTGACCGGGACGGTGAACGACCTTGTGGTCATGGGCGCCCAGCCCGTGGCCTTGAGCTTGGCCCTCGTCATCGAGGAGGGTTTTCCTTTGGACGACCTGGAGCGGATTCTGGAGTCCGCAGCCGCGGTGCTTTCGGAGATTGGGGTGGCCCTGGTCACCGGCGACACCAAGGTCATGGGGAAAGGCGAGCTGGATGGCTTGGTGGTGAACACCACGGGGATCGGGGTGGCCGAGCGTGTGGTGCCGGATAGCGGGGTGCGCCCGGGCGATTTTTTGGTGGTGACCGGTTCCGTAGGTGAGCACGGCTTGGCGGTTCTGGCCGCGCGGAATGAGCTTCCCGTAGAGATCCCGGTGGGAAGCGATGTGGCCCCATTGTGGCCGGCCCTGGCCGAAGCCCTGGAGTGCGGGGGGATCACGGCCATGAAGGACCCCACGCGGGGCGGCCTGGCCGCGGCGTTGAACGAGATGGCCCAGAAATCGGGGGTGGGGATGGAGGTGGAAGAGGAGAGGATCCCGGTGCGGCCGGAGGTGCGGGGCCTGTGCGAGCTTTTGGGGATAAGCCCGTATGAGCTGGCCTGCGAGGGCCGGGCCGTGCTCGCCGTGGCCCCTGAGGAATTGGAGGCCGTCCTGGCCGCCTTGCACAAGCATCCTCTAACCAAAGGCGCGCAAGTCGTCGGCCGGGCCACGGACAACTACCCCGGCAAGGTGATCCTCCGCACCTCCGTGGGCGGAAAAAGGTTCCTGGAAATGCCCCTCGGTGACCCTGTCCCCAGGATCTGTTGACAAGGCGCGTAATTTTGCGCTAAGCTACATTTGCGGGGAAAAGGAGGTCCGATGAAAACGAGCGTGTTTTTGGTGGGGCTTATGTTTGTTCTGGCCTTCGCCGGGGTCAACGGGGGAGCCGTGTCCCTGTGCGCGTACACCCAACCCGTTACTTCGGTCACCACATCTTCGCTCCAACTGAACTTCCGTTATCTTGACGACGAATATCGGGATGACCGGGGGAACGTCCTGGCCCTGACCCTGGCCGGAAGTTTTCTCCGGTACTACGACTCCGCGGATTTCGGGTATGGGATGAACGCCAGCGGTTCGCTTTCTTATACCAACGGAGGTTGGGCATTAGCAGGCGCGGGTGCGGTGAACTTCAGGTTCTATGCGCCGGGCCAGGATCTGTTTGCCTTTGGCCGAGTGAACTTCCAGTGGATAGACTCCACGCCCACGGTGGCCGTGGTCTTGGGCGCTGGCTATGGCCGGCTGCGTGACGTCACGCCCCTGGCTAAAGCCATGCGCATAAGCGACAAGCTCCTTGCCGAAAAGTTCCTAACCAAAGCTATCCCCGACGATGTCCTCATGGCCATCGCCAAGGAGATCGGGAGGCGCGAGGAATATGCGACCGTGGACGAGCTTGTGGTCAAAGTCGTGCAGCTCATCGAGACCGCGAAGGTGGCCGTGGGGAAGCTGGGCGCGGACGCGGTGCTTTATATCCGCCAGATCATCGCGGCCACAGGCGATACCCGGCTGTGCGGTTTTTCCGTGAACGCCGGGGTGGGCTATAAGCTCCTCGATCCCTTGGGCGCACGGGATTTCGTCCTGTTTGGGGCCGCAGAGTACGCCGTACCCTGGTCCGTGGATAGCCAGTTCCATTTGCGGACGGACGGCACCTTCGCCCCCGATTTCCGGAGCTATCAGGTGCAGGCGGTGGCAAACCTGGTCTACAAGCTGACCTCCGGCACCACGCTGAATGGGACCCTCACGGTCTCCCGCATGGTTCCTGCCGAGGGAACTCCGCTCGATAGCCAATCCCTGGATGCCACCCTCAGCTTCACCCTGTGGGAAGGGTGGGCGGTGAATGTGAACCTGGGCGTGCGAAACCGCACGGGCTACGAGGAGCCCAGGCTCGAGCTCACCGTATCTGCAGGTATCACCTTCTAAGGGTTTCCGTTCCAAGCCAAACTTTTCTGGGGGCGGGACATCCGCCCCCTTCTCTTTTCTTCCCACGCGTGGCAAAATACGGTCAATGGAGGAGGCTCGTGCAGCGCAGCTTTTGAAGCTTCTGCAAGGAGTGGGACAGGCCCGCTCCCTTCAGGATCTAGCGGAGAGCGTTTTGCGCTTTGCCCTGGGTTTGGTCCCCCAAGCCCAGGCTGGCTCGGTCCTCCTCCTCAACGAGTTCCTGGAGCGTTACGAATTTGTGGCCGCGGTAGGGTGGGACTTGGATAAACTCCGCGCTCTCTCCTTTCCCAAAGACAAGCTGGTGCAGCACCTGGCGTACGGGGACAAACCTGCCATCATCCCTAACATCCTTGAGCTGGACCGCACTTTTTGGGGGCCAGACGTCGTGGAGAAGCTGAAAGAAGTGGGGCCCGTGGCCGCGACTTTGACCCTCCCCCTTTGGGTGGAGGAAAAACTCATCGGCTATCTTAACCTCGACCATCCCACGGATCCTAAGGTCTTCAGCGAGGAAGACTTGGGTAAAGTTGTGGTCTACCAGGACATTTTTGCTGGCCTTTTGGAGCAGGGGCGCCATGTAGAGGCCCTGCGAGAAAACGCCTCCTTATTCCGCCTTCTCTTCGAACGCCTGGCCGATGCCGTGTACATCACGGCTTTTGATGGCACAATCCTCGAAGCCAACCCCGCTGCCGAGCGGCAAACCGGCTATTCTCGCGCCGAGCTCATTGGGAAAAACATCATGCGGGACATCGCGGCCGAGGAGCCCGCCATGACCTATGAAAAGGCCAACGAACTCCTGGCTCGCGGGGAAACGGTGGTGTTCGAGGAGAAGAAGCGTCGCAAAGATGGAAGCTTCTATTGGACGGAGTGCGGCGTGGTGCAATTCCTCTACAAGGGCCAGCTGGCCACCATTTCCGTAAACCGCGATATCACTGAGCGCAAGAAACTGGAGGAGGAACTAGCCCAAAAGGTGGAAGCGCTTTCGGCCTTGAACCGCGCGGTGGCCGCCCTCACCTCCCAGCTGGAGCGGCG
>CALKCH010000053.1 GCA_938083225.1 Candidatus Bipolaricaulota bacterium
AGGCGCTTGGGAGAGATTCGCTCGCAGCCTTCCCAGACCAGAAGAAAAGCGGCTTTCACGGCCGGGGTGTACGGGTAGAACCGTCCACGGCGGTCCAGGTGGGGCGGACAGTAGCCGTGAGGCAAGAGCCGAATGGCCGATTTGCGGGGGTATCCGGTGAGAGCCACGAATTCCTTGAGGATCCGGCCTTTCTCCTTGCGGCTGGCTCGAAGGTACCTGGCCGCCAACTCTCCACAAGCTCCCGTATACTCATGGGAGTCATTGGTTCCTCTCGTGAACTTCAGTAACCGGAATTTTGAGGAACCGATGACCCCTTCGGTAACACTTTCAATGAGGCAATCCGTGGTCTTGACAGTGGTGGATTGTGGCGTTATACTTGAGCAACCGGTTGCGCAAGGAGGTGGTCCAAGGAATCAAGAATTTTTGTGGTCCTAAAAACTTAAATTGTGCCCTAGGAGGTGCCGTTATGATGAAGAAAGTGGGTTTAGCGATACTAGTGTCGGTGGCTTGCTTCGCCGCAGTTTGGGCCGAGGACCTTGTGGTCTACGACTTCTCGGCGGGGGCCATTGCGGCCGCCTGGCAACCCTACCTCGATCCGGTGAGTGGGGAATTCCTCGGCGCCGGTTCGGTCAGCCTGGCGGACGGGAAAGCCGTGGTCGGGGTGACTTTCGGCGAACCGTGGGGCGGCGGGGTGATCAGCCCCTGGCTGCTCGTGGACATGTCCAAAAACCCAGTCATCATCCTCCACAACGTCCAGCCCACGGCCAAGTGGACCCTCAAAGCACATCTGCGCGGCTTGAAGCCCGACGTTTTCACCCCGGTGGAGGGATGGGGCACCTACCTCATCGGCGATAACAACCTCTCCGGCGACGTGGAAATCGATCTGGCTCAGGCGCTTCGAGAGTTTGCCCCTCTCGGCGTCATTCGAGCTATACCTCAGTCTCCCATCCTCGCCATCCGCCTTTGGTTCTGGGGGGTGGGCAGTAGTGTCTCCGTGGACAGCATCACCATCGTTTACCGAAGCCAGTGAAGAGCGCGGGGGAGGTTTCGCCCCTCCCCCGCCTAAACCACCATGAAAAAAGGGATAATGTTTTTGCTGTTGGGGCTAGCCTTTGGCACTAGCGCGGAACAAGTTGTAATCCCCGTTCTGGAAGCGATTCCCTCCCTTCCTCCGATTTTCGATCTTCGCGATTGGAGTGAAGTGACCCGCGCCTACACTTCTTTGGTATTCGATATTTCCCTCCAGGGTGATTTTCTTCCCTTAGCCTGGTGGGACCGCCGCGGCCTCAATTTTGGTCTAGAGCACTTAGCCCTGCCCGCCTATGTGGGAGACTACCGCTATGGTCGAGACGGCGCTCAAGAAGCCATCAACGTCATCGCCGCCGTACGTAGCGCAACTCTCGTGGGCTTAGATATGAGCCATTGGCGGGGTCTGGATTTGGTCACCATGCAAAAGGAATTTTTCAACCGAGCGAACGGGCAGAATCTTGTTCTCAATAATCCTTCTGCCGTTACAGGCAATAGCTTTTGGTACGAAATCTACCCCAGTATCTTGTTTTTTATCCTGTGCTATCAATATCCAGAGCTAGCTCAGCAAAAGATGGACGCTCATGATTTGAGCATGCTGGAAATAATGTATATCGTGGCCGAGCGGTGGTGTGAGGCCCTTGGTGTATGGCCGGAAAAAGAGGGTGTACCGGATTTTTCCTTCCAGGCATTCGATTTCGCCCAGATGAAGCCCGTGTCTCGCGTGTGGCAGGAGCCGGATGCTGCTGCAGGGGTGGCCTGGCTCTTGTACATGGCTTACGGGGCTTTTGGCGATCCTCGGTTCTTGGCCGGAGCAGAACGCGCTTTGGCTTATCTTCACACGCTAGTTGAGAAGAACTATAACCCGCTGTACGAGCTCCTCCTCCCCTACGGGGCATTGGTGGCGGCTAGGTTCAATGCTGAGCACGGGCGTGCCTACGACGTGGCAGCTCTTGTGACATGGTGTTTTGGTGTTTCGGACGCGCGGCCCGGTTGGGGCATGATCACCGGGGAATGGGACGGGATACGCGTGGACGGTTTGATCGGGAGCCTCACCGACCAAGAGGGATATGCCTTTGCCATGAACACCTTCGTGTGGGCTGAGCCGCTGGTGCCCCTGGCGCGGTACGACTCGCGGTTTGCCCGCGCTGTGGGCAAATGGGTCTTGCACGCAGCAGTGAACGCTCCCCTCTTCTACGCTCCTTATCACTCTGCCAAGCACCAGTCCTCGGCCTTTTGGGCGGAAAACTCACGTGGAGTAATCCCATACGAGGGACTTCGTCGGTGGGGAGTTTCGGGGTGGGATGTGGTCAGTCCCTATGCCACGGGTGACGCGATACGCAACAAATGGGCCAAAACCGACTTTGCTCTCTACGCTGGCTCCCATGCTGGGATCTTCGGGGCCATTATTTCTCCAACAAATGTGGAAGGCATTTTGCAGATCGACCTTTTAGCCACAGATTATTTTCGCGGACCCGCTTATCCCACATACCTTTACTACAACCCTTACAGCGAGGCAAAGGCGGTGGAGATCACTCTGAAGAACGAGTCAGACCTGTACGATGCCGTGACCCAAAAATTCTTGCTCAGGGGAGCCAGAGGCACGGTGGGTTTTATCTTGCCGCCGGATTCAGCAGCCGTGGTGGTGGTTGTTCCGGCGGGAAAGGAGGTGGTGCAGGAGGGGAGCAAACTATTGGCAAACGGAGTCGTGGTGGACTGGCGAGTTCAGGCCAAGTAAGGAGGTGAGCCATGCGTAAGATTTTGGGATTAGTGGTGCTGGTTGGCTTGGTGGGGTTAGCTCAGGTGGAGATCACCTTTTGGAGCGCCCCCAACCCCTCGCAAGAAGTGTTTTGGCGGCGTATGGCTGAAGCCTATATGACCGAGCATCCTGAGGTTAAAATCCAAGTGCGTCCGATACCTGAGACGCCCACTTCTGAAGCGGGGATCCTCGCAGCGATCGCTGGTGGTGTAGCTCCCACCGCTTCGGAGAACGTATTCATTGGATTCGGGGACGAGCTCGTCCGATCCAAGGTCCTTGTGGCATGGAATACTTTCCCAGGCTGGCAAGAGCTGGTTAAGGCCCGCCATATGGAAGAGACGTTGAAGGCCTGGCTCTTTTCGGATGGTAATTACTACATCATCCCCATGTACGTGAACGCCATGCTCGTGGCCTGGCGCATCGATATCCTGCGGGAGCTGGGTTACGACCAACCGCCGCGTACCTACAGCGAGGTTTTGGCACTCGGGGAACGTCTTAAGGCCGTTTACCCCGACAAATTCTTGTGGCTCCGCAGCGAGCTAGAAGTGCCTACATGGTGGCAGCGGTGGTTTGACTTTTTCGTGTTCTACTACGCCGCCAGCGGAGGTCGACCTCTCATCACCGGGAACACACTCACCGCCGACGACAAAGCAGCCATAGAGGTGCTGCGTTTCTTCAAAACCCTGAGGGACAAAAAATTGTTGATTACTGAAACCCTGGCTACTGGGTTTGAGGCTGGAAAGACCCTTATGACTGTGCTGGGCCCCTGGACCTTCCCCTGGTGGAGAGAAAACTACCCGGAGTTGGTGTATGGGGAAACCTTCGTTCTCAGTCCGCCGCCTGTGCCTGACTGGTACCCAGCTGCCGAGGCCATCCGCACCTTTGCCGACGCCAAAGGTGTGGTGATGTACGCGCAAGCCAAACCTGAACAACAACAGGCCATGTGGGATTTCGTGCGCTGGGTCCTTTCTGATCCCGAGCACGATCTGGTTTGGGTGCAAGTCACGGGCATGCTTCCTGCCCGCGACGACGTGGCTACGAATCCCCTTTTCATGAGCTATGTGGAGGCAAAGGAGCCGGCACTGCTGGCCTATGCCGCGCAGATCCCCTATGCTGTCCCTCCCTTTGCCCACCATCAGTATGTGGAAATCCAGGAGCTCATGGGGCTGGAGTGCATCTATCCCGTGCTCGTGGGCGAGTTGACCCCTGAAAAGGGGTGGGCAGCCTGGAAGGCTGCAGTTGAAGCGACTCTCAAATAGACACCAGTGAGGCTCCAAGGGGAAGCAAGGGGCTGGCTTTTGGCCAGCCCCTACATTGTCTCAGCGATCTTGTTCTTCCTCTTCCCCCTTGGGTGGAGTTTGTCCCTCATTTTATTCGACTGGAACTTAATCTCTCCCGTGCGCACCTATGTGGGGCTTGGGAATTTTCGGGAAGCCTTCACCAGCGCTCGTGTGTTCCAGGCGTTCTTCAACACCTACAAATTCATGGCCATCATCGTGCCCGCTGTCCTGGTGCTTTCCTTGGTGTTGGCCCTCATCGTGCACCACTTGCCCCGATTGAAACAGTTCTACGCTGTGGGATTCTTCCTTCCCTACTTGGCTTCGGGCGTGGCGGTGAGTTTAGTCGTGCGCGGGATCCTCTCCTACGACAGCGCGTTTAATGAGCTCCTGCGCTCTTTGTTTGGAACTTCACCGCGGTGGTTGCGGGATCCGTTTTGGGCCACGCTGGTGATCAGTGCTATGATTGTATGGAAGCTCTCGGGTTATTACGCGTTGATCTTTTTGGCTGGACTTCAGGGGATTCCCCGAGAACTCTATGAGGCGGCGGCTTTGGACGGAGCAGGCTCCTTCACCCAGTTCCGCAAAATCACGCTGCCTCTCCTTTACCCAGCCTTTTATACTGTTTTGGTTTTAGCGATTGGATTGTGTTTCGGTATCTTCACTGAGCCATATGTGTTGACCGGTGGAGGCCCACGGTTTGCCACGCACACCTGGCAGCTGGAAATTTATTATCAAGCCTTCGAGCGTTTCCGGGCAGGGTATGGAGCCACTGTGGCAGTGCTCAACGCCCTCGCGACTTTTGTGAGCATTCTTATCATCCGCCGTGTGGTGGAAGCGTGGGGTGCTCGCCGCGGATTCCGTTGAGGAGAGGGAATGTCTATGGCTAGAAAAAAGACTGTGAAAATGGCGGCTCTTTATGCGGTGGCCACATGTCTATTGCTCATCATGATTACGCCTTACCTCTACATGTTGCTTCAGTCCCTTGCACCTTGGCACGAAGTGGACCGTGTTTTTCTCCCATCTTCCTTGAACACTCGCTCTTACAGATGGTTGCTGGCTGGCGGAGCTGAGGCTCTGCCCCGCCCGTGGCTCAAGAGCCTGGGCAATAGTGCCCTTGTAACCACAGTAGTCACCATCAGCCGAGTCATTCTAGGAGCTTTTGTGGGTTACGCATTGGCTGTGCTCTCCTTTCGCGGTCGGCGGGTTGTACAAAATTTCATTCTGTTCCATATGTTCTACCCAGGAATTATTCTCCTTGTCCCCACTTTTCTCCTCATTCGGGCCATGGGACTGTATAACACATATCTGGCCATGATTCTCCCAGGACTGGTGAGCACGTGGGCCATTTTCATGTATGTGAATTTCTTCCGCTCCGTACCCAAAGAGGTAGTTGAAGCAGCCCGCATGGACGGCGCTGGAGAACTGCGCATCATCTTTCAGATCATGATCCCCATTGCCAGACCAGTTACGGCCATTGTGTTCTTGTTTCTGTTCATGGAGCGTTGGGTTGAACTCCTTTGGGATCTGATTGTTGTTCGTGACCCTACAAAGCAAACGTTGAACGTGCTTTTGACCACGATGTTTGGTCCTTATGGCGGCTATCCTGGCCCTCTGTACGCAGCCGGCGTGCTCCTTACCTTTCCCATTATCTTCCTCTTCCTCCTTTTCAGCCGCAGATTCGTGCAGGGGGTATCGCTTGTGATTTCCACATAAAAGGAGGCATAGATTATGGAGAGCCTCATAAAGCGTGTTAGCGATGTGCCAGTGTTCATTCCCGATCCACTTTCGAGTTGGGAATGTGAACACGTGTTTAATCCCGGCGTTGTTTATCACCGCGGGCTGTTCCACATGTTTTACCGGGCCCAAGGGTTGGATTTGGTCAGCCGCATCGGCTACGCGGTGAGTGAGGACGGGATCCACTGGAACCGCCTGCGCTCTCCGGTATTAGTGCCGGAAGATCCGCGTGAAGCCTGGGGGGTAGAAGATCCTCGGGTGGTGGAAATCGAGGGCATGTTCTACATGACTTATACCGCTTTTGGTCCTCCAAAAAATCGAGCTGTACTGGCTGGGGGATCTGTTACTCCTATGCTTGCTAGCAGCGAAAATCTCATTGTTTGGAAGCGCATCGGCCCGCTCGTGGAAGGAGAGGACAATAAGGACCATGTTCTTTTCCCACGGCGCATCGGCAATCACTACGTGGCCTTGCACCGTCCGCGCCCAGCCATGTGGTTGGCTTTTTCTCAAAATCTTCGCCAATGGCCACGGGACAAAATGCGCTTACTCTTTGGGCCCCGAAAGGATAACTGGTGGGATAATGTCTGTGTGGGTGCCAACGGCGCGCCTATTGAAACCGATCAGGGCTGGCTTCTCTTTTACCACGCCTACGACGAAAACCGCATTTATCGCTTCGGTGTAGCTCTTTTGGATCTGGATGACCCGAGCCGGGTGCTCTCCCGCCCCAGGGAGCCCATCTTCTGGCCGCAGACCGTATGGGAGCTCCAGGGCAACGTACCTAACGTGGTTTTCAGCTGTGCTAACGTTTTGGTCAACGACACGATCTATGTTTTTTATGGCGGAGCAGACCATGTTGTTGGCTTAGCTACGGCCTCTCTCCACGAGGTCTTGGACTACGCGCGCTATGAGAAATAATAATCATCCCATCGGTGTTGGCGTGGTTGGTCTCGGGAAATTCGGAGAGTTTTCCCTGGCTGCCTACACCGAAATGGAAGAAGTCCGCGTCGTGGCGGTCTGCGATGAAAAGAGCGCTCGCGCCCAAGCTTTGGCTCCCCAAGGAGCGCGGGCGTACGAGAAATTCGAGGATCTTCTTGCAGATCCACAATTAGAGCTGGTGGTGATCAGTACACCCCCTGTCCTTCACGGTCCCATGGCCATTCGGGCGGCACGCGCCGGCAAACATGTGCTCGTGGAAAAGCCCTTAGCCTTGAACCTTGCCGAAGCCGAGGCTGCTATCGCTGTAGCTCGACAAAACGGGGTTCTTCTCACTGTGGACTACGTGCTTCGCTTTCACCTTCTGTATCAAGTTGTTGGCAAAATTGTGGAGAGAAAGCTTTTCGGAGGGCTTCAGCTTTTCAGCCTCGTCAATTTGGCCACCGATGAGGGCCTTACTCCGGATCATTGGTTTTGGGATCCGGCCCAAAGCGGGGGCATTTTGGTAGAGCACGGAGTACACTTTTTTGATTTGTGCGATCAGTTCCTCAAAGACCGCCCCAGCGTGGTTCAGGGGTACGCTCTGCGCGGCCCCCGAGGGCGTGTGGATCGGGTAGGCGTGGTGGTCCAGTACGGCAACGATGCTTTGGCCACCTTTTACCACAGCTTCAACCGCCCGCGCTGCATCGAACAAACAACTGTCCATTTAGCCCTCGCCCATGGGGAAATCGTCGTTGAGGGATGGATCCCGGTGCGTCTCACTCTGCATGGATTGCTAGAAAAGGAAAAACTTCCGGACCTGCAAGCGCTTTTGGGGGAAGGCTTGAAAAGAACCTATCCCCGGGGAGACAGGGTCGAGGTTCAGGCGGAGGTGCACGCTCCAGAAAGGCAAAAAGACTACAAACATGCAATCCAAGCGGTTATGAGGGACTTGGTTCGGGCAATCAAAGAGCACCGACAGCCCACGGTCACCCCAGGGGATGCTTTGTCCAGCCTCGGTTTAGCCCTGGCCGCCACAGAATCCATGTTCAGGGGATTTCCCGCTCCGGAAAGATTCCAAGATTTTGAGAAGCGTTGATTGAGGATTAGCGCTTGGCGTGGGCAAGAACCTCGTCGATCGTGCCCACCATGTAGAACGCGGGCTCGGGAACCTCGTCTAGTTCCCCTTCCACAATCATTTTGAACCCCCGCACCGTCTCCTCCAGAGGTACATATGCGCCTTTGCGGCCAGTGAAGTGCTCGGCCACATGGAAGGGCTGGGCCATGAACCTCTGGATCTTGCGAGCTCGGAACACCGTAATTTGGTCCTCTTCAGAAAGTTCTTCCATTCCCATAATGGCGATGATGTCTTGAAGATCCTGGTAGCGTTGGAGGATAGCCCTCGTTTTTTGGGCCACTTCGTAGTGTTCCGGAGAAAGGAGGCGGGGGTCCATGAGGCGGGAGTCAGACTGCAGGGGATCCACTGCCGGGTAAACCCCCTTTTCCGCGAGCTCCCGGGTGAGCACAATGATCGCATCCAAGTGGGCGAACACCGTAGCGGGAGCTGGATCGGTGAAGTCATCGGCAGGAACGTAAATGGCCTGGATGGAAGTGATGGAGCCCCGGCGCGTGGAAGCAATCCTCTCCTGAAGCTCGGCGATATCCGTGGCTAGTGTAGGCTGATACCCCACTTCAGAGGGCATGCGGCCCAATAGAGCAGAGACCTCGGACCCAGCCTGGGCGAAGCGGAAGATGTTGTCGATGAACAGGAGGACATCCTTTCCCTCTTCATCTCGAAAATACTCGGCCATGGTGACGCCGGCGAGTCCCACGCGGAACCGTGCTCCCGGAGGTTCGTTCATTTGGCCATAGACGAGCACAGTATTGGGCAGGACCCCAGCCCGCTTCATCTCTAAATAAAGTTCGTTCCCTTCGCGAGAGCGTTCACCTACCCCGGCAAATACGGAATAGCCCTTGTGTTCGTAGGCGATGGCCCGGATGAGCTCCATGATGAGCACGGTTTTGCCTACCCCAGCTCCGCCGAAGAGTCCCACTTTTCCACCCTTGGGGATGGGCGCCATGAGGTCGATCACCTTGATCCCCGTCTCCAGAATCTCGTCTTCCACGGAGAGCTCCTCCAGCGGGGGCGGATCGCGATGGATGGGGTACCGCTTGTTCGCCGGTGGTGGGGGGAGGTTGTCAATGGGGTTTCCCAGGAGATCGAACATGCGTCCCAAGATTCCTGGGCCTACGGGGACCGTAATGGGTCCCCCTGTATCCAAGACTTTGTCGCCTCGGCGCAAACCATCGGTGGAGTCCATGGCAATGGTGCGCACTGTGGAATCTCCAAGATGCTGGGCGACCTCCAGCACCAGGTCCTTTTCCTCCCGAGGAACGAGGAGGGCCTGCCGTAGAGCCGGCAAGTGCCCGCGCGGGAAAGCCACGTCCACCACCGGCCCCCGAATGGCCGTAATCCAGCCTTCCGCCACCGCTTCCCTCTCGTTCATGTCTCCTCCCGGATGGCCTCGGCCCCACCCATGATGTCCATGAGCTCCAGGGTGATACGCTGCTGGCGAGCTTTATTGTATTGGACTGTGAGTTTCTGCAAAAGTTCGTCGGCATTGTCCGTGGCGTTCTTCATGGCTTGCCGGCGGGCCGCATGCTCCGAAGTTTTAGCCTCGAGGAGCAGCAGATACACTTTGCCCAAAAGCCAGATGCGGGTGAGTTCTTCGATCAATGTGAACAAATCCGGCTCCGCGAGGAGTTCCCGCGGCGCGGCGTCGGGTAAAACCACAGGCAAAAGCCGCTCCACCCGCACCTGGTGCAGCAATTCCCCGCGGAACTCCGCGTAGACCACGTGGATTTCCCCCACCTCTGCGTACAGAGAAAGCAAATCCTCCTGAATCCGCTGGGCTTGGGAAAAGGACGGTCGTTCCAGACGACGGTAGGCTTGGTGAATTGGCCAGCCCTCCCGCCGGAGGTAACGGATGGCTTTATCTCCCACCACCACAAGCTGGGTCTGGGCATGGCTGTGCAGGAACTCCAGGGCGGCGCGGTTCACTTCGTCCACGTACCGACCGCAAAGGCCTCGGTCAGCGTTCAACACCAAAAGTCCATGACCTGGTTTGCCGTTCCCAGCCAAAAACGGGTGGGTTACGGACTGGGTCCGGGCCCAGGCTGCGATCTCGCCGAGCGTCTTCTTGGCCTCGCTAGAAAAGGGGCGAGCTGCCAGAAGCTGGCGTTTGCGTAAAAGGACTTGGGTGGAGGAAATGGCGTACATGGCCTTAGCGATCTGGCGAATATGATGGATGTTGCGGATGCGGCGGTGGAGCTGACGGAGTTTGATGGCCATTACGCGCGGAACGTTTTCTTGAATTCTGACAGAGCTTCCTCCAGCCCTGCCCGCACCTTCTCTGTCAGACGCTTTTCCGTACGGAGCTCGGAGAGGAGATGGGCGTGATGGTCGCGCAAGTACGCCAAAAATTCGCGTTCGAAGGCGCGCACGGCCTGTACAGGGATGTCGTCCAAATGCCCGGCCACCGCGGCGTAGAGAGAGGCCACCTGTTCCTCCACCGGCATGGGCACGTATTGATCCTGTTTGAGGATTTCCATGACCCGGGCTCCCCGGGCCAGCTGGGCCTGAGAGGCCTCATCGAGTTCCTGGGCGAACTCCGCGAACGCCGCCAAATCCCGGTACTGGGCGAGCTCCAAGCGGAGCTGTCCGGCCACTTCCTTCATGGCCGGGATCTGGGCCGCGCCGCCCACGCGCGATACAGAAAGCCCCACGTTCATGGCCGGCCGCTGCCCTTTGTTGAAAAGGTCCGCTTCCAGATAGATCTGGCCATCGGTGATGGAGATGAGGTTTGTGGGGATGTACGCGGTGATATCGCCGGCTTTGGTCTCCACGATGGGAAGGGCGGTGAGGGCCCCGCCGCCGTGCTCGTCGGCGAGCCGCGCAGCCCGCTCCAAAAGGCGGGAGTGGAGGTAGAAAATGTCGCCAGGGTACGCTTCACGGCCCGGCGGCCGCCGCAAAAGGAGCGAGATCTGACGATAGGCCACAGCATGCTTAGAAAGATCATCGTAGACGATGAGGGCGTCCTCACCGTGGTCCCGGAAGTATTCGCCCATGGCGCAGCCGGCGTAAGGGGCGATGTACTGGAGCGGAGCCGGGTCTTCCGCGGAGGCGGCCACTACGATGGTGTAGTCCATGGCCCCGTATTTCCGGAGAGCATCCACTACCTTGGCGATGGTGGAGGATTTTTGCCCGATGGCCACGTAGATGCAATACACATTCTGATCCTTCTGGTTGATGATGGTGTCTACGGCGATCGCGGTTTTTCCGGTGCGGCGGTCGCCGATCAGGAGCTCCCGTTGGCCACGGCCGATGGGCGTGAGGGCATCGATGCACTTGATTCCGGTCTGAAGCGGGGTGTTCACGGGCTGGCGCATGATGACCCCAGGAGCTTTGGCCTCGGTCTTGCGATATTCCTCGGGCTCGATAGGTGAGCCTCCGTCCAACGGGCGGCCCAGGGGGTCCACTACGCGCCCCAAAAAGCCTCGGCCCACCGGGGTCTCCAAGACCCTTCCGGTGCGGCGCACCTCGTCCCCTTCCTTGATTCCTTCATCCGACCCAAGAACGGCTACACCTACGGAATCCTCGGTGAGGTCCAACACCAGCCCATACGTGCCCTCAGGGAAGAGGACGAGCTCGGAGGCCAGGGCCGAACGTAGCCCCCACACCCGGGCAATCCCGTCCCCTACTTCCACCACTACCCCGACCTCCTGCATCTCCAGATCGACGCCCAGGTTTTGGATTTGCTTTTTTAGCACCGATGCCAACTCATCGTAGCGCGGCATGTCCTCCTCCTAAGGCCCGGCGCAAGCGGTGGAGACGCCCGCGCAGGGAAGCATCCAGGCGGTGGCCCGAGATCACCAATTCTGCCCCGGCTAGAAGCTCCGGCGCCGCTTCCTCCACCAAGCTCACCTCCCGCCTCAACGCTTCTTGAAGACGAGCTTGAAGCGTAGCGCGAAGTTCTGGGGAAAGAGGGCGAGCAGTGCGCACCACCACGTGGACTGGCCCTCCCGCCTTTTCCACGGCCTGGAAATACGCAGAAACGAGCCCCGGAAGAATTCCCGCTCGGCCATGCTGAATCAACAATCTCAGGAGATTCCGCGTGTAAGGGTGGAGGATTCCCCCCAAATCGGTCAGAACCTGAAATTTGATCTTGGGGTCCAAGCGAGGGTGGGCCAGGAAGGGCAGAAGATCGGGTACGTTTTGCATGAGCTCCTCAAGAAGGGACAAATCCTGGGCCATGGTTTTCTCGGCCCCGATTTCCTGGGCCGCCTCCAAGAGGGCCTGGGCGTAGCGTTCTTCTAGGGCTCCCTCGCGGCGCATCCTAGGAAAGGAGTCCGGGTCCAAGCCGGCCGGTGAGATCGGCGAGCAACCGCGCGTGGTCTTCCGGCCGCACTTCCCGTCCCAAGACCTGGGCTGCACCGAGAATCACTAGCTCCGCATAGGCTTTACGCAGATCTGTCCACGCTTCCTCTTGGACGCGGGCGGCGGCCGCTTCCGCATCTTTCAGGATGCGGCGCGCTTCCTCCCGGGCTTCTTCCCGGGCACGGTGAAGAATCTTTTGGGCTTCGGCCTGGGCCTGGGCCAAAATCGCCCGCGCCTGCCGGTTGGCCTCTGTGAGTTCTTTTTCTGCCTGTGCCCGCAACGCCTGAGCCTCGGCTTCCAGGGCTTTGGCCTGAGAAATTCTTTCCTCCTCCAGCTTTCTCCGCGCCTCCACCCATGCGATGGCCCGGGCGAACAGGAGACGCTTTAGAGCCCAAACGAGGAGCAAAAAGGCGATGACGTTCAGGATGAGCGTCCAGTTGAGACTTTTGATGATCGTTTCCCAGCCGAGCTCCATGGGGTCCTCACACAACAAACAGGATCATGATGGCCACTAGCAACGAATAGATGCCGGTGGTTTCAGCGATGGCGTCAGCGATAATCATGTTTCTGAAGAGAGTGTTGGCCATTTCGGGCTGTCGAGCCATGGCCTCGAGGGCGGAGGCGCCGATGCGTCCTTCCCCCAGCGCTGGACCAATGGCTCCGATTCCCATGCAGATCCCAGCTGCCAAGTACTTCAAGCCCTGTACAAGCTCTGGCCCCATCTTTTCCTCCTTGTCACTCCGTGGCTACCTGGATGTACGCCGCCGCGAGGAGCGTGAACACCAGCGCCTGCACGATCCCCGCGAAAACCCCGAAGAACGCGTTCAGCAAAAGACTCGCTCCTGTCCCCACGATGGGGATAGCCAACGTTCCCACTAGGGGGCCAAAAAACCGGAGAAGGAGATCCACTAACACGGGAATGGCCACGGCCACCATGATGGCCCCGCCCAGCATGTTCCCGAACAACCGGAACCCGTGGGAGAGGGTTCGACCCATATCGCCCACAAGGTTCAGGGGAAGCATCACGGGGATGGGCTCGAGATAACCCTTCGCGTGCCTGAACACCCCTTTGGTGCGAACCCCATAAACATGGGTGAGGAGGTAAACGAGCAAGGCCAAACCCAGGGTGACGTTGAGGTCCTGGGTGGGGGCGACCATACCGGGAATGGGCAGAAGGGAAGAAAGGTTGCACGCCAGGATGTAGAGAAAAAGGGTGGCCATGAAGGGGAGGAGGGAGCGGCGAAGTCTTGCGTCTGTGCCCCCCAACACCTGGTTTTCCAGGAGATCCAAAAAGGCCATGAGGAGCACAAGGCGGCGGGAGGGAGGAGCTTGGGGATCCTGGGGAATCCCCCGCCGGAGCCAAAGAACTAGCCCCACGAGGAGGAGAGAAATACCTAAGGCCGCGCCCAGCGTGGCCGGGTTCAGGGCCACCAGGATGGGTCCCAGACGAAACCGCAGCACCAGATCTTTACCGACTGTGGCGAACATGGCGTACGGCCCAAATCCACAGGCTCACGGGCCAGAGAGAGAGCCCCAGCGCCACTCCCAGGGGGTGTAACCCCAAAAGGATACCGGCTATGGCCAAGCCCGCCAATCCCAGTTGTTTCCCCAATGCCCAAAGTCCAAGAAGGCTTGGCCAAAACCGCGCCAGCGAAGAGAAGAGAAGCCGGCTGAGTAAGATCACCGCGCAGCCGAAGACGAATCCGCCCACCCACATTGGCCGAAGGAGAAAAACCGCGGCCAACCCCAGACCACTGAGAAAGAGGTGTTCGCGAATTCCCGGCATCTAAAGTGTACGCATCTCCTCGGCTTTCTTCTCCGCGAGCTCCTCCACTTTCTTTTGAAAATCTGAGGTGATTTGGTCCAGCTCTTTTTGTAAGCGGAAGAAGTCGTCTTCTGAAATTTTGGCCTCTTTTTTATCTTGTTCTAGGCGCTCTCTGAGCTCGCGGCGAATGTTACGCAGAGCGATTTTCGCCTCCTCGGCCTTCTTAGCTACCAGTTTAGCCAATTCATTTCGGCGTTCCTCCGAGAGGCGCGGGACCTTGATGCGAATGAGTTGACCATCGTTTTGTGGGTTTAACCCGAGATCCGCGGCGCGGATGGCCTTCTCAATGGCCCCGATCTGAGACTTGTCGAAAGGTCGCACCACCAGTAAGTCCGGATCCGGAGCAACAAGGTTAGCCAAATGGCGGAGGGGAGTGGGAACACCATAGTAGTCCACGCGGATATCCTCCAGTAACGCCGGATTAGCCCGGCCGGTATGAATTTTGCCTAACTCCTGACGCAGAGTGTCTAATGTCTTCCCCATCCGTTCGCGGGCTTCTCGCACCACCACATGTTCCATCGCTCCCTCCTGCGAAAGCAATCCTAGCCTTGTCCGGCAAACGAGGCAAACTTCGCGGATAATTCCCCGTGCATCTTTGTGTTGACCGGATCTGGGGCGAACATCCGACGGCCAAGGAGATTGTGGAGGAACTAGGCCGCGCTGGGCACCTGGCGGTGCTCGTAGGGGGTGTGGTGCGCGATGCCCTGCTCGCGGAGCTCGAGGGGCATGAATTTTTCCCTCAAGACGTAGACATTGCTACCTCTGCTCCTCCGGAAGTGGTTCGCCGTATTTTCGCCAAGCGGTACAAAGTGCTCACGGTGGGCGAGGCCTTTGGAGTTGTGGTGGTGGTGGGAGCGGGCGGCCGGCAGTACGAGGTGGCCTCATTCCGTGCGGAAGGGGACTACCGGGACGGACGGCGACCGGGAAAAGTGCAGTGGGCAGATCTAGCCCAGGACCTCCAGCGCCGGGATTTCACCGTGAATGGCCTAGCAGCCACCCCCCAGGGAGAGGTGATCGATCTTGTGGGCGGGCTGGAGGATCTGCGCCGCCGCATCATCCGTACCATCGGCGACCCGGATCAACGCTTCAGCGAAGACTATCTGCGGTTACTCCGGGCAGTGCGATTTGCTTGCCAACTGGGGTTTTCTTTGGAGGAGAGAACAAAAGAAGCCATTCGCCGCCATGCTTCCAAAATTTTGCGCATCTCCTGGGAGCGCATCCGCGACGAGCTCGTGCGCATTCTGCGTACGCCGCGTTCCGCCCAAGGAGTTCAGACGCTAGCTGAACTTGGCCTTCTTTCTCCCATCCTCCCGGAGGTTGCCGAACTTCAAGGAGTGGCACAGCCCATAGAGTACCACCCCGAAGGAGATGTTTTTTCTCACACCCTTTTGGCTCTAAGCGTAGCCGACGGCATTTGGGATGACCCTCTTCTTAAGCTCGCCCTTCTCTTTCACGATGTGGGCAAGCCCCAAGCTTTGCGGCGCTCGGACGGAGAGAACATGGCTGGGCACTGCCGACTCGGGGCAAAGATTACTCAGGAAGCAATGGCCAGATTGCGCTTTTCCCACAAGGAGATAGAATACGTGAGCTTTCTCGTGGTCGAACACATGCGCGTCGCCAAACTCCCAGAGATGGGTTTAGGGAAGCAAGTGCTTCTTTTGTCTACCGGGGAGAATGGGGCTTTCGGTCTTGTTCAATTTGCTCAGAGATTTCCGCGGTTTGCTGATCTTCTTCGGGTCCTCATCTGCGATGCCGAAGCCTCAGCCCACCACAGTTCCGCTTGGCTTCCCGTGCTTAGGCAAGCGGCGATGCTTCTTTTGCATCTTCGCCGGGTACAAGGGATCAGGCGGGCACGGGAGCTCCTCTCCGGAGCGGACCTTTTGGCCATGGGCGAGCCCCCCGGGCCCCGGTTGGGCCGAGTGCTTGCGGAAGTTCACGAGAGGATTTTGGCCGGGGATATTACCACGCGGGAAGAGGCTATTGCGGAGGCGGCCAAACTTCTTGGGCGTAAAGGCATCGATTTTCCTGTTGACCAAGGTAGCTAATTGATTATAATGGAATCAAGGAGGCGGGAGAATGGATTTGCACGTGGTGACCCGTTATGAAGCTGGTTCCGATGCCATGCGGCAATATGTGGAGAAAAAAGTGGTGGTTCTTTCCCGCTATTTTGATCGGATAACCCGCATGGATGTGGTCCTGGAGCCGGAGGGTTCAGTGCATCGTGTCCAGATCACCGCCCACCTCGTGAACAAGAAGGTAGTCAAGGCGGTGGCAGAGGCCGGCGATATGCTCAGCTCCCTGGACCAGGCAGTGGACAAGATGCAAAGACAGCTTGTGCAGTTCAAAGAGAGGTTGCGGGGCGTGCGCAAGAGCGGGGATTCCCCAAACGTAGAGCGAACTCCCTTGCGGAAGACCATCGTGGAAGAGGACGATTATCTTCGCACGCCTGTATCCGTAGAGGAAGCCGCGGAGGAGCTGGAGGCGCGCGGGCGGGAGTTCCTCGTGTTCTTCGAGGCCGAAACCGAGCAACCGGCGGTGGTATACAAAAGAAAAGATGGGAAATATGGGCTGATTCGACCGCACCGTTGAGGGAGGGGAACATTCGCGCGGTAGTCCTCTATTCAGGGAGCCTGGCAAGTGGGATCGCTGCCAAATTGGTGGAGCAGGCTGGGTGTACTGACCTTTTTTTCGTCTTCTTTCGCTCCCCTTTTTTCTTGGGCGAGGAAACGGTGCACCAGGAGGCTAAGCGCTTGGGTTTTCCCCTGCGCTTCGTCACCTTGAAGCGTGCTTTTCTTCGTTTGCCCCACGAGGGCGGGCGAATGTTTCCCTGTGGGAGCTGCCGGCGGGTGCTCCTGAGACGGGTCGGGCGCTTCTTGCGCGGGCGAAAGTTTGATTTCATCGTGACCGGAGAGGTTGTGGGGAGTGGAGGCCTGTACCAGGAGGAGCTTTTAGCCCTGGACCACGAGCTAGGCCTAGAGGGGCGGGTTCTGCGTCCACTCTCCGCAAAACTCCTTCCTCCTACTCGTCCGGAGCTCGCGGGCGTTGTGGAGCGCACGGCCTTTTTGGATCTCACTGTGGAAAATGCGGACTTCCATCTGCGCAAGCTGGCCTCTAGTTTGGGCCTGAACACCAATCATAATGGCCGGCACTGCCTTCTCCGTAATGCCGATTTTGCTCAGCGCTGCTGGCTTTTGGCCCAAGAAGGCCCATTCACAGCAAGCTTCGTGCGCCTCTTGGAGTTTCCGCATTTTGTGCGGTTGGGTCCTGGCCAATTCTTGGTGATTGCCTCCACGCCCGCGGAACAAGTGAAGCTGCAGGATCTCTTTTTGCCCGAAGACGTGCGGTTGTACATCCCCATCCCCGGTTCCCCCCTGGGACTTTTACGTGCACCGTGGACGAGGATGGGGCCAGAGGAGCGCCAGGAGCTTGTGCACCGGGCGGCTGCCCACCTTTTGGCCTGGGCTGGCTTCCCTCAGGATCGACCGTGGACCGTGTGTTTCCGGGCTGAAGAAGAAGAGGAGACCGCGCGGATCCACGTGTGGCCGCGGGCCTTGCACCTCCCAGTGCCCCCGGTAAAATAATGATTTTGGTTCTGTGCGACCTTTTCTCCCGCTTGGATGAGAGCTGAAGGAGGTGGGCGATGCCTATTTATCGTTTCCGTTGTGATCGCTGTGGTACAGAGTTCCGGGAGCTTGTTCCCGCCGGGGCGCCCCAGGTGCGTTGCCCTGGCTGCGGGGCCGATGAGGTGACGCGCCTCCTTTCTCATTTCGGCGTGATCTATAAGGGGAGCGGTTTTTACACCACCGACTATCGTCGGAAGAAGAGCGGAGGAGAAGGTAGTTCAGAGAGCAAGGGGTGATGAGCGGTGCCCATCTCTGGCGATGACATTGCCAAGATCCGTATAGGTCTAGCCTCTCCCGAGGAAATCTTGGCTTGGTCCAAAGGGGAGGTGACGAACTCCGAGACCATCAATTACCGCACGCATAAGCCCGAGCGGGGCGGGCTTTATGCCGAGGAGATCTTTGGTCCGGAGAACGACTACGAGTGTGCTTGTGGGAAGTACCGAGGGAAAAGGTACGAAGGCATCACCTGCGACAAGTGCGGGGTGTTGGTTACGGACTCCTCGGTGCGCCGGGTGAACATGGGGCATATACACCTCGCCAGCCCCGTGGTGCACTTCTGGTACCTCAAGGGGGTGGCCAGCCCCCTCTCCCGTCTCCTGGGCATCAAGCGCCGGGATCTCCGGCGCATCGCCTACTACGAGACGGAAACAGCTCGGGAAGAACTGTACATCGTGACCCAGTCCACCTCGCCCAAGGTGGAACCCGGGGAGACCCTGTACGCCACAGAGCTGCGCATCCTCCAAAGCGTTTTCACGTTCCAAGCGGAACGGGCGTTTCTCCTCACGGCAAGCCCACGGATCGTAGCCGAGGAGGCCGGACGAGTGCAGTTTGAGGAGCGGAAGCTCCAAAACGGGGAGAAGTTCCGAGTTCTCGTGGTGGGGCGGCACGAGTATCCCCTGACCCTGGACGCAGAGCTGTTCGTTGAGGACGGGGACGAGGTGGCGGAGGGCGAGCTCCTCTGTGAGCGTCCCGCACGAGAAATTTGTTCCCAAACGATGTTCGAGATGCTGCGGGCCCGCTACGACGGGGTGGACGGTCACCCGGTCGTAGAGGTGGTGGATAACCTCACGCACCTCGTGGTGCGGGTTTCGGAGAACGCTCCCCTGCGGGTGGGGCAGATGCTCTCCACGCTGGAGGTGCGAGCCTACGAGCGAGCTTACCCAGGCACGTTCGCGGCTGCGACCGGCGCAGAGGGGATCAAGAAACTTCTCGGGGCGCTGAACCTGGAGGCCTTGGCCGAAGAACTGTGGGACGAGCTCGACCGTACCGTGAGCCAAACGGATCGCCGGCGCATCCTCCATCGATTGGAGGTGGTAGAGCAATTGCGCCGCTCGGGGAATCGCCCCCAGGACATGGTCCTCGAGGTCATCCCCGTTCTTCCTCCCGCTCTTAGGCCCATGATCCAGCTTGAGGGTGGCAAGTTTGCCACCACAGATCTCAACGATCTCTACCGGCGCATCATCAACCGCAATAACCGGCTGAAAAAGCTCATGGAGATGGGGGCTCCGGAGATCATCCTCCGCAACGAGCGGCGGATGCTGCAGGAGGCGGTAGACGCCCTCATCCACAACGAGAAGAAGGACAATCCCATCAAAGGGCGGGATGGCCGGCCCCTCAAGAGCCTTTCCGAGCGGATCCAGGGGAAGCAAGGCCGTCTGCGCCGGCACCTTTTGGGCCGCCGGGTGGACTACTCCGGCCGTGCCGTCATCGTGGTCAACCCCAAGCTCAAGCTCCATCAGTGTGGCATTCCCAAAAAGATGGCCTTGGAGCTCTTTAAACCCTTTATCCTCGCCCAAGTCGAAGGGCTTCCCTACGCAGATTACGACGAGGTGAAGAACCGCGCCCTGGCTGGGGAGCTCCCCGAAGTGTGGGATGTCCTGGAGAAGCTGGTGCGGGAGTATCCGGTTCTCTTGAACCGCGCGCCCACATTGCACCGACTTTCTATCCAGGCCTTCGAACCTGTGCTTGTCGACGGCGACGCCATTCAAATCCATCCGCACGTTTGTCCTCCCTACAACGCCGACTTCGACGGAGACCAAATGGCTGTACACCTGCCCCTGTCCCAAGAAGCGGTGCGGGAAGCCAAAGAGCTCATGATCTCCTCCAAGAACATCATCTCCCCGGCCCATGGTCGGCCTTTGGCCTTGCCCACCCAGGACCAGGTGTACGGCTTTTATTACCTCACCCTCTTGAACCCTGAGGGGAAAGGGAAGGGAAAGGCGTTTCGTTCCGTGGAAGAGGCCCTAAAGGCCTGGGAACTTGGGCATCTCGATTTGCATGCGCCCGTGAAGATTCGGATCGATGGGAAGCTCAGGGAAACCACGCTCGGACGGGCCCTCCTGAACCAAGTGCTGCCCCCAGACCTCCGGGATTACCAACTCCTTTGGGACTCCCGCCGCATGCGCCGCAAAATCGAGGAATGCTTCCTCCGCTACGGGTGGGAGAAGACTGCGGAAGTGCTGGACCAGCTGAAAGAGTTGGGCTTTCTGTTTGCCACACGTTCCGGGCTTACCATCTCTATTCCGGACTGTGAAATCCCCCCGGAGAAGTGGGAGATCGTCCAGGAGGCCCAGGAAAAGGTGGACCGCATCCAACACATGTACTTGCGGGGCTTGTGCACCGCGGAGCAACGGTATCAAGCGGTGACCCAGGTCTGGCGCGAGACGGTGGACCGGGTGGAGAAGGTCACCATGCAGAACTTGGCGCACAACCCGTTCAACCCAGTGTACGGGATCGTGGCCTCGGGAGCCCGGGGTTCCGCGGGCCAGGTGAAGCAGCTGGCGGGGATGCGCGGTCCCATGGCGGACCCCCAGGGACAAGTCATCGAGTGGCCCGTGATCTCTAACTTCCGGGAGGGTCTATCTATTTTCGAGTACTTCATCTCCACTCACGGCGCACGCAAGGGCACGGCAGACACGGCCCTGCGTACGGCCACCGCCGGCTATCTCACCCGCCGCCTCGTGGATGCCTGTGTGGACGTGGTGGTGAGGGAACATGACTGCGGAACCCGCCAGGGCTTGGAGGTGGATCCTCTGTACTTTACCTCCAAGGGCGAGATCATGGAGGACATCCCCGAGCGCATTTATGGTCGAGTCACCGCCGAGCCCATCCATCACCCGCTCACGGGCGAGGTGCTGGTGCCGGCGGGGACCCTGATCGATCGGGCTACCGCGGAGAAGGTGGGCAAACTCGAGATAGAGCTCGATCTCACTGCTCCCGGAGTGGAAGAGCGGGCCCATCTGGCCAAGGCCGTGCAAGAAGTCGTGCATCCTCAAACTGGCCACGTTCTCCTGCGGGCGAACGAGGCCCTCACTTCCGAGCTCATCCAAGAGCTGCGGGACGCGGGGATCGAGAGGATCCGCGTACGCCCCAGGTTCATCGTGCGGTCGCCCGCCACCTGCCAAACCCCGGGCGGGGTGTGCCAGCTCTGTTACGGCATGGACTACGCCTTCCACCGCTTGGTGGATTTGGGTACGGCTGTAGGCATCATCGCTGCTCAATCCATCGGTGAGCCTGGTACTCAGCTCACCATGCGCACTTTCCACACTGGCGGTGTGGCCGGGCTCGACATCACCCAAGGTCTTCCCCGGGCTGAAGAGCTCTTCGAAGCCCGCAGGACCACAAAGGCTCCGCACGCCGCGGTGGCTCCGATTTCTGGGCGGGTGCTTAGGGTGGAGACAGCGCGCACCGGCCAGGATATCGTGGAAATCGAGTCTGACCCGCGTAGAGTTATCGTCCCCGCGGCTCTCCTTCAGGTGGCTGAGGGCGAGGAAATCGAGAGCAGCAAGCTTTTCTCCCTCAGAAGCCCTGGGGATGGCCGAGCTTTTGTCTTCCGCGACGGTGACCAAAACTATCTGGCCATCCTCGACGAGGATTTGGACAAAATGTACCTCCTCCCACCAGGTGTGAGCCTGAAGGTTAAACAGGGCGAGGAAGTGGAGGAGGGGCAGAGCCTCACCGAGGAATTTCACCAGGAGGCGGTGGCGGCGGAGGTGGCCGGCCGTGTGGAGATCGTAGAGGAAAAACAGCGTCGCCACCTGGTGCTCCACGGCCGCGATGGTCGGACCTACTCCTACATGGTGCCCTACGGTGCCCAAATCCTTGTGAAGAACGGGGAGGAGGTGGAGGAAGGGCAGAGACTCACCACCAAATCCCGGTCCTTGACCATTACGGCTGAAGCCGCGGGAACCGTGCTTGTCTCCGACCGCTCCCTGGCCGTCCGGCATCGGTCCAGCCGGGGTGTGATCCTTCCCCTTCCCCCTGGGCTGGAGGTCCGCGTGGAACACGGTGCTCCTCTGCGGGCCGGACAAGAGATCCTACGGCTCGCGTGGCCCAGGCTTTCGGACACGGTGGTGGTGGAAGAGATCCAGCGGGATGGGGACCTGTGCCACGTACGGTTTCGGTTCCGGGCGCACGTGGAGTGCAGGGAAGCTGCCATCGTTCGGGAAGGGGATAAAGTAGAGCGCGGCGATCCCGTGTCCAAAGGCGTGGTCCCCCCGCAATACCTCATGGAGGTCGCTGGGGTACGCAAAGCCTTCGACTATCTTCTCGAGGAGCTCCAGCGGGTGTACAAGACCCAAGGCGTGGACATCCACGACAAACACTTCGAAGTGGTGCTCCGGCAGATCCTCAACAACGTGCGCATCATCGATCCCGGAGAGTCCGACTTTCTCCTCAACGACATCGTCCCGCTTGAGATTTTCCAGCGGGAGGTGGAGCGTTTGTCCCAGGAAAACGAGAAGATCCGCGCGGCTCGCGAGGAGCTGGTGGGCGCAAAGCTTCTTGCTCCCGTCACGCGGGGTGGAACGGTGGTGGCCGAGGCTGGGGAAGCACTGACCTCGGAGTTGCTGGCTCGACTAGTGGCCCTGGGTGTGCGGCAGGTGCGGGCGGAGTTGCATGGTGAGCCGCGCACCGTGCGTATCTCCGAGTATCGTCTCCCCCAAGGCGAGCGGGAGCTTCTGCGGATCTCCCGGGTGGCTTTGGTGCGCAAATCCTGGCTGGCTGCGGCTTCCTTCGAGCGAACCACTAAAGTTTTGGCCGATGCCGCGCTCCGCGGGGAAGAGGACCCCCTGGACAGCCTCAAGGCCTGCCTCATGGTGGGGAAGAAGATCCCGGTGGGAACGGGGTTCCTCCGGGACAACTCCGTTGAATCTGCGCCCCCAAAAGACTAGAATCGAGGTGATCGTCTATGCCCACGTTTAACCAACTGGTGAAGCACGGGAGAAAACCGAACCCGTGGAAGAGCAAATCGGTGGCTTTGGCGGGATGTCCGCAAAAACGGGGTGTTTGTCTGCGCGTGTTCACCCGCACCCCCAAAAAGCCGAACTCCGCCCTGCGCAAGGTGGCACGGGTGCGCCTGTCCAACGGGCGGGAGGTCACGGCCTACATCCCCGGTGAGGGGCACAATCTCCAAGAGCACTCCATCGTTCTCGTCCGCGGCGGGCGAGTGAAGGATTTGCCGGGCGTGAAGTACCACATCGTGCGGGGAGCCCTGGACGCGGCCGGTGTGGAGGGGCGGCGGCAAAGTCGCTCTCGCTACGGAACCCGCAGGCCCAAGGAGGGATGAGATGACCACTTACGACATCGTGATCCCTGGCCGGGATGTTCTGCCCGACGTCCGCTACGGGTCAAAACTTGTGGAGAAGTTCATCAACTACATCATGTGGGACGGGAAGAAATCTCTGGCCCGGCGGATTGTGTACGAAGCCTTCGCTTTGATCGAGAAGCGCGGGGAGGGGCCGGCTTTGGAGGCCTTTCTCAAAGCAGTGCAAAACTGTATGCCCAAACTGGAGGTGCGCTCTCGCCGGGTGGGTGGCGCTACCTATCAAGTCCCATTTGAGGTTCCCCCGCACCGGCAGACGACCTTGGCTCTGCGATGGATCCGGGATGCGGCCCGGGAGCGCCCGGAGAAGACCATGGCCGAGCGCCTCGCGGCCGAGATCATTGCTGCCGCCAAAGGAGAGGGCGGAGCGATCGCCCGCAAACAGGAAGCTCACCGCATGGCCGAGGCCAACCGCGCTTTCGCTCATTACCGCTGGTGATCCCCCTCCTTCCCCATGGCCGACCCCTACGATTTACGCAGGGTTCGCAACATTGGAATCATCGCCCACATCGACGCCGGCAAGACCACCCTTACCGAGCGCATCCTGTTTTACGCGGGGAAGATCCACAAGATGGGGGAAGTCCATGAGGGCACCACCGAGATGGACTGGATGGACCAGGAGCGGGAGCGCGGGATCACCATCACCGCTGCGGCGACCACCGTGTTTTGGCGCGGGCACCAGATCAACATCGTGGATACCCCCGGCCATGTGGACTTCACGGTGGAGGTAGAGCGGAGCTTACGCGTTCTGGACGGAGCCGTTGTTCTTTTTTCCGGGGTGGAGGGGGTGGAGTCCCAATCGGAGACAGTTTGGCGCCAGGCCGACCGCTACCGTGTCCCACGCCTGGCGTTCATCAACAAGCTCGATCGGCCAGAGGCTGATTTCGCCAGGGCTTTTGCGGACATCGAAGCCAAGCTCGGAGCGGTGTCCTTGCCTTTGGTCTACCCCTGGCGCGACCCCGAAGACGGCCTCTGGGGCCTCGTGGATCTTCTGCGGTTCCAAGCCATGCGATGGGATCCTGCAAGCTTGGGGCGGGAGTTCCAGTATCTTCCTGTTCCCCCTGAGATCAGGGACGAAGCACAGATCTGGCGGGACCAGCTTTGGGAAAAGCTGAGCGAACTCTCCGACAAGATCGCTGAACTTTACCTGGCGGGAAAGGAGATTCCCCAAGATCTGGCGGTGCAGGTTCTGCGGGAAGCCACGTTAAGACATCTTTGGGTTCCGGTCTTCGGTGGTTCCGCCTACGAGAAGATAGGGGTGCAGCCCCTTATGGATGCAGTGGTGGATTTTCTTCCCTCTCCCAAGGATCTTCCCCCGGCCCGGGGCACAGCTTTGGGCGGCGAAGCGCAGGAGATCCGGCGGCCTGATCCAGCGGAGCCCTTCGCCGCCCTGGTGTTCAAGGTTTTCACCGATCTCTATGCCGACCGACTTCTGTATACCCGCATCTATTCGGGAACCCTGAGCGAGGGGCAGATGGTGCTCAATGCCACGCAGGGCACCCGGGCCCGGGTGACCCGGATTTTCCGGCTTCACGCCAATAAACGGGAACAAATGCCCCAGGCCATGGCCGGGGACATCGTGGGTCTGATCCTTTCCGCTCCCGCCTACACCGGAAACACCCTCTGTGACCCGGAACATCCCATTCTCTTCGAGCCCATTGCCTTTCCTGAGCCCGTGGTGTTTTTGGCGGTGGAGCCGCGCTCGGAGAAGGACGAACCAGGTTTGCGCGAGGCTCTGGTCAAATTGGCTCAAGAGGATCCCACGTTCAAAGTTCAGGACGACGAGCTCACCGGCCAAATCCTCGTGGGCGGTATGGGCGAGCTGCACTTGGAGGTGTTGCTGCGCCGGTTGCGCGAGGAGTTCGGCGTGCCGCATCGGGTGGGGAAGCCGCAGGTGGTGTACAAGGAGACGCTGGTCCGTCCGATCGAGGTGGTGGAGGAGTTCAAAAAGGTCGTGGGTGGGAAGCCGCAATATGCCTGGGTACATTTGCGCTTCGAGCCTTTGCCTCGGGGTGGGGGTTTTGAGTTTCGGGCCGAGGTTCCTGAGGATATGCTTCCCGTTCCTCTTGTGGAAGCGGTGCGGCGCGGCGTGGTTGGGGCTCTGGCGGCCAGCCCCATCGGAGGTTTTCCTGTAACGGACGTGCGGGCGGTCCTCCTTTCCGGGAAATTTCATCCTTTGGAATCCACGGAAGTGGCATTTGAAGCGGCTGGGACGCAGGCACTGAAGCGCGCTTTGCAGGAGGGCGGGGTTATTCTCCTGGAGCCGGTGGCTGAGGGCGATATAATCACGCCCAGCGAGTACCTGGGCGAGGTTGTTTCGGATCTCAGCCGCCGCAGGGGTGAGATCCACGCCATCCAAACCCGGGGAACGGTGGACATCATTCGGTGTACCCTCCCCGTGGTGGAGACTTTTGGGTACGCTACACAGCTACGTTCCCTGACCCAGGGGCGTGCTGTTCACACCCTGCGGGTGGCCCGCTACGAAGCGGTGCCGGAGGACCTGGCCCAGGCGGTGCTGAGGAGCCGAGGTTATGGCTAGGGAAAAGATCCGTATACGCATAAGGGGTTACGACCACGAGCTGGTGGACGAGGCGGTGCGCAAGATCGTGGAGGCGGTGAAGCCCACCCGCGCCAAGATCAGCGGGCCCATTCCGCTCCCCACGGAGCGTCACCTGTACACGGTCCTACGCTCGCCCCACGTGGACAAGAAATCCATGGAACACTTTGAGCTCAAGATCCACAAGCGTCTTTTGGACATTCGGGAGCCCACGGCCGCCACGATCAACGCCCTCATGGACGTGGAGCTTCCCGCAGGAATCGACGTGGAGATCAAGCTGTGAGGGACGCCATGGCTTTCGTCATGCTGGGGAGAAAAGTGGGTATGACCCAATGGTTTGACGGAGAGGGGCGGACCCTCGCGGCCACTGTGGTCCAAGTGGAACCCGCGGTGGTGGTGCAGATCAAAACTCCGGAGAAGGACGGCTACTCGGCTGTGCAACTGGCAGCCGGGAAGGTGAAAGAGCGCGAGCTCACTCAACCTATTCGGGGGCACTTCAAGAAAGCGGGGGTCGAGCCCAGGCGTTTCCTGTTCGAGGCGAAAGTTCCTGACCCCAGCCAATATCAGGTGGGCCAAGAGTTGGGGGTCGAGGTCTTCTCCGAAGGAGAGTTGGTGGACATAACCGGGATTTCCAAGGGTCGGGGCTTTGCTGGAACCATCAAGCGCTGGGGATTTCGCAGCCGGCCTGGTTCGCATGGACACAAATGGATTCGCCGACCAGGTACGGCCGGCCCTACGGGCCTGCGTAAGGTGGTCAAAGGCAAACGCTATCCCGGCCAGTATGGCGCAAAGCGCGTGACCGTGCGCAACCTCCAGGTGTTGGCCGTGGACAAAGACCATGGCCTCCTGGTGCTTAAAGGTTCTGTGCCGGGTACGCGCTCAGGCTTTCTCCGGATAAGGAAGCATCATGCCCAAAGCTAAACTGTACCGTTTCCATGAGCCCACGGCCGAGCCGGTGGAAGTGGAACTACCGCCGGAAGTGTTCGGGCTAGCGGGGAACGAGGACCTCCTGTGGCGGGCGGTGCGAGCCCATTTATCCAATCGCCGGCAGGGAACGGCCTCTGCCCAAGGGCGGGGGGAGGTGGCCGGGGGTGGCCGCAAGCCCTGGCCCCAGAAGCACACAGGGCGTGCTCGGCACGGTTCCATTCGTTCCCCCCTTTGGCGACACGGGGGGGTAACCTTCGGACCGAAGCCCCGGGATTGGAATATGGACCTCCCCAAGAAAATGCGGCGCAAGGCTTTGGCTTGCGCGCTCTCCACCCGGGCCCAGGAGGGCCAAATTTGGCTCATCGACTGTTTGGAGTTCCCCCGGCCGCGCACAAAAGAGGCGGTGGCCCTTCTCTCCCGGCTGGGTGTTCCAGAAAGAACTCTCGTGGTGGTGGCGCCTGAAGAGTACCAGGTTCCAGTGCACAAATCTTTCGCCAACATCCCGGGTGTGGATTGCCATCGCGCCGATCTTCTCACGACTTACACCGTCTTGGAACACGAGGCCCTTCTTTTGACTCAGAAGGCGGTGGAGGCCCTTGCCAGGAGGTTGAGCCATGCCCAGGTTAGCGCCTGAAGACATCATCATCCGTCCCATTCTTTCGGAGAAGACCTGGCGGGAGATGGAGGCCGGGAAGTACACGTTTGAGGTACATCCTGGCGCGACCAAGCCGGAGATCCGTCAGGCCGTGGAGGAGCTGTTCAAGGTAAAGGTGGAGAAGGTGTGGACCATGCACCGGCAGGGGAAACCACGGCGGACTCGGCTGGACCGCCGGCACGGGCGGACCAACATGGAGAAGCGAGCGGTGGTGAGGCTTGCGCCCGGCCACAAGATCGAGATTACGGGGTGATGTCGAATGGGACTGAAGAAGCTGAAGCCGGTTACGCCTGGGCAAAGGCACGCGGCGCTGTCGGATTTTTCCGAGCTCACCGCGGATGAGCCTGAGAAGAGTTTGGTAGCCCCTCTTCGTCGCCATGCCGGCCGCAATAGTCAGGGCCGCATTACCGTGCGTCACCGGGGCGGCGGCCACAAGCGCCTTTACCGGCTGATCGACTTCTACCGGGAGAAGAAGGGTGTTCCCGCCAAGGTCGTCTCTGTGGAATACGATCCAAACCGGTCCGCTTGGATTAGCCTTCTCCACTACGCTGATGGTGAGAAGCGGTACATCATCAGCCCGGTGGAGCTACGGGTGGGCGAGACCGTCACGGCCGGGGAGGATGTGGAGCCTAAACTGGGCAACGCGCTTCCTCTGCGCAGCATTCCCACCGGAACGCTTGTGCACAGTGTGGAGTTCTACCCGGGTTCCGGGGGAAAGATCGCCCGGGCGGCGGGGACGGCAGCACAGGTGTTGAGCAAAGAGGAGGACCGGGTTATCCTTCGTCTCCCTTCCGGGGAGATTCGGGCCTTCCATCCCGCGTGCATGGCCACAGTGGGGCAGGTTTCCAATCCTGACCACAAGAACGTTCGGTACGGGAAAGCCGGCCGGCGGCGCAACAAAGGATGGAGGCCGGCGGTGCGCGGCACAGCCATGGGCGCCGACGATCATCCCCACGGCGGCGGCGAGGGCCGCACCGGTGAGGGGCGTTCGCCCAAGACGCCCTGGGGCAAACCCGCGCGGGGCGTGCCCACCCGGAAGAGGAAGCCCAGCGATCGGTGGATCGTTCAGCCGCGGAAGAGGAGGAAGTGATGGCCAGGTCCAAGAAAAAGGGGCCGTTTGTGGACCCGAACCTCCTGGAGAAGGTGGAGAAGTTCAAGCGGGGTTTGATCAGCGAGATCAAGACCTGGTCCAGGGCGTCGATGATTACCCCGGAGATGGTGGGGTTGACCATCTACGTCCACAACGGGCGTACCCACGTCCCCGTGCGGGTCACAGAGGCCATGGTGGGGCATCGGTTGGGCGAGTTTGCTCCCACCCGCACGTTCCGGGCGCACGGCGGGGTCAAGAAGAAGACTCCGCCCGCTCCGAAGTAGGGGGTGAGCCATGCGGGAAGCGGTGGCACGGGCGCGCTTCGTCCGGGTTTCGCCCTTGCGGGCGCGGCTGGTGATCGACGAGATCCGGGGTAAACCCGTGGCCGAAGCTCGGCGGCTTTTGGCCCTCTCCCCGAAGAAGGCGGCCCGGATCATCAAGAAGGTGCTGGATTCGGCAGTGGCTAACGCCGTGAACAACTTCGAGATGGACGAGACGAACCTTTGGGTAGTGAAGGCCTACGTGGACGAGGGCCCGCGGCTCAAGCGCTTGAATCCGCGGGCTTTCGGGCGGGCCGACATCATCCAACGGCGCCTTTCCCACATCACTGTGGCTGTGGCGGAGAAGGAGGGCTGATGGGTCAGAAGACGCATCCGGTGGGATTTCGTGTGGGGGTTCTCCGCAAATGGCGCTCCACCTGGTTTGCCCCGAAGGGCAGGGTTCCCGCGTATGTGGTGGAGGACCGGCGTATCCGCGACTACATCGAGCGGACGTATCGCGGGGCGGGGATTGCGGAAGTTCAGATCGAGCGGGCCACCGAGGCGCGGGCCAAGGTCATCATCCGCGCCGCTCGTCCGGGCATCATCATCGGCCGGGGTGGGGCGGAGATCATGGCCCTCCAGGAGCGCCTGCGGAACCTGACGGGCCGGGAGATGGCGGTACATGTGATGGAGGTGGATAAGCCCGAGCTGGAGGCTGTGCTTGTGGCTCAGGACGTGGCTTTTCAAATCGAGAACCGGGTCAATCCTTATCGGGCCATCAAAGAGGCCATCCGCCGAGTGATGGCCGCCGGTGCACAAGGGGTAAAGATCCGGGTTTCCGGGCGGCTGGGCGGCGCGGAGTTGTCCCATTCTGTGGAGATAAAGGAAGGCCGGGTTCCCCTCCAGACCCTTCGCGCTGACGTGGATTTCGGCTCCGCCATTGCCTGGACGAAATACGGGGTGATTGGAGTCAAAGCCTGGGTGTTTCGGGGTGAGATTTGGGCATTCAAGGAAAAGCGGGTGGAGGTGAAGTAAATGGCACTTTTGGCGCCCAAGCGCACGAAGTACCGCAAGCAGCAGAAGGGCCGCCACATCAAGGGCAAGGCCAGCCGTGGAAACACCGTGGCCTTCGGGGACTACGGAATCCAAGCATTGGAGCGTGTCTGGCTCACGGCCCAGCAGATCGAGGCCGCCCGCACGGTGTTGGCTCATTCCACCCCAAAGGGCAAAGTTTGGGTCCGTATTTTTCCGGACAAGCCCTATACGAAGAAACCCGCGGAATCCCGCATGGGCAAGGGGAAGGGCGATGTGGTGGGCTGGGTGGCGGTGGTGAAACCTGGGCGGGTACTGTTCGAATTCACCGGGGTTACCGAGGAGGAAGCTAAAGAGATCCACCGCAAGGTTTCAGCAAAACTGCCGATCGCCACGCGACTGGTTCGCCGAATGCAAGTGGGGGTGGCCGTATGAAAGCCCGGGACCTGCGGGAACTCACCGACGAAGAGTTGAAGCAAAAGGTCCAGGAGTGGAAGCGCAAGCTCTTGAACCTGCGCTTCCAAGTGGCCTCTGGCCAGCTCACCAACACCGCGGAGCTCCAAAAGACCAAGCGGGATATTGCCCGGGCCCTTACTGTGTTGCGGGAACGGGGGGTGCGTTATGGGTAGGCGCAAACAACGTCTCGGGGTGGTGGTGAGCGACAAGATGCAGAAGACCATCGTGGTGGTGGAGGAAAGGCTGGTGGAGCATCCCCTCTACCACAAATATGTCCGGCGGCGCACCAAGTATTACGTGCACGATGAAGCCCAACAGGCGCGGGTTGGGGACTTGGTGCGCATCGAGGAGACCCGGCCGCTCTCCAGGCTCAAGCGGTGGCGGCTGGTGGAGATCGTTCGCCGCGCTCAATAGCCATGGCTGTCCAGCTGCGTACGCGTCTAGTGGTGGCCGACAACACCGGCGTCAAAGAGGTGGAGTGCATTAATGTCCTGGGGAAGAAGCGAACGGCAGAAATAGGGGATATCATCGTGGTCTCGGTGAAAAAGAGGCTCCCCACCGCTCAATTTGACAAGGGCGACATCGTACGGGGCGTGGTGGTGCGCACGCGTAAAGCCTTCCGCCGGGCCGACGGGAGCACTATTCGCTTCGACGACAACGCCGTGGTTTTGGTGGACAAGAGCCTACAGCCCGTGGGAACTCGGGTGTTCGGGCCAGTGGCGAGGGAACTGCGGGACAAGGGGATGATGCGTATCATTTCCCTCGCTCCCGAGGTGGTGTGAGGGGAAGAAGATGGCCAAGATCAAGAAGGACGACCGGGTAAAAATCATCGCCGGCGACGACCGGGGCAAGGTCGGGAAAGTCCTGCGGGTCTTTCCTGAGGGGGAGCGCGTGTTGGTGGAGGGCGTGAACATTGTGACCAAGCACCAGCGCCCCACGGCCACGGTGCGGGAGCCGGGGATCATTAAGAAAGAGGCCCCCATCCACATCTCGAACGTGAAACTCATCTGTCCGGAGTGTGGGGTGCCCACCCGTGTGGGGTTTGCCTGGGTCGAGGGCCGCAAGCTCCGGCGGTGCAAACAGTGCGGAGCTACCTTCCCATAAAACCATGCTTCTTTACGAACGATACAAGCAAGAAATCGTGCCCAAGCTCCTTAGGGAGCGGGGTTACCGGAATGTCTTACAGGTTCCCCGGATCGAAAAGGTTGTGATCAACATGGGGGTTGGCAAACACGACGATCCCAAGGTCTTGGAGGGGGCGGTGAAGAATCTCACCCAGATCGCTGGGCAGAAGCCCGTGGTAACGCGGGCTAAAAAGGCTATCTCCGATTTCAAGATCAGGAAAGGCGATGCCATCGGGTGCACGGTCACCTTGCGGGGGGTGCGAGCTTACGAGTTCTTACACAAGCTCTTCCGCGTGGTGTTGCCGGGCATCCGGGACTTCAAGGGTGTGGATCCTGATTCCTTCGATGGCCGTGGCAATCTTGCCCTTGGCATTCCTGACCAGATGGCGTTTCCCGAGGTGAGCTACGACGATGTAGTTCGGCCGCAGGGGATGGATGTGGTGATCGTGACCACCGCCAAGACCGACGAAGAAGCTTATCATCTCTTGGCTGCTTTGGGATGTCCGTTTCGGAAGAAATAGGGGCGAACATGGCGCGCAAATGTAAAATTGAAAAGATGGGAAAGCCGCAGAAGTTCCGGGTGCGGCAGCGGAACCGGTGCCTTTTGTGCGGGCGGTCGCGCGGATACATTCGGGATTTTGGTCTCTGCCGCATGTGTTTTCGCAAACTGGCACTGGACGGGCAAATACCTGGAGTGAAGAAGGCGTCCTGGTGAGGAGGAGAGGATGACCGTGATCGATCCCATCGCTGACATGCTCACGCGCATCCGCAATGCCTTGGCCCGCCGGGCCCCCGAAGTGGTGCTGCCCGCCTCCCGCCTGAAGGTAGAAATCGCCCGGGTCCTCCAGGAGGAAGGGTACATTGCGGGGTACGAGGTGGACGACACTGGAAGCTACCCGGTGCTCCGGATCAAGTTCAGGTACCTGCGGGAGGGGACGCGCACCTGGCGCCCGGCGATCCGGGGTCTGCGCCGGCTGAGTCGGCTGTCCTGCCGGGTCTACGCCGGTGTGCGGGAGTTGCCCCGTCCCTATCAAGGCCTGGGAATCGTCATCGTCTCTACCCCGCAAGGGGTGATGACGGACCGCGAGGCGCGGCGGCGCCGCATCGGCGGTGAGCTCCTCTGCGAAGTCTGGTGAGGTGGTCCATGTCTAAAGTGGGCAAAAAGCCGATCCCTTTGCCAGCCGAGGTCAAGGTTGAGGTTCTGCCCGGGGAGGTCGTGGTGCAGGGGCCCTTGGGCAGCCTGCGCTGCCCGTATGATCCGGAGTACGTCTCCATCGCCGTTGAGGATGGGAAAGTCGTGGTGACCCGCAAGGGCGAACGGGCTGCTTTCCGTGCTCGCCATGGCTTGTATCGAGCTCTCATCGCCAACATGGTCCAAGGCGTCACGAAAAAATGGGAGAAAGAGCTGGAGATCCAGGGGTTGGGGTATCGGGCTAAGCTGGAGGGGCGCACTTTGGTGATGGAGCTCGGCTTTTCCCATCCTGTGCGCTTCCCCATCCCGGAAGGCGTGGAGGTGGAAGTGCCTGAGCCCACCCGCATCATCGTGCGTGGGATCGATAAATATTGGGTGGGGCAAGTGGCGGCAGACATTCGCCATATCAAACCGCCCGAGCCCTATCGTGGCACGGGCATTCGCTACAAAGGCGAAGAAATCGTGCGCAAGGTGGGCAAACTTGGAGCGAAGGCGTGATAGCTATGGCTGAACTTTCCCGTAATGCGCAGCGGATCAAGAGGCACATGCGCATCAGGCGCCGGATTGTGGGCACGCCCGAGCGCCCCCGGCTCTGTGTGTACAAAAGCCTTCAGCACATGTACGCGCAGATCATCGACGACACCCAGCCCGGGGGCAGCCGCACGTTGGTGGCGGCCTCCACCCTGGATCCAGAGATTCGGGACCAGATCAAATCAGACAACGTCGAAGCTGCGCGGCTGGTGGGGAAGGTTTTGGCCCAGCGCGCACGCGCTCAGGGGATCCACAAGGTTGTATTCGACCGGGGCGGTTATCCCTATCACGGCAAGGTGCGGGCCTTGGCGGAGGCGGCCCGGGAGGGAGGGCTGGAGTTTTGATCACCCAGGTTCCTGAGCAGTTACAAAACGAGGTCATCGAGATCCGCCGGGTCGGACGGGTCACCAAGGGCGGAAAGCGCATGCGGTTTCGGGTCGTGGTGGTGGTGGGCAACGGCGCCGGGC
The DNA here is from genome assembly GCA_938083225.1 of Candidatus Bipolaricaulota bacterium. Lineage (GTDB taxonomy): Bacteria > Bipolaricaulota > Bipolaricaulia > Bipolaricaulales > Bipolaricaulaceae > DTER01. The sequence goes on from CALKCH010000053.1 coordinate 33,490, forward strand.
TGGTGGGGGTGGGCATGGGCAAGTCCATCGAGATTCCTCAAGCTGTGCAGCAGGCCATTCGCGACGCTCTGAAAAACATGGTGGAGGTGCCCCTGGTGAACGGGACCATCCCCCACGAGGTGTTGGGCGAATATGGAGCGGCCAAAGTTCTCCTGCGCCCGGCCTACCCGGGTACGGGCGTTATTGCCGGCCGCACCGTGGGTGCCGTGTGCCGCATGGCCGGGATCAAGGACGTGTTGACCAAGGCCCTACGCTCCACGAACCCCCTGAATTTGGCCCGGGCCACGTTGGCTGCCCTGGCCCAGTTGGAGAGCCCCCACATGGTAGCCAAACGTCGGGGCAAGACACTCCAGGAGATTGTGGAGGCCGAAGATGGCAAAGAATCTGAATGACCTGCGTCCTGCGCCTGGGGCCAAGCCCCGAAAGAAGCGGGTTGGCCGAGGCTATGGCTCTGGCCACGGTGGGCACGAGTCCGGCCGGGGCACGAAGGGGCAAAAGGCCCGCGCCGGTGTGCGCATGCGCCCAGGATATGAGGGCGGACAAACGCCCCTTTGGATGCACTTCCCCAAGCGTGGGTTTCATAATCCCCTGGCCAAGGATTACGCGGTGGTCAACGTGGGCCTTTTGGAGAAGCACTTCTCCCCCGGCGAGGAGGTTACCCCTGAGAAGCTATGGGAGAAGAGGCTCGTCAGAGATATTAAAGATGGGGTGAAGATCTTGGGCGGCGGGGAGCTTCGGAAGTCCCTTATCGTCAGGGCCCACAAATTCAGTCGCACGGCCAAGGAGAAAATCGCGGCGGCCGGCGGCCGGGCCGAGGAGGTCTAGGGTGCTTCGCCGCGCGCAACAGGTTTTCGCTGTGGAGGAGCTGCGCAAGCGCATTCTTTATACCTTGGGCATGCTCCTCGTCTATCGTATTGGCGTGTATATTCCAATCCCGGGCATCAAAACCGAGGCCTTGGGGCAGATTCTGTCCCAAGCTTTAGGTGCCGGTCTTCTCCAGTTTTTGAACCTCTTCACCGGAGGAGCGCTCCAGAACTTCTCTCTCTTCGCCCTCGGCGTCATCCCCTACATCAACGTGTCCATCATCATTTCCCTCCTCATGCCCGTGGTTCCAGCCCTAAAGAAGCTGCGGGAAGAAGGGAGAGAAGGGCAAAAAAAGCTCACCCAGTACACGCGGTGGGGTACAGTCCTTATGTCCCTCACTCAGGGCTATGCTTTTAGCTACCTGGCCATCACCTATGGTCTAGCTGATCCTACGCCGCGATTTTTCATAACCTCCATCATTGCCTTAGCTACGGGGAGTATTTTCCTCATGTGGATTGGAGAGCGCATCACTGAAAATGGTATTGGGAACGGAATATCCATGTTGATCATGGCCGGGATTGTGGCGCGCTTCCCCGCGGAAATTCAGTCCACCTATATCGAAATTTCCACCGGAACAGTTCATCCCCTATGGGCCATTGGTTTGGTAGTGGTGTTTGTGGCCGTGGTGGGCCTCACCGTGATCATGCAGCAGGGTCAGCGCCGCATTCCTGTGCAGTACGCCAAACGCACCACCGGCCGGCGGGTGTACGGTGGCCACTCCACCTATCTCCCCCTCCGGGTGAACATGGGCGGTGTGATCCCCATCATCTTCGCTTCCGCCATTCTCAGCCTCCCTAGCTCCATCGCCTCCTGGATTCCTAGCCTGCGCTGGCTGCAGACCTATGTGGAGCCCGGAAGTTGGGTGTACCTTTTGGCCTACGTAGCCCTCACCATCTTTTTCACCTATTTCTACGCTTCCTTGGTGTTTGACCCGGAGGAGGTGGGGAAGAACCTGCGGGAGGCGGGCGGGTTTGTGCCTGGGGTGCGGCCCGGATCGCCCACAGCCCAATATCTCCGAGATATTCTCAATCGCTTGAACCTTGTGGGAGCACTGTTCCTGGCGGGCATTGCCGTTCTGCCCTACATTTTCCGGGCCATTTCCGGCATCAGAGGTTTCTGGCTCGGCGGAACCTCCCTCCTCATCCTCGTGGGCGTGGGAATTGACACGATCATGCAGATCGAAGCTCACCTCATCATGCGCCAGTACGAGTCCCTCATCAAAGGTGCCCGTTTCCTGGGGAGGAGAGGATGAAGAACCTCGTTCTTCTGGGGCCTCCTGGTGCGGGGAAAGGCACAGTGGCAGCCCGTCTGGTTCGAGAATTCGGGTTCATCCACGTTTCCACGGGCGACATGCTCCGGGAAGAGGTGAACCGGAATACCCCGCTTGGGCAGCTGGCCAAGGGATACATGGCACGGGGCGAACTCGTGCCCGATGAGGTCATCTTGAGCATGGTCAGGCAGCGCGTGGATGCCCAACAGGGTGTACTGTTTGACGGTTTCCCCCGTACCCGGGCCCAGGCGGAAGGCCTGGAGCGGTTTACCTGTGTGGATCTGGTCATCTTCTTCGAAGTGGATGAGGAAGAGGTGGTGCGCAGGCTTTCCAGTCGGCGGATCTGCGCAAGCTGTGGCGCGGTGTACAACCTCGTGACCCAACCTCCCAAAGTCCCTGGAAAGTGCGATCTCTGCGGAGGAGAGCTCATTCAACGGGAAGACGACAAGCCCGAAGTGGTGAGGCACAGGTTTGCGGTGTACATGAAGGATTCCGCACCTCTGGTGGCCTATTACCAAAGCCGGGGTCTCTTGCATCGGGTCCGGGCTGACCGGTCTCCCGACGAAGTTTTTCAGGCTATAGCTGAGATCTTACGCGCATGATCGCCATTAAAACGGAACGAGAGCTGGAACTAGTGGCGGAGAACGCCAGACTGCTCCGGGAGACCCTGCGGGAGCTGGTGCGCCGGGTGGAGCCAGGGGTGACTACGGCGGAGCTGGACCAGTGGGCAGAGCGGTCGCTTCGGGCTGCCGGAGCTGTCCCAGCTTTCAAGGGGTATCAAGGATACCCTGCTACGGTGTGTGTTTCCGTGAACGACGAGGTCGTACACGGTATTCCTAGCCCTCGGCGGGTGCTCAGGGAAGGAGACGTGGTCTCCCTGGACCTTGGGCTTCGCCGGGCCGAGTATTACGCGGATGCAGCGGTGACGGTGGCGGTGGGCCAGCCCGCGGCGGAGGCGCTGCGGCTGGTGGTCGCGGTCCTGGACGCCTTGCGGGCGGCCATCGAGGCCATTAAGATGGGAGCACACGTTTCGGATTTGTCTTATGCTATTGAGTCCACAGCCAGAAAACATGGGTTTTATCCGGTGCGGGAGTTTGTAGGGCACGGAATAGGCCGCTCCCTGCACGAAGATCCACAAATTCCGAACTTCGGCCCGCCCGGGTTTGGGCCGGTGCTCAGAGAGGGAATGGTCCTTTGTCCGGAGCCCATGCTGAAAGGGGATGATCTTCCCACACGAGTTCTTCCGGATGGGTGGACAGTGGTCACTGGCGGGGGGACGCTGGCCGCCCACTTCGAGGAGATGGTGGCGGTGACCGCGGACGGCCCGTGGGTTTTGACGGAATGGATTGGGGAGGAGATTTGGGGAAAAAGGAACTGATCAGGGCGAAAGGCGAAGTGATCGAGGTGCTTCCAGACAGTATGTACCGTGTGCGTTTGGAAACCGGTCATGAAGCAATTTGCGTGACCTCTGGCCGGATGCGTCGGAACCTCATCCGGGTTGTGGTGGGAGACAGGGTGGTGTGCGAGTTTTCGCCCTATGACTTGACCCGCGGGCGCATCGTGTACCGGGAGAGCTAGGAGGAGGGCATGAAGGTCCGGAGCTCAGTGAAAAAGATCTGCGAAAAGTGCCAGGTTATTCGGCGCCGAGGGCGCCTCTGGGTGATTTGTCGCAATCCTAAGCATAAGCAGAGGCAGGGGTGATGCTATGGCGAGAATTGCAGGGGTAAACCTTCCGGCCAAAAAGAGGATCGACGTGGCGTTGACCTATATCTACGGGATCGGCCCCTCGTTGGCGAAAAAGATCCTGGCCAAAACCGGGGTGGACCCAACCACCCGGGTCATGGATCTCACGGAAGAGCAGGTGACAGCCATTCGGCAAGAAGTGGAGTCTTATCCGGTGGAGGGTGACTTGCGGCGCCAGGTTCGGGCAAACATTCAGCGGCTCATCGACATCGGCTGTTATCGGGGCCTTCGCCACAAGGTAGGTCTTCCTGTGCGGGGGCAGCGCACCCGTACGAACGCCCGCACCTGGAAGGGGCCTCGCCCGGACAAGGCAGGCCGCCGTACGCGTAAACAGAAGGAGTAAACATGAGCCCGCAGGCCCAGGCGCGCAAAAAGAAGAACATTCGGCTCGAGCGAGCCCGTGTTCACATCCATTCAACGTTCAACAACACCATTCTCACCCTCACCGATCTAGAAGGGAACACTTTGACCTGGCAGTCCGGTGGTACTGCGGGGTTCAGCGGGTCCCGTAAAGGTACGCCTTATGCCGCGCAGCTTGCTTGCCAGGCGTTGGTGCGCGAGATGAAAGACATGGGGATTCGCACGGTGGTCGTGACGGTGGATGGTTCCGGGCCAGGTCGTCAGCCGGTCATCCAGACGCTCCGCGCTTCGGGGATTCAAGTGGAAGAAGTGAAAAACGTCACCCCCACCCCCCATAGTTAGGAGGAATGATGGGAAAACACACGGAAGCTAAGTGCCGAATATGTCGTCGTGAAGGGGTGAAACTTTTCCTCCGGGGCGATCGGTGTTATTCCCCAAAGTGCGCCCTTTCCCGCAGGCCTCGTCTGCCTGGCCAGCACGGTCGCTTCCGCCGTCGCATGAGCCTCTACGCCATCCGCCTCCGGGAGAAACAGAAGCTCAAGAGGATCTACGGCCTCAGGGAAGAGCAGTTCCGCCGGTATGTGGAATGGGCGAAGGCGTTCAAGGGTGTCACCGGTGAGGCCCTCCTGAAGTTCTTGGAGCGGCGCTTGGACAACGTGGTGTACCGCGCGGGCTTCGCCGTGTCCCGCGCCCAAGCCCGGCAGCTTGTCTCCCACGGACATTTTCTCGTCAATGGACGGGTGACCAACATCCCCTCTTACCTCGTGGAGGAGGGTGATATTGTGGAAGTGCGCCTCCAGTCCAAACAAAAGCTCGGACCGGTGATCCGGGAGATCGCCGATCGCCGGCCTGTGCCCAGTTGGCTCACCCGGGACTTGGAAGGCTTGCGTGTCCAGGTGAATGCTGAACCCAATCTGGAGGAAGTGGAACACGCCGTGGACACCAGCCTCATTGTGGAGTACTACTCTCGCTGATATGGCAGACTTTACTTTTCCGGAAGAGGTGCGCTGGGAGGAACACACCGACCGCTATGGTCGGCTCGTCCTGGCTCCTTTGGAGCGTGGCTACGCCACCACCCTGGGTAACGCCCTGCGCCGGGTTCTCCTCTCTTCCATCCCTGGGGCCGCGGTGGTGCGCGTCTATATTCCCGCGAAATATCACGAGTACGACGTCATCGAAGGCGTGCGAGAGGACATCCTCAACATTGTCCTCAACCTCAAAGGTTTGGCCATCCGCGCCACTGACTCTGAACTCTATCGCCTGTACCTGAACGCCGTCGGGCCGGGCGAGGTCCGCGCGCGGGATATCCAAGTTCCTTCAGGCCTTACCATTGTCAACCCCGATCACTACATTGCCACACTGGAAGAAGGAGCAAAGTTGGAAATGGAAATGGAGGTGGAGGTGGGCCGGGGGTTCAAGCCCGCCGAGGAAAACAAGCGGGAGGACGCGCCCCTGGGCCTCATCCCCGTGGATGCAGACTTCTCCCCCATCGAGAAGGTGAACTTCCTGGTGGAGGAAACCCGGGTGGGCGGCCGCTCTGGCTACGAGCGGTTGATCTTGGACGTATGGACTACGGGAACGATCAGCCCGCGTGAGGCCGTCCAGGAAGCAGTGAGCATCCTCCAGCGACATTTGGCCCTTCTGGAGAAGGTGGAGGCGCCCAGCGCTCCTGCTACCAAAGCTCCCGGCGAATACGATCAGCCTCTGACGGAGCTCGGGTTCGAAATTCGCGCCTGTAACCTGCTCAAGGAGGCGGGCGTTGTCACTTTGGGGGACCTCCTTTCCCGCACGCGCGAGGAGATCTCGGACATCCATGGACTGGGCGAGAAAACTCTAGCCAAGCTGGAGCAGCGTTTGGCCGAACTCGGTCATCGCTTGCGCTCGGAGAAGGAGGGCTGATGCGGCACCGCAAGAAGGTTCCGAAACTCTCGATGAAGGCCGACCGGCGAAGGCTGGTTCTGGCCGGGCAGGCCCGGGACCTCATCCTCCACGGCAAGATCGACACCACCCCGGCGCGGGCCAGGGCTACCCAGCGCTTGGTGGAGCGGCTGGTGACCTGGGCCAAGGAGGACACCCAGGCCCACCGCCGCATGGCCTTCGCCGTTCTCCGGGACAAGGAGGCCACGGAGAAGCTGTTCGCCGAGATCGGCCCCAAGTACAAGGATCGGGACGGCGGGTACACTCGGGTGCTGAAGCTGGGCCCCCGGCTGGGCGATGGGGCGGAGATGGCCCGCCTCACCTGGGTATGACCCGCCGCGCCGTTGTTCCGTCAGGGATCCATACGGTGGGCCCTTATTCCCCGGCGGTCCGCGCTGGGGATTTCCTTTTCATTTCTGGCCAGATTCCCTTGGACCCCCAGAGCGGCGCCCTTCTTCAGGGCAGCATCGAGGCCCAGACCCAACGGTGCTTAGAGCAAATCAAGGAAATTCTGGCTGCCGTCGGCGCCAGCCTCGCGGACTTGGTCAAGGTCACCATTTACCTGGTGGACATGAAGGATTTCGAGGCTGTGAATCGCGCTTACGCTGCTTATTTCGACCTAGAACCGCCGGCGCGGGCTTGTGTGGCTGTCTCCGTCCTGCCCAAGGGCGCACGCATCGAGATCGAGGCCGTGGCCTATCTTGGCGGGCGCTGAGGAACCTAGAGCTCGCCCCGCTCCCGTCGCTTACGCAACGCCGTAAGCATGGCGTCCACCATTTTGGGAAGGTCGTAGTCCGGCTTCCAGCCCCAGTCCTCCCGGGCTGGGGAATCATCGATCGTGCGGGGCCAGCTATCGGCGATGCACTGCCGGAAGTCGGGCTTGTACTCCACGCGGAAGCCTGGGACCCGTTTTTGGATCTCCCGTGCCAATTCCTCGGCGGAGAAGCTTAAGGCCGCGACGTTGTAGATCCGATACCGCAGACGCACGGGATCCGCTTGCATAAGCAGGAGCGTGGCCTTGAGGCAATCGGGCATGTACATCATGGGGAGGACGGTGTCCGGCCGCACAAAGCAGGTGTAGGGCTCACCGCGCACGGCGGCGTAGAAGATCTCCACGGCGTAGTCAGTGGTCCCCCCGCCCGGCGGGGTCTCGCTGGAGATGATCCCGGGAAACCGCAGCCCCCGCACATCCAGGCCATACCGCCGGTGGTAGTACTCGCAGAGGAGCTCGCCCGCGACCTTCGTGATCCCGTACATGGTCGTGGGCGAAAGGATTGTGTCCTGAGGCGTGTTATCCCGCGGGGTTTTTTCG
>CALKCH010000054.1 GCA_938083225.1 Candidatus Bipolaricaulota bacterium
TCGCCTACACCCAGACCATGCGCATCATCTTTTGGCAGACCACGATCAGCGTCCTCGAAGGAATTTAGACAGCACCTCCTTCCTCGTGGGGGCCCGGGGGTTGCCCCGGGCCCTTTCTCTTTTCTCGGGCTCCTCTTTCCGGTATAGTGCGCCGTTCTCAAAGGAGACCATGGGAGGCTTAACGCGGTACATCGCTCAGCGTCTTGCTCTTACCGTGCCCATGGTGTTCATCCTCGTCTCCCTCGTGTTTTTAGTCCTGCGGGTCATGCCCGGTGACCCGGTTTTGGCCATGCTCGGCGGCCGCAACGTCTCCCCGGAGCTCATCGCCCAGAAACGCCACGAGATGAGGCTCGACAAGCCTTTGCACGTTCAATACGCGGAGTACATGCGCGGGCTTCTCCGCGGCGATCTGGGCCGTTCCACCCGCACCGGAAACCCTGTGGCTCAAGAGCTCATCTCCCGGCTTCCCGCCACGTTGGAACTGGCCATCTGGGGCATGCTCTTCGCCGCTCTCTTCGGCATTCCTACGGGGATCATCGCCGCCGTCCGCGCGGACAAGCCCACCGACCACGTCATCCGTGTCCTCCACATCGGCTCCTTCGCTCTTCCCATCTTCTGGGTTGGCCTAATGTTCCAGGTGATCTTTGCGGTAAAACTCGGGTGGCTGCCGGTAGCCAGTCGCCTCGCCGGGCGCTACGCCTTCACCTTCCAGCGTGTGACCGGCTTTTACCTCCTCGATGCCTTGATCCTCGGCGACAGAGAAGTGCTCGTGGATGTGCTGAAACACCTAGTTCTTCCCGGGGTGACCCTGGGGCTGGCGCAAATGGGATTCCTGGGCGGGTCACGCGCGCAGCGATGCTGGAGGTTTTGGACACGGAGTACGTGACCACGGCCCGGTCCAAAGGCCTGGCGGAACGACTGGTCATCCTCCGCCATGCCCTGCGCAATGCCCTCATCCCCATCGTCACCGTGTTTGGTCTGCAGTTTGCCATGCTCATGGGTGGAGCGGTGCTCACGGAAACCGTGTTTTCCTGGCCAGGAATCGCTGGGTTTCTCATCCAAAGCCTGTACTACCGGGATTGGTGGGCTCTCCAGGGCACGATCGCCTTCATCGGGGTGTTCGTGACCACAGTGAACCTAGTGGTGGATCTGTTGTACTCGGTCATTGATCCACGGGTGAGGTACTGATGCCGCGGGGCGTCATGGCCTGGTTTATGGGTGTAAGTGGTCTTCGCAGACTGCGGGGGCAAAGGCTCCTCACAATAGGGCTTCTCATCGTCTTGGCTTTCATTGCCATGGCCCGCATCTGTGGCCCTCACGGCGCGGAACAATACGGCCGTTTTTCCGGCATTCCTCCCTATAACCCAGCCAAGAGCTACAGCGACCTTCCCCGTCTTTCTCCCCCTACAGCCAGAAACTGGATGGGAACAGATCACCTTCAGCGGGACGTCTTCAGCCGAGTGTTAGCAGGGGGCTGGGCACCCCTCGTGGTGGCCTTCGCCTCCATCGCCTTGGCCCTGAGCGTGGGATCCCTTGTGGGCTGGATCTCCGGCTACATCGGGGGATGGCCGGATCGCGCGTTCTCTCTGGCCATGGACGCCATTTACTCCTTCCCCTCTATGATTCTGGCCATCGCCCTTGTGGCCGTGATGGGTTCTGGGCTTGTGCCCATGATCGCCTCTATTGCCTTCGTTTACGTGCCCACGTACTTTCGCATCACTCGCGCCGAGGTTTTGCGTGTCCGCGAATACGCGTTTGTGGAGGCCGCTCGCGCCACGGGCGCCTCCGGGCTGCGCATTCTCTTGCGTCATATTGTGCCTAACACCGTCAACGCTATCATGGCCGTTTCCTCCTTCAACATCGCCGACGCCATCCTCACCGAGGCCGCCCTGGCCTTCCTGGGTTACGGGCTTCCTCCACCTGCTCCCGACTGGGGCTTCGACATCCAAAACGGCCAGCGGTACCTCCAGTCGGGATATTGGTGGCTCATCACCTTCCCTGGGCTGGCCATCCTGCTTTTGTCCCTGGGATTCGGACTAGTCGGGGAGGGGATCTCTGACCTGGTGAATCCCAAGCGCCGCCGCAAGCGGCTGGCCTAGACGGACGAGCTCGTTCACTCTATAATTCTTGAAACTTCGAAAAAGGAGGTGAGAGCGGGAAAAAGGTTGGGCAAGAAAGAGCTCAGTCCAACAGGAGTTCAGGAGGTGAGTGTTTGACCATGCGTAAATCAATTTTGATGCTGGCGATCTTGGCGTTTTCAGGAGCAGCTTTGGCCGCAAGCGAAATCCTCGTCCTCGGAGCCATTGACCGGGTCACCGAGCTTTCCTTCGCCAACTCCTACGACCACTTCACCTGACACATTCTCCGCCACACCACTAAGGCCCTGGTGGGGATGGAGCCCGGAACAAACAAAATCATCCCTTCTATCGCCGAGTCCTGGGAAATTGCCGAAGATGGGCTCGTGTACACGTTCCACATCCGTCCGGGCGTAGTCTTCTGGGATGGCAAACCTTGCAACGCTTATGCTGTGAAGTGGGCGTTGGACCGAACCATCCGCCTAAACGGGCCTGAAGGTGGCGTGTTTCTCATTGCGGACGTCATAAAGGAAATCGCAGTTGTCGACGAGCTCACCGTGAAGATTACCCTCAACTACCCGGACGCCACGTTCCTCATCCGCATGACCGATAACGTCATTCCTTCCCTCATCTATACGGGTGCGCCGGAGAACGAGTTCGCGCGCGGAAGGTATGTGGGAACTGGGCCGTATCGGATTGTGGAGTACGTGCCGGATGAGCGGGTGGTGCTCGAAGCTGTGCCCACCTATTTTGGACCCGCGCCGAAGACCAAGCGCATCGTGTGGGTGATCTACGCCAACGAAGCGGCCCTGCGCGCGGCCGTGGAGGCCGGCGATGTGGACATCGCTTTCCGCACCTTCAACCCCGCGGACATCGTTGACCTCCAGAAAAACCCGAACCTGCAGGTCATCCGCGGGCCCAGCGTCTCCATCCGCTACCTCCTGTTCAACGTGACCCAGCCGCCTGTAGACAATGCACTTGTCCGCCAGGCCATCACTTACGCTGTGGATCGAGACGCCATCTGTGAGCGTGTGTTCTCCGGTTTGAATGCTCCCATCTACACTATGGTCCCCGAGGGGCTTCCACCTGCTGGGGCCTCCATCCCAGTTTTCCCTAAGCGTGACCTCGCTGTGGCGCGGCAGCTCCTCCGCCAGGCCGGTTACTCCGAAGCTAAACCGCTCGAGGTGAACCTGTGGTATACACCCACCCACTACGGCACGACCGAAGCCGACGTGGCCGCCGTGCTCAAACAGGCCATCGAGGAAACCGGCCTGGTCAAAGTCACCATTCAGACTCTGGAGTGGGCGGCCTACGTACAGCGCATGTCCCGGGGTGGGTTCGACATGTTCCTCCTTGGCTAGTATCCCGATTACCTTGAGGCCTCCAACTACTTGGCTCCGTGGACCACGGAATCTCCGGAGAGCTTGGGTACTTACTTCAACAAGCACCCGCGCTACCTGCTGTACAAGGACCTTATGACCAAAGCCCTGACTACGGTGGACGAGGCTGTACGGGCTCGCATCTACTGGCTGATCCAGTTTATGTCTGCGACGGACGTGCCATGGATTCCGCTTTGGGCCAACTACCAGCAGGCCTACCTTGTGGCCCAAAAGAATGTGAAGGGAATTGTCCTGGACCTCACCATGGAGCCGCACCTCGAGCTCCTCTACAAGGGGTAGCCAGAGCAGCCGAAAGGGAAGGGGGCCGGGAATCCCGGCCCCCTTTTTTATTTTCTCAGCGTGAGATTTTCCCGAAAACCTGGGGACAGCGGGCCCTGGCCACCCTTCCGCCTCCCCGCTACACTCCTTTTGAGGTGATGTCATGGCCGCGATTGAGGACGTTTGGGCACGAGAGATTCTGGACTCCCGGGGTAACCCTACGGTGGAGGTGGAGGTCCTTTTGGATGACGGCACAGAAGTCCGGGCGGCGGTGCCCTCGGGCGCGTCCACCGGCACTCACGAAGCCCTGGAGCTGCGGGATCAAGACGAACGCTACCACGGAAAGGGCGTGCTCCAGGCTGTGCGCAATGTGAACGAGATCATCGCTCCAGAGGTCGTGGGCCTTGATCCTCTCTGGCAGGAGGACATCGACGCCCTGCTTATCGAGCTCGATGGCACCCCCAACAAAAGCCGACTTGGCGCCAACGCCATCCTCGGCGTTTCCCTAGCCATATGTAAAGCTGCTGCGGCTTCCTTGGACTTGCCCCTTTTTAAGTATCTCGCTGGCGCGCGCTCCGGTCGCATGCCCATCCCCTTCATGAACGTCATCAATGGTGGCGCCCATGCAGACAGTGGCCTAGCCATACAGGAATTCATGATCGTGCCTGTGGGCGCAGAAAGTTTCGCTGAGGCCCTGCGCTACGGAGCCGAGGTCTTCCATACCTTGCGCAAACTCCTCAAAAACGAAGGCTATTCTGTGGCTGTGGGCGACGAGGGCGGGTTCGCTCCCCGCTTCCCTTCGGAGGAGGATGCCCTGAAGTTCTTGGTCCGGGCCATTGAGGAGAGCGGGTACGAGCCAGGAAAAGATGTAGCCCTGGCCCTGGATTGCGCGGCCACCTCCTTCTTCGATCCAGATCGCGCAATTTACGCCGTCGCTGGTGAGCACACTGCCCGGGAGCTTGTGGACCTCTACGAAGAGTGGGTGAAACGCTACCCCATCATCTCCATCGAGGACGGCATGGCCGAAGAGGACTGGGACGGCTGGGTCCTCCTTACCGAGCGGCTGGGAGCAAAAGTTCAACTGGTGGGCGATGATGTGTTCGTCACCAACCCTGAACGTCTGCGAATGGGAATTCAAAAGCACGTGGCCAACGCCATCCTGGTGAAGTTAAATCAAATCGGCACTGTCACCGAAACCCTTCAGACCATGGACCTCGCGCAGATGTGGGGCTACAGGAGCGTCATTTCTCATCGCTCCGGGGAAACAGAGGACACTTCCATCGCCCACTTCGCGGTGGGCACCGGCTGTGGCCAGATAAAAACAGGCTCCCTTTCCCGCTCGGAGCGGGTGGCCAAGTACAATGAGCTTTTGCGCATCGAAGACCTCTATGAGCCGCCTATGGCACGGTGGCCAAGGCCTTAAGGTCTGGGCCTGGCTGGTCCTCATCGCGGTGTTTTTGGGCGGGATTGGTGCGGTTTTCGGCCTGCGCCTCCGGGCCATTGCCATCACAGCCCAGGAAGTTCGGACGCTGCGGGCAACGGAGACCCTCCTCCAGACGGAAATCGAAGAAATGCGCAGGGAAGTAAAAAGGGCGGAGGATGCAAAAGTGATAGAGCAAAAAGCGCGGGAAATCTTGCACTGGGCTTACCCCGATGAGGAGCTGGTGATCCTCATTCGTCGGAGGTGAGGACTCATGGAGTTCGTGCATCTGCATGTGCACTCGGAATACTCTCTTCTTGACGCCATGTGCCGCATCGGGGAGCTTGTGGAGGAAGCGGCGCACCACAAGATGAGAGCCCTAGCCCTCACCGATCACGGTGTTCTCTCCGGCACGATCAAGTTCTATCAGGCCTGCGAAGAAAGGGGCATCAAACCCATCCTGGGCGCCGAACTCTACGTGGCCCAGGGCTCAAGGTTCTCTCGTGACCCTGTCGCCGATCGCTCTGCTCATCACCTCGTGCTTCTTGCCCAAAACGAAGAGGGCTGGCGAAACCTCCTTGTGCTCATCAACCGCGCACACACTGAAGGTTTTTACTACAAGCCTCGCGTGGACTGGGACCTCATTGCCGAGCACAGCGCGGGGTTGATCGCCCTTTCTGCGTGCGAATCCGGCGAGATTCAGCGCCTTTTGTACCAAGATCAACTCGAGGAGGCTAAAAAAGCTGCGGGAAGAACAGCAGAAATTTTCCCTGGCCGTTTTTACCTAGAGCTCCAAGACCACGGGCTGGAGAAGAACAATGAGCTCATCCGAAAACAACTGCATTTGGCCGAAGTTTTGAAACTTCCGGTGGTGGCCACGGCCGATGTGCATTATCTTCGGCCCGAAGATTACGAGCCCCATCAAGTTTTGATCAATATTCAAGCCGGAAAAAAGCTCGCCGATCCTGATGCCCGGAGTCTTGCGGGCCAGGACTATCACTTTCTCAGCCCGGGAGAAATGAGTGAGAAATTCCGGGAGATTCCGGAAGCACTGAACAACACTTTGAAGATCGCAGAAAGCTGTGAGCTAAAACTCTCCTTTGATCGCCGGCTACTGCCGCGCTTCCCGCTGGAGGGGAGCACTCCGCAAGAGGAGTTGGAACGGCTAGCCTGGGAAGGCGCGCGGCGGCGCTACGGGGAGGAAATTCCACCGCCGGTCAGGGAGCGACTTTCTTATGAGCTTTCGGTGGTGGGAAACATGGAACTAGCCCCGTACTTCTTGATTGTGGCCGATTTTGTGAATTACGCGCGGCGTCAAGGAATTCCGGTGGGACCAGGCCGAGGCTCTGCCGCCGGTTCCCTTCTGGCCTATTGTCTCGGCATCACCCAGGTGGATCCCCTTAAATTGGGCCTTCTCTTCGAGCGCTTCCTGAACCCGGAGCGCGTGAGCCTCCCGGACATCGATATCGACTTCTGCATGCGCCGGAGAGACAAGGTCTTAGCGTACGTGGCAGAAAAATACGGAGCAGACCACATCGCTCAAATCGGCACGTTCGACCGCATGGCCTCCCGGTCCGTGATCCGGGACGTGGCCAGAGTCCTGAACCTCCCCTACGAGCGGGCCGATCGCATCGCCAAAATGGTGCCCTTCGGTATGCCCTTAGCCCAGGCTTTAGAGCAAATCCCGCACCTTCAGGCCGTCCGCGAGGAAGAGCCCAAGCTTTTCGCCATCGCCTTGAAATTAGAGGGCCTTTTGCGCAACGCCTCCACCCATGCCGCGGGAGTGGTCATCGCCCCGGAACCTCTGGAGAACTTCGTGCCCCTCATGCGTCTTCCCGATGACCAATTTGTTACCCAATTCGACATGCATGATTTGGAAGCTTTGGGTCTCCTAAAAATGGACTTCTTGGGCCTGCGCAACCTCACGATCCTCGCCGATGTTCAACGGCTTGTGCGGGAACGAAAGGGAATCGACGTCAAGCTCGAACAAATTCCCCTGGATGATTCCGCAACCTATGAGCTCATCCGCTCAGGCGCTACCACCGGGGTTTTCCAGCTGGAGTCCGCAGGGATGCGCGCGCTCATTCGTCGGCTTGCACCGACGGAATTTCGTGACCTCATCGCTATCCTTGCCCTGTACCGCCCCGGACCCTTGGAATCGGGAATGGTGGAAGACTACATCGAGCGCAAGCACGGCCGCCAGCCCTTGACCTATCCCCACGAGCGGGTGCGGGATATTCTGGAAGAGACCTATGGCCTGCCCATTTACCAAGACCAAGTGATGCTCATGGCCCAAAGGCTGGCGGGCTTCACCCTGGCCGAGGCGGACGTTTTGCGCAAGGCCATGGGGAAGAAAAAGCCCGAGGTCATGGCAAAGATGCGGGAGAAGTTCGTGGCGGGCTGCGTACAAAACGGTCTCTCCCAAGCGGAGGCTGAGGCCATCTTCGCGGACATCGAAAAATTCGCGAGTTATGCGTTTGCTAAAGCCCATGCCGCCGCCTATGCCTTCATTACCTACTGGACAGCTTACTTCAAGGCTCATTTCCCCACAGAGTTCATGGCGGCCCTTCTTACCTCCGTGCAGGACAACATCGAAAAAGTTGCGGCATATATTGAGGAGTGCCGGGGTATGGGCATTGAAGTCCTGCCCCCGGACCTGAATGAAAGCGACGTGGGATTCACCCCGGTAGGCGAGGGAAAAATTCGCTTTGGTTTGGGCGCGATAAAGCATGTGGGAGAAAGCGCAGTGGAAGCCATCCTTGCTGCTCGTAGCGCCGGACCCTTCCAGGATTTCCTGGACTTCTGTGCGCGCGTGGACCCCGAGAGGGTGAACCGAGAAACTTGGGAATGCCTGATCAAGGCCGGAGCTTTGGATCGCTTTGGCCTTACGCGCAAGGCCATGATGGCCCTGGTGGAAGAAGGCCTGCGTTTAGCTCAAAAGTTTCGGAAGGAAAAACTTTCCGGACAAGCTAGCCTCTTCGGCGAGGACGTAGTCCTCCCAGCCTTGCCCACCCTGAACGAAGAGTACCCCGCAGAGGAGCTCCTGCGGTTCGAAAAGGAACTCCTGGGTTTGTACCTTTCGGCCCACCCCTTGGATCTTTTTGCCGACAAACTCCAACGCCTGGGCGCGACCCCTCTGGAGGAGGCGGCCGGCCGGCCCCAAGCATTGGTAGCCGGACGCGTAAAAGCCTTGAAAATTGTGAACACAAACGAAGGCCGCGTGGCTTTCCTCACCCTGGAAGACAAGACGGGAGGGGCAGAAATCCTGGTGAGACCAAAGGTTTTGGACTCTGCTCCCTGGTTGAAAGAGGAAAGTTTGATTGTGGTTAGAGTGGCTTGGACCCAGCGCAATGGGAACACGCGCTTCACCGCTCTCTCTTTGGAACCCCTGGCCGAGAATAATGCCGCCACCCGCTTGTGGGTGCGGTTTCCGCTGGCTTCGCTGAACGCCGAGAAAATCCAGGAGCTCGTACGCGTGCTCTCTGACCATTTGGGCCCGGTGCCGGTAGGGGTGATCGTGAGCGACGGCGCGCGGGAAGTCCGGATTCTTGCCGGTCCCAGATACGGAGCCCAGCCCACACCTGAGTTGGGAGAGGCCCTCCGTCGCCTGGGCGGGGAAATGATTTTGGAGTAGCCATGAGGATTCCAGCCTTCCTGAAAATTCTCCTTCCCGGAATAGGGGTCAAACGCTGGTTTTTTCTGTCCGCGCTGGGAGTAGCAGTTCTTACTCTCGGAATTTTTTGTCTTTTGGGCGAAAATGGCGTGCGAAGCGTTTATCAGACAGTGGTGAAATATTTGCCTCACCTTTGGCGGCCTATGGTGGGGGGAGCGTTGGCCGCCGGCGGACTGGTAGGGGTAGCGGTGGGCACAGGTATGATGGTCCGCGGAGTGCTTCACGCTGTCTCCACGAAAAGCGAGGGGTCGGTGGCTGAGGCCCTCTATCAAGCGCGCATCCTCAAGGCCGCTCCCAATGTGGTCGTTGTGGGCGGCGGCACAGGCCTGTCCAATATTCTCCGAGGACTCAAACATTACACGGCCAACCTCACCGCAGTGGTCACGGTGATGGATACCGGTGGAAGTTCTGGCCGGCTGCGCAAAGAGCTGAACGTGCTGCCGCCCGGGGACGTGCGGAATTGCCTTTGGGCTTTAGCAGAGGATGAGGAGAGAATGGCCAAGTTCTTGCAGTACCGCTTTTCCGCGGGCGAAGGTCTGGCCGGCCACGCCTTGGGCAACATCCTCCTCGCCGGACTCGAAGAGGCCTTGGGCGGGTTCGACCGAGCTATTGAGGAGGCGAGTTATTTTTTGTCCGTACGGGGACAAGTTTTGCCAGCCACGCTGGACAAAGTGCAGCTTGTAGCTGAACTCGCCGACGGCCGGATCATCATCGGGGAAGCAGAAATTGCCGCCGATCCCACGCCCATTAAGCAGGTTTGGCTTTCCGCTTCAGCCAAAGCTTACCACCGCGCTCTCAAGGCCGTTGCTGAAGCCGACGTGATCCTCATTGGCCCGGGAAGCCTTTACACCAGCATTCTTCCCAACCTTCTCGTCGACGGCCTAGCCGAGGCCATAAACCAAGCCCAGGCCGAAAAGTACGTGATCATGAATCTCATGACCGAACCCGGAGAGACCACGGGTTATACGGCCTACGACCACCTCCGCGTGCTTGGACAATACTTGGAACTGCGGCGGTTTGCGGGCGTCATCGTGAACACGGAGCCACCGCCTCCGGAAATTCTCGCCCGCTATCGCGCCGAGGGAAGCGAACCGGTTAAGGACGACTTACGAGGTGCTAAGGCTTTGGGCATGCGCGTTATACGCGCACCCCTTCTCGCTGTGGTGGAAATGGAGGGAAAACCCACGGTGAAGCACGACCCTTTGAAGCTCGCGAAACTCCTCTCCCGGGAGAGCAAAGCCCTGCGCCGCTCCTGGACGCGTTGGTTCAGCCCTTAGACATCCACCACTCCCTGAGCGGTCCACGTTCCGTCTTTTTCCTCCACCTTAACCCAAGCGTAGGTGGCAGCCTTCACGTCGATGCCGATCCCATGCTTTGCGGGCTGGAAGTTCTCCCCGAACGCCTGGCCTGCGGCGCGGAACTTGCCCTCCTTTTTTCCCACACGCACAGAAAAACGGCTGAAAACCATGCCGTGGATATCCCGTAAAAAAATAAGCTCGCCTAAGAACCGCACGAAGAGGTCCTCAAGAGAGTCTGCTTCCACCTCGAAAGGGATAGCTTCTTTGGGCTCAACCTTTTCCACGTCAGTCATGAGGGAGAACATGGCCCGGGCCGCCTCAGCAAACGCCTCTTCCAGACTGCCTCCAATTCCTCGTACGCCCATATCTGAGGGATGAGGAATGATTTCGTAGGGCATTTCACCCTCCGAATTCCCAACGTGCTAGCGGCGTGTACTTCGCCCCCTCCGGCCTGAGCTCGGAACGCATGAGGGTTAGGCTTTTTACCTGCGCCTCCGGAATGGCGAGCTCCGTATGCACCAGAGACCGGAGATCCTTAGGGGTTTTGAACCGGGCCAAGGTCACATGGGGAAGAGCTTCCTTTTTCTCGGGGGGAAAGCCCAAAGCTTGCACGGCCATCTCCAGTCGGCGACACAGCCCTTGGAATTCCACGGATTCTTTCCTTGGTCCTACCCACAGGACCCGTGCGGCTTTGGGTTGGGGAAAACCCCCCAGGACCGCCAGCACCAAAGAAAACGGCGCAGTTGCCCGCGCTGTTTCTTCGCCCACATCCAAAAGCTCTTTCACCCTCTCTTCGGGTACCTCGCCCAGAAACCGTACAGTCAAGTGGTAATTTTCCGGAGAAACCCAGGAACCGTTTCCCAAAGCTCCGCGGCAACGCTTGGCCACCTCCGCCAGCGCTTGGCGTACCTCCTCCTCAAGCTCCACACAGAAGAAAAGGCGCATATCCTAGGGATTATAAGGGCCAAGAAACCCGCGTACGCTATACACTCAGCTTGGGCATGGTTGAGGCTCTTGAGCTCCGAAGTCAGGTGATCCACGATTTTCCCTATCCCCCGGAGCGGCGGAAGTGCCCCCATCGGGCTTTGGTTTCCCTCACCCCAGCAGGAAGTTGCCGCCATGCCTGCCCGATGTGTTACGCTCGCGCCTACCCTTGGAGCCGAGAGGACACGGCTTTGTACGTGAACACCCCCGAAAAACTTGCCGCCGAACTAGAAAAAATCGAGGTCTGTCCGCCCCTTTACATCAGCCAGATCACCGACCCTCTGCAACCAGTGGCTTCGGTGCGGGAGCTCACCGCCCGCGTGGTCGAGGTAGCCCTTCGCTTCGGAGTGCCATTTCACATCATCACGAAAAGCGGGGAGGGGGTGCTTTGGCTTTTGCGCCGGGTCCCCGCCCTCCGCGAGTACCCGCGGTGGTGGCTTTCCCTCACCATCGAAGCCCCGCCCGTCAAGCAAAAGGTCACCAGCCCGTATGCCTCCTCCGTCAGGGAAAGGCTCTTGGCCGTGGAGGCGTGCGCGAAAGCCGGGATTTTTACGGTCGTGCGTACCGATCCGGCGATTTGGGGGCTGGTTCGGGAGGAAGACGAGGTCTGGCTTTTAGACCGTGCCAGGGATGCGGGTGCCCGCCACATCGTCTCCGCCATGGGCCACTTCAACCGCACCTCCTTTTCCCGCCTCCTAGAGGCGCTGCGCGCCGCCGGGTTCAAAGGGGCGGCAGAGGAAGTGCAAAAGATCTATGGGCACGGTAAAGCCGAGGGTTTTTTCCAAACCTCCGCCGTCATCAGGGCTCCGTTGGAGCTGCGCCAAAAATTCCACCGTTTCATGCGGGAGGAGGCGGAGAAGAGGGGAATGACCTACGCTGCATGTTTGGAGATGGGAAGAGAGTGGGACACTCCAGGGATTCCCCACTGCGAGGCTGCCCCACAGGGGAGGCTTGCGAAGAAAACACGTACCGGAAAATTCGAACTTCTTTCCGGCTGCTTTGCCGACTGTTTACGAAGCTGTCCGGATCCCTTTGCCCCTCCCTGTGGCCGGCCGGAACTCCGCCATCAATACCCCTTCAAGTTCCAAAGTTTGCTTCCTCGACCCTCAACCCTTCTTGGCTGACCGGAACAGACCCCTCAGCAAAAGCGCAAAGAGTGAAGGGAACCACGGGCAGGCATTGAACTTCCACCCATTCGCTCACACCATCCGCCTGGGCATCGCTGTCCACATTCCCCACGGGGGTAAGGGAGAAGATGGGTGGCTTGACCTTCGGCTATGTTGCAGACCCCAACAGCGCGATGTC
>CALKCH010000055.1 GCA_938083225.1 Candidatus Bipolaricaulota bacterium
AGAAGGGGAATCCCGAAATCCTCCAGGCACTGGACGACATTGCGCAAGAGTCCACCCGGAAAAGGTTTGATCTCCGCCACGCCCACGACCTCCACGCCTTCCAGGAACAGGCGGCGGGCCATGATGAGGCCGATATCGCCGGAGCCCAGGATCAGGGCGCGTTTCCCGGGAAGGAGGCCGTAGATGTTCACGAGTTTCTGGGCCAGCCCCGCCGTGAAGATCCCGGCGGGGCGTGGGCCAGGGATGAGAAGGGGGCCGAACGGACGTTCCCGGGCGCCAGCTGCCCACACCACCGCTTGAGCCCGCACCCGAAAAAGCCTACGAGGACTCGCCACCCGGAGCTCCGGCTCGCCAGAGACCTCAAGCACTGTAGCCTCCGCGAGGACCTCAGCGCCAGAGCTCTCGAGCTCGCGGAGAAGGCGGTGGGCGAACTCGGGTCCGGTGAGCTCCTCTCGGTAGCGGTGCAGGCCGAATCCCGGATGGATGCACTGGTCCAGCACCCCGCCCAGCTTTTTTTCTCGCTCGAGGAGGAGGGTTTTGGCACCAGTTTCGGCCGCGGCTTTGGCCGCGGCCATTCCCGCGGCGCCGCCGCCCACCACCGCCACGTCCACCGCGATCCTCATGGCCGTACCCGCCCTCCCACGATTTCGGACCCTGAGCCCCGCAGAGTCACTTCCTCAAAGGAAGTCCCGAGTTCCCGGGCCAAAATTTCCAGAATGCGGGCGGTGCAGAAGCTACCCTGGCAGAGTCCAAAACCTGCGCCGGTTCGGAATTTCACGCCGTCTAAAGTCCGGGCCCCGCGGCGTATGGCCTCCACCACCTGGGCCTCCGTGACGCGGTTGCAGAAACAAACGATCCGGCCCCAGCGAGGATCCTGGTGGATAAGCTCGGCCCAGGCCTCTTCGGAAAAATCCTCGGCCCGAGGAATAGGTGGCCGGAGAGGATTGAACTCTTCTTTCTTGCGCAAGCCCAAGTCGGAAGCTATCACTTCCTGGACGAGAAAATGGGCTACGGCCGGAGCGGCGGTGAGCCCGGGCGAGCGCATGCCGCCGGCGTGGTAAAAGCCACGCAGGGAACTGGGCCCCACCACGAAGTCCCCGCCCGCTGGCTCCGGCCGAAGCCCGGCGAAGGACTTGAGGACCTCGGTGAGAGGGAGCGCGGGCACGAGGCGCCGGGCACCGGCCAAAACCTGGGAAAGCCCCGTCCGGGTGGTCTGGGTGGCCTCTTTTTCCTCCGGCGGTAGATCCTCGGCCGTGGGGCCGAGGAGGATCCCCCCGTCCACAGTGGGAAGGACGAGAATGCCCTTGGAAACGGAGCTTGGGGTGGGAAAAAGGACGGAGCGCACGAAACCTTCGGCGGTATCGGCCAAAAGGATGTACTGGCCGCGACGGGGAATGAGGGCGGGAAAAGGAGCTCCCGCCAGGGCGGCCACCCGGTCGGCATAGAGCCCGGCAGCGTTGACGACCGCGTCCACTTCGTACACGCCCCGTGGGGTGTGCAGGGCCTGCACCCGGCCATGGCCGGTGCGGATGCGGAGAACCTCTTCTTCAAAGTGGAGTTCGGCTCCGTTGGCCGCGGCGTTCTCCGCGGCCGCTTGGGCCAGCGCCCAGGGGGAGGTGATCCCCACCGTGGGCGCCCAAAGGGCCCGCCGCACTTCCGGGTTGACCCGCGGCTCGCGGGCCAAAACCTCCGCGCCAGAGAGGAAAGTCAATCCGGGAACGCCGTTGGCCTCACCCTGCTCGACAAGGACCCGCAGGGCTTCTTCCTCCCCGGGAGAGAAAGCCAGGACGAACCCGCCCACCCGCCGGAACGGCACCCCGAGCTCCTCGCCCACCCGGGGAAAGAGAGCGTTACCCTGGACACAGAACCTGGCGCGCAAGGTGCCAGGCTCGTCGTGAAAACCGGCGTGGACGATGGCGGAATTGGCCTTGGTCACGCCCAGGCCGGGCTCAGGCTCCCGATCGAAGAGGAGAACCTCCACGTCGTAGCGGGTCAATTCCCGAGCGATGAGGGCGCCCACGACGCCCGCGCCGATTACGGCGATGCGCACCTTATTCCTCCTCGGCCCAGCCTTTGGCCCGCTCCACGGCCCTGTGCCAGCCCCGCAGAAGCTTTCGGCGGACTTCCTCGGGCATGGCGGGAAGGAACCGGCGTTCCTCGCGCCAAAGGCGCCGGATGTCCGCGGGCGACCAAAGGCCAAGAGCCCAGCCGCAGGCGAAGGCTGCGCCCAAGGCGGTGGTCTCCAGATACCGAGGGCGCAAGACAGGCTTAGCGAGGATATCGGCCTGGAACTGGCAGAGGAAATTGTTTTGGGCTGCGCCGCCGTCCACCCGTAGCTCCGGGATGGACCAGGGAAGGGCAGCGGAAAAAACCTCCACCAGGTCGTAGGTTTGGTAGGCAATGGCCTCCAGGGCCGCGCGGACCAGATGCGCTCTGGCCGTGCCACGGGTGAGGCCGAGGAAAACCCCGCGGGCATAAGGATCCCAGTAAGGCGCGCCCAGCCCGGTCAGGGCCGGCACAAAATAAACCCCGTCGTTGCTGGCTAAAGAGAGCGCCAGTTCCTCGCTTTCTTGGGCACTCTGAAGAAGACCGAGTCCGTCCCGCAGCCACTGCACGGCTGCTCCAGCCACGAAAATCGCGCCCTCCAGGGCATAACGCGCCCCATCCCCGGTGGCATAGGCTACGGTGGCCAGGATCCCCTCGGGCGGGGTGACAGGCTCCAAGCCGGTGTTGACGAGGAGAAAAGCGCCGGTGCCCCAGGTGATCTTAGCTTCGCCTCGTTCCAGACAGACTTGGCCAAGGAGCGCAGCCTGCTGGTCACCTAGGACCCCGGCCACGGGAATTTCTGATCCCAGAAGATCCCGCCGGGTGCGACCGAAAACGCTCACGCTGGGGAAAACCTTGGGCAGGGCCTGAGGCGGAACCGAAAATTCTCGGCAAAGTTCCTCGTCCCAGCGAAGCTCCCGGAGATCAAAGAGCAGGGTGCGGGAGGCATTGGTGGGGTCGGTGGCGTGAACGCCGGTGAGGGAAAAAAGGAGCCAGCTATCCACGGTTCCTAAGCAAACGCTCCCGGTTTGGGCCTGGCGGAGGATGGTGGGTTCCGTTCGGAACAGCCACTCGAGTTTGGTGGCGGAAAAGTAGGGATCGGGAAGGAGGCCAGTCTTTTCCCGGATTTCTTGGGACAGGGCGGGGTCGGCCCGGAGGGCCAGGCAGCGCTGGGCGGTGCGGCGATCCTGCCAGACGATGGCCGGGGCGCGGGGTTTTCCGCTCGCCCGGTCCCACACCACCACGGTTTCCCGCTGGTTGGTGAGGCCGAAGCCCGAAAGTTGGGAGGGAGCGAGGCCGGCTTGGCGCAGGGCGTCCCGGATGGTCCAGAGCGCGGCGTCCCGGATTTCCCCGGGATCTTGTTCCACCCAGCCCGGTTGGGGAAAGCGCAGGCCGAGGGGGCGGTAGGAGGAGGCGATGGGCTTAGCTTCCTCGTCGATGATGGCGAACCGGACGCCGGTGGTGCCGGCGTCCAGGGCCCCCACAAATGTCTTGCCTTTCATTGCTTTTCTTTGCGATTATAAGCGAAAACTTTTGTTAGGCGAAGGGGTGGGGAGAAATCCCGAGCTCGCCAGCCAGCCGCCCTAAGCCCTCCCAAAGCGGCCGGTCCAAGGGCACCCCGCCCGCCCGGATCTCCTGCTCCCGCAGGTACGCCTTTTCCCCAGCGGTATAGATGCGCGTCGCCCCCGGCGCTTTCGCCGAGGCCCGCAACGCCCGCAGGATCTCCCCAGCCAAACTCCTGAACTCCTGAAGAGGAAGAAAGCGCTGGATGTCCAAGGCCAGGAAGAAGTGGCCCAAGCGGGAGGGTTTGGGGCGGCCTCCCTCGTCCTGGTCCGAAAGATCCTTGAGGAACGGCCCTCCGGACAGGGCCGAGCACAGGATCTCTACCACCGTGGCCAGCCCATAGCCCTTGTGCCCGCCCAGCTCCTCGCCCGCTCCGCCCAGGGGCAAGAACGCGTAGAGATCCTGGGGAAGCCCGGCCAGGATGGCCCGGGAATCCGTGGCCGGTTTTCCCTCGCGGTCCACCACCCACCCTGCAGGGGTAGGCAGGCCCAAACGCGCGAGAACTTCGATCTTTCCCCGCTGGCTCACGGAAGTAGCTCCGTCGAAACAGAAGGGGAAGGGCTCATCGGTGGGGCAGGCGAAGGCGATGGGGTTGGTGCCCAGCATGGGTTCCACCCCGAAGGTGGGGGCCACGCTGGGCCGGGCGTTGGTGAAGCTCAGGCCAATCATGCCCGCTTCAGCGGCCATGCGCGCGTAATAGCCAGCAATCCCGTAGTGGGAGGAATTTCGGACCACCACCGCGCCGAGCCCAAAGGCCCGGGCCTTGCGGATGGCCAGGTCCATGGCCCGGTACCCAGCAACCATGCCCAGGCCGTTCTGGGCGTCGAGCACCGCCGTGGTGGGACCTTCGCGGACCGTTTGGAGCTTCGTCACCGGAGAGAGGGTTCCGTTGCGAATGCGGTTCACATAGAGCATGAGCCGGCTCACCCCGTGGGACTCAATCCCCCGCAGATCCGCAGCCAAAAGGACGTCTGCACAAATCCGCGCGTCCTCTGGGGGCACGCCCAAGCGCACAAACACCTGTTCCACAAATTTTCCCAGCGCCTCTACGGGCACACGCCTTTCCTCGGTCATCCTCCACCTCCTAGTTCCAAGTCGAGCTCGGGAAGCTCGGCGATGCTTTGTAGCAGGTGATCCGGTTGAAGGGAGGAGCGCCGGAGATCCTCGGGCCCAGTCACCCCGGTGAGCACGAGGATCGCCGTCAGGCCGTGCTCTTTGGCCATGCGAATGTCGGTCTCCAAGCGATCTCCCACCATGGCGCACGCCTCCGCTCGCAGCCCCAACACCTCCAACGCCACCTCCACCATGTACCGGGAGGGTTTTCCGAACACTTTTTCCACTTTGCGGCCGGTGGTAGCCTCGAGGGCGGCGATCACCCCTGCGGCATCGGGGATTTCCCCGTCCTCCACGGGGCAGGTGCGGTCGGGGTTGGTGGCATAGAAATGGGCGCCGCGCCGCAGGGCTTGGAAGGCTATGGTGAGCTTCCGGTAATCAAAGGTGCGGTCGAACGCAGCGATCACATATTCGATCTCTTCCAAGTTTTCGGATAGCTTCAGTCCGGCGGCCTTTAACTCCTCAAGGAGAGGGGGCTCGCCGATGGCGAAGACCCGGGCTTCCGGGGCCTCCTTGGCCAGGTAACGGGCGAGGACAAACGAGGAATTGATCACGTCTTGTTCGGTGGCGGGAACACCCAAGCGCGAGAGCTTCTGCGCGTAATCCCTACGGGAATACAACGGTTTGTTAGAGACGAAAAGGATCCGCCGTCCACGCCCTCGGAGCACCTCGATGGCTTCCTTAGCCCCGGGGATGAGCTTCTCCCCCCGGTAGACGGTGCCATCCAAATCCAAAAGATATCCGCGGATCTTTTTCATGGTTTACGTGCCTTTTTCACAAAAAACAAATCACGCTCTAACAAGCAGACAGCGATAGCACGTGATGTGTTAATAATAAACCTCGTGTCGTAGCATATCTCAAACGAAATACCAGAGACAAAAACTTTTTTCGTAACCCGGCGGCCAACTGTGAGGTCCTCAACAGCTAAAAATAAATCATACGGAACATTGTGTACATTGGTCTCAGACTGCTGAACAGAGTTATCTAAGAACGCTTTGATCACGTAGGGAGACCCTCCAAGTGAGTAAACCACTCTTGGACTAAAGGGATGAGGTGAACACTGGGTTTAGCGAAACCCATTATTGGTGCCGGAGAGCACATTGTGGTGTGGGTCGACTCCACTGGCCTGCGCCCGTTACGAAGTGAGAATCACGCATCGGTCCGGGTCCAAATGCACATAAACCTCTTGCTCTTCCGTTACTTCCAGACGTGGGTGGCTCTGTACACGCAGCTGAGCCTTGCCCGCAGCGATAAAGAGATACAAAAGGTGTCCAAGGTAGGCCCGCTCAATCACCTTCCCTTTGTATATGTTCACACCAGCCCCAGGGTTCTCAGTAAAAACCTCGACGTCCTCAGGCCTTATGGATAGGTAGACGGCGGTATCCATGGAAATCATGGTAGGATTGGGCAGCCTGCATATCGTTCGCCCCAATTCTGTGGCCACTGAGGCAAAGCCTCTCGCCTGGTCCACATGCTCCACCCGCCCATCAAAAATGTTGGTCACCCCAATAAATTCGGCCACAAACCGGGTAGCAGGGCGGTGATAAATCTCTGTAGGAGAACCTACCTGAACGAGCTTCCCGGAGTCCATTATAGCAATACGGTCGGAGATGACCATGGCCTCCGCCTGATCGTGAGTAACATACACAGCGGTGATCTGCAGTTGTTTCACAAGACGACGGATCTCAAACCGCATCTTTTCGCGCAGTTTGGCATCGAGGTTGCTGAGGGGCTCATCGAGAAGAAGCACCTTGGGTTGCCCTACCAGAGCTCGCGCCAAAGCCACTCGCTGCTGTTGTCCGCCGCTCAATTGGGCCGGGTATCTCCGCTCTAATCCGGCTAACCCCACCAACTCCACAATCTCGCGTACCCGCTGAGTACGCACGGGACGTGAGACCTTCTTCAGTTTCAAACCGTAAGCCACGTTGTCGGCCACCGTCATGTGGGGCCAAACCGCGTAGTTCTGAAAAACCATCCCGATGTTCCGTTGGGACGGGGGGACAAAACCATGTCCGAACATGGGTTTTCCATCGATAACAACGTCACCGCTATTTGGCTTCTCCAAACCAGCGATACACCTAAGTGTAGTAGTTTTGCCGCAACCGCTTGGTCCCAGAAGGGTTATCAGCTCACCTTTCATGATCTCCAGGGAAACATGGTCTACCGCATTAACCACCCCAAACTTGGTACGAAAAGTCTTGACCAGATCTTTGATCTCTACGAAGTTCATCCTCAATCCCTCCCACTCGCTCCCCAAGCTACCTTTAGGATGCCTCCTCCAATCCTGGCAGCAATGACTAACAATACAAACACAATACAAACCATCAAAAAGGCCATGGCGGAAGCAATACCAAATTCCATACCACGATGCCAATTAAGGTAAAGCCCGATGGGCAAGGTTTCCCATCCTCCGCGATAAAGGAATATAGCGGTAGATATCTCTTGAAAGGCCATAATGAAAAACATGATCACCCCCACAAATATGCCTTTGAGAAGGAGCGGCATGGAAATAGTCACAAACGTCTGGAGCTTCCCAGCCCCTGCAACCTCAGCAGCTTCCTCCAACGAGGGGTCTAACTGCTGATAAGCTGCGTAAGCCATGCGCAGAAAATAAGGCAGCCTCCGCACAAAAAGAGCCAATGGCAAAATGATCCAATGGGTTGCGAGGGGGATACCATATCCATACCAAAACGCGCGCAAGAAAGCGACGCCTACAGCCACGCCAGGAAACACGAGCATCAAGGAATTCACAAATTCCAAACCTGTTTTCCCGGGGGCTTTAGTCCGGGCAAGAAGGTAAGCCACCAGGAGCCCAAAAAACACGCCCATGAGCA
>CALKCH010000056.1 GCA_938083225.1 Candidatus Bipolaricaulota bacterium
GGCCCCAATAGTTGAGGCTGGAAAGCGCAAAGGAGGACGCGTGGACTCGTGCGAGGTCATCGTGATCGGTGCTGGGCCAGCGGGCGCCACCGCCGCCCTGTACTTGGCCCGCGCGGGACTGAAGACCTTGGTGCTGGACAAAGGCGTGTATGAAGGTGCCGCGGGCCGGGCCCAAAAGATTGAAAACTTCCCGGGCGTTCCTGGACCGATCTCCGGGGCGGAGCTGGTGCGGCGCATCCGCGCCCAGGCCCAGTCCTTCGGTGCCGAAATCCGCGAGGAGAAGGTGCTCCAGGCCCATGTCCGCGGTGACCCCAAAGAGGTATGGACCGCAAACGCCGTGTATACGGCCAAAGCGGTAATCGTGGCCACGGGCGCCATGGGCCGCAGCCAATTCCTTCCGGGAGAAGAGCGCCTCATCGGCCGCGGGGTCAGTTACTGTGCCGCCTGCGATGCCCCCTTTTTCCGCAACGAAACGGTGGCCGTGGCCGGAAGCACCGCCGAGGCCGTGGAGGAGGCGCTTGCCCTGGCCCAGCACGCCGCCCGCGTGATCTTCCTTGCGCCCACCCCTAAGGTGCTCGTGCCCGAAGACCTCTGGCAGGAGCTCACCACGCATCCCCGGGTTGAGGTACGGCTTGGGGCGCGTCTAGTGGAGATCGTGGGCGAAGAAAAAGTGGAGGTTGTACGCATCATCGCCCAGGGCAGCGAGGAATTGATCCCCGTGGCGGGGGTATTTCCTCTTCTGCAGGGAACAGCGCCGGTCGTGGATTTTCTGGGTGGGGAGGTGCCCTTGAGCGAGGGCGGCTGCCTCGTGGTGGACGAGCTCATGCGCACGCCCGTCCCTGGGGTGTTCGCCGCGGGCGACGTGCGCTGCAAACAGTTCCGCCAGGCCGTGATCGCCGCCGCTGAGGGCGCCCAGGCCGGGCTTTCCGCGGAGCTTTATGTGCGAGGCCTAGCCCGCCCCCGCGCCGACTGGGGCTCCTGACCCCTAGCACCTAGCGGGCGATCCTGAACGCTGTGCCGTAGCGGATCCGCGGGAAGTCCGCCCACCAAGGCGTGAGCCACCTGCAAATCCGGGGCTTGCAGTAATCGCCCCGCCTGCTGTGCTATTCCTATAATCCTGGGAAGCCGCGTTGGGCTCCAGCTGCGGGCGAGAGGTCAGGCTCAGTTGCAGAAACTTCACCCCA
The DNA here is from genome assembly GCA_938083225.1 of Candidatus Bipolaricaulota bacterium. Classification (GTDB taxonomy): domain Bacteria; phylum Bipolaricaulota; class Bipolaricaulia; order Bipolaricaulales; family Bipolaricaulaceae; genus DTER01. Next base: position 1,185 of record CALKCH010000056.1, read on the forward strand.
AAGATGAGTCCCAAATTCTTCGGCCCAGTCCTTGAGCCTCTCCGTAATTTCTCCGTCACGCGCTCCGCATCCATGATTCCTGGGACACAACCCTACCGAGGCTCGTTTTTGCCACACAGAAAAGCTAAACCTTTGCGTAGATGTTCAGGAAAGTCTGGTGGAATATCGTGTCCAACTCCCGGCATGCTTTCAAATAAGCACTTCAATTCCGCTTTACCCAGTTGCTGATGCAGATCTTTCACCGCTGGAAATCTCGGATCTTGCTGGCCTACGAAAATCCATCCTCGTAGTCCTCTCCGAGCTGCTTCCGCGGCTTGGGGAATCCAGGATTCAAACCGGGAAATAGCCGGAATCACCGCAGCGAATCCAGCGGATGGAATCGCCCCACTTACAGCAAGCTCCATGGCCAAACCCGCTCCTTGTGAAACACCCGCAAGAAAAACCTGTTCTCGCTCAACTGCAAAATCTTTGCTTATTTGGGCGTAACCCCATCGAGCTTCACGGTTGCTTAGTTCGTGGTCATCCCACACATACATGTCCTCGGCCACGATCTGGGTGCCTTGCAAAGTGCAGAGCAGGAACCCCATATCCAAAGCCGGGCTGAAAAGTTCCAGGCACTCAGAGGCCGTACCCATTCTATGATGGAAGACAATCAGTAAAGGATAGGACCGGCCAGGTCGAAATCCAGGTGGAGTAAGTGTTAAAATTTTTGGTTTACCTTGTTCACGCATAATCTTCTTTTGCTCCTCGCATTGGGCCACTAAAGTTTGGAAATGGGGGTGGCCATGAAGGGGTCTAAGATCGGGGTCCTCCAAGAGCAGTTCTTTTCCCCACCAGCGGCCACGGTCGTAAGCCTCGCAAAGGGTGCTCAGAGCGCGGTCTGGCTCGCCTAACCGGCGAAACAGGCAAGCGATCCAAAAGGCCGTTAGACTCTGGTATTCTGGCGCAAGGCGTGCCGCTTCCTGTGCTGCTTCCAATGCCTCTTGATAGCGGCCTTGGTGGTACAGTTGGAAAACAGAACGGCGCCGCTCCCAGAACCGTGACGCTTCAAAGGCCACAGCCAGCGCACCTCCTGCGGCTAAAGTTCTCGGAAGAGGATCCAATAAGGACGGCCTGGCCCGCGGTGGAAATAAAGCTCGAAGATCCGGCCGTCCTCGGTGCGCACCTTGTACCAGTCCCGGTGACGGCGGCGCCACCAAGCGCTCTTAAAGTCCAAAGTCCTCCGGTGCTCAAGAATTTGGGCAATCCTGTACTCCTTCCCCTCCCAAACAAAGCTTACGGGAGGGCCAGGCTTTTGCGCAAACGTCACTTCCACCTCCACGTCGATAAACCGATCCGCCATCCTCCGAAGTGTATGCTATCCTTGGAGCTGTGGACTTCTTTCGCTACCTCGTTCGACCGGAGCATTGGCGGGAGCTTCCGCCGCGCTGGGCGGAAGTTTTTGGTCGACAAGCACCTCTTTGCGTGGAGGTCGGCTTTGGCAACGGCGAGTTCCTGGCGGAGATGGCTCAAACGCACGCGGACTGGAACTGGGTAGGCTTTGAGACAAGTCTCACCTGCATTGTGAAAACAGGGCGTAAGCTCCATCTGAACCTTGTAGAAAACGTGCGTTTGGCCCTGCTTGATGGGAAGTTTGGTCTGCGCGAGCTTTTTCCCGATGCGAGCGTGGCCAAGGTTTTTGTAAATTTCCCCTGTCCCTGGCCCAAGGTCAGGCACGCGAACCGCCGGCTTGTGGACGAGGATTTCGTTCAAACCCTCGCCGCGGTCTTAGAAGAGGGAGGCGAATTTCACCTCATAACCGACGCTTTTGCCTACGCGGAAGAGGCCGCGCAGCATGTGGCGGCCTCGGGGCTCGCCGTGGAGGGGCCAAACCCACTTCCGGGCGGACCGGGCACCCGCTACGAGCGAAAATGGCGTTCCCGTGGCCTTTCCATTTGGCAGCTGGTGGCCAGGGCTTCCCGACCGGGTAAAGTTGAGCGAATTGCAGAGGGGCCAATGCCACACGCGTTGATCGCCAAGCCCTTTTTGCCGGAAAAAATCAAAAGCTTAGCAGGTCTCAAAGAAGTCTGGCCGGAAGGGGTCTTTGTGATCAAAGAGGTTTTCTTTGCCCACACGGGCCAGACTGCACTTCTGCGGGTTTTTTCCCAAGATCGCGGTTTTCCCCAGCATTTCTTTCTCGTCATCTCCCCGTACAAAGGGGGGCTCATCGTGCAGCTGGACGGAGCGAGCGTTCCCTTCCGTACGCCAGCAGTGAAGCGCGCCGTGGCCGCCGTGGCCCGCGCCCTGGAGGTCGCGTGATTGTCTTGCTGGTGATCGTGGCTCTCTTTGGCGAAGCCGGAGAAGTGGGGGTGCGCACGGAAAGTCCGGCTCCCGCAGGGTTGGCCTGGATCGGACAAACCTGGCAGTGGAGGGAGTGGAGTTTCAGCGGGTGGGTGGGAAGCCGTTTCCTGCCCTTAAGTTTTCACCGCGCAAGTCTGAAGCTTTCTTGGACTGGACCGAATTCCTCTTTCTCTGCGGAGGGAGTAGTCTTGGGCTCAGGCCGCCTCGATTTCTTCCTCTCCGGATCGGCCAAAGGGCACATGGTCCTCCAGGGTCTCACCCTGAGCGGGCAGGTGGGAGGAAAAGGGGGCTTGGTCGCGGTGAATATTGCTCCTTTCGGCTTTCTCACAACTTGGGCCATCCTCTCTTTAGAAACAGACGATTTTTCTGGGGAGCTCAGCCTAGAGGGTCCTTCCCCCTGGCAAACGGGTGTGCGCTTGGAATCCGGACCTGTGGCCCTGAGCCTGGGTTCCAGTTTTTCTTTGACCATTTCTTCCGGGGAAAACGAGTGGAACACAACTACTTTGGTCCAACTTTGGCCCAAGCCCCTGCAGACGCACACGCTGCGCTGGGCTGTCCCGGACCGGGAATTCCACCTGACCCTCCACAGTTCTGGGCAAGTTTGGTGCCGAGTGAGCGTGACGAAAGAGGGTTGGACCGTTTCCGCCTTTTTCTCCCTAGCGTCTCTCCGTTTGACCCAGACCGTGTTTGAAGTGGTACGGAATTTCTAGAATTTGGGGAAGTGGAAGGGGAGGGCAGCCGCGCCCAGAAGGCCCACATCGTCTCCCAAGCGGGTCAGCTCTAGCCGTGGCTTAACCCGGCTCATCTCGCGGAGAGCCGTCTCCACTTTGGGCTCCAAAAACCCCCAGGAGTGAGTGAGCCCGCCGCCGAACACGATCAGCTCTGGCTCGAGGAGCTCGGCCACAATGGCTAGGGCTTGCCCCATGGCCTGACACGCTTCGTCCACGAGGCGCGCCGGCCCAGGGTCGCCCTGCTGGGCCCGTTTCACCAGCTCCAGAGCGGAAAGCCTTTCTCCCAGGCCTTCCCAAGCCCGGTCGCTCAGCCCCAACCCGCCGGCAAAGGCCTCCAAGCACCCGCGTTTCCCGCACCGGCAGCGCGGACCGTCCGGACGGAGGGGGATGTGCCCGATTTCTCCGGCTTGGCCCGTGGTCCCCCACACCACCTCGCCGCCCGCGACAATGCCCCCCCCAATCCCCGTGGACCAAGTCACGTACAGGAAGTCTTTGGATTTCCAGCCATAGACAAGCTCCCCTATGGCTGCACACGTGGCATCGTTGCCCAGGAAAACTAGACAGCCGAAGAGAGCCCCCAGCTCTTTCACCACGTTTACTCCGTTCCAATGAGGGAGATTGGGAGCGTGAAGGATGACGCCCTGACGCATGTCCATAGGGGCTGGAGCTCCCACCCCGATGGCCTCGGGCTTGGACCAACCCGCTTCCCGCACCACTTCCTCTACAGCTTTCTGGAGTTCGGCCATTCCCCCCGTAGGAAAGGCCCGGCGGGCCAGGATCTGCCCCCGCTGCACTGCTGCCACCCGCGTGCGTGTCCCCCCAATGTCCACACCGACCAGTCGCTCCATCGAACCTGATGGTAACCCAAGACCACGCGTTCCCGTCAACCGGTTAAAATCAGAATAGCATGCGTGTCGTAGATTTAATCGAAAAGAAGCGGGATGGCGGGGAACTTACGCCCGAGGAAATCCGGTGGTTGATAAGGGAGTACGTGGCCGGCCGGGTTCCCGATTACCAAATGGCCGCCTTTCTCATGGCGGTGTACTTCCGGGGGATGAGCGTGGAAGAGGTTGTGGCCCTCACTGCCAGCATGGTAGAAAGCGGGGAGCGCCTAGATCTTTCGGTAATTCCCGGGATCAAGGTGGACAAGCACTCCACAGGGGGGGTGGGGGATACAGTCACCTTGATCCTAGTGCCGCTTATGGCCGCGGCCGGGCTGGTCATGGCCAAGCTTTCCGGCCGGGCCCTCGGACACTCGGGAGGTACGATCGACAAGTTCGAGTCCATCCCCGGGGTACGCACGGAACTCACCCCCGCGGAGATTGTGGCCCAAGCCCAAAAGCTTGGGGCGGTGATCGCCGATCACACCGCCGAACTCGTGCCCGCCGACCGCCTCATCTACGAGCTGCGGGACGTGACGGGCACAGTCCCCTCCCTCCCCCTCATCGCTGCCTCTGTGCTTTCCAAAAAGATCGCGGGAGGGGCTGACGCCATTGTGCTCGACGTGAAGTGTGGGGACGGCGCATTTATGCGGACTCTTCCCGAGGCCCGAAATCTCGCGGAAACCCTGGTGCGGGTGGGAACCGCTCTGGGCAAAAAATTTGCAGCGCTGGTCACCGCCATGGACCAGCCGCTGGGAAGAATGGTGGGGAACGCTCTGGAGGTGCGCCAAGCCCTGGAGGTTCTGCGCGGGGAGGGACCCGGAGACCTGCGGGAGGTCACCCTGGCCCTGGGCGCAGAACTCCTGGTGTTGGCCAAGGAGGCGGACTCGTCTCAGGAAGCGCAGGCCAAGTTGGCCCGGTTGCTGGACGAAGGACGGGCGCTGGCGAAGTTCCGGGAGCTCGTGGCCGCCCAGGGCGGAGACCCACGGGCCGTGGACGATCCCGCGCGACTTCCCCAAGCCAAAGAAACGGTGGAGGTGCGGGCAGACGCCCGGGGATTTGTGGTGAAGATTGCGGCGCGGAAGGTCGGGCTGGCCGCGGGGCTATTGGGTGCCGGCCGCGAGGCGAAAGGACAGAAAGTGGATCCCGCTGCGGGCGTGGAACTATTGGTCAAAGTGGGAGCAGAAGTGGAGAGGGGGCAGCCCCTAGCTCTTCTCCACGTGGGCCGGCCCGACCGCGTGCCCGAGGCCGAAGCTCTGGTGCGCACGGCCTTCGCCCTTGGCCCCAAGCCTCCAGAGCCTCCCCCTCTCATCCTGGACCGCATCACTTAAAATTGGTAAAGGAGGTGGTTTATGGCTTACGTGACGAAAAAAGAGCTGATCGACAAGATCAAGCCGCTCCTCTCTGAACTCTCCCTGGTCCGGGAGGAGCTGGAATCCGCGTTCGAGCGGGTCTCCGACCTCCTGGAAAAGATCGAGGACGCTGTGGAAGAGGCCGAGGACACGGATTAGGGACTAACCTTTGTCCCTCAGGCGCCGCCCAGGCGGCGCCTTTTTCTTTTTGCCGAGAGGTGTAACGTAAAGGTGAGGAGGCGACATCATGGGGTTTTTGGCTCACGCGAGCACGGGGGCTGAGTCTGCTTGGCAAGAGCTCTGGACGTTCATCCAATCCGCCGCCATCCTTCTCGGGCAGGGGCTCGTGCGCCTGCTCAACCTCGTCCTTCCTGCGAGCCACAGCCTGGGCGAGGAAATGGTGGCTCCCTTGGGCTACTTGGGACTCCTGACCCTCGTCCTTCTCATCTTCAACTTGATCGCCGCCGCGCGGAAGGTGATCTGGATCATTGTAGGAATCGGCTGGATCCTCATGGTTGTGCGCATCATCGTCATGGTTCTGGGGATTCAGTGACCGAGTCCACGGCGGATCATTGTGGCTGCCGAATAGAAGAGGACCAAGGAGAACAGGCGCCGCAAGGTGCGCTGGGGCAGGCGTACAGCCACCGCCGGGCCCAGTTGTCCTCCCCCCAGGATCCCAGCCACGAGGGGAAGAGCTAAGTCCCAATGGGTGCGCTGAGCTGCGGCATGCAGCGCGGTGGACAGGGCCGCGGTGGGCACCATCACCAAAAGGCTTCCCGCCACAGCCTGAACCATGGGAAGCCCGAGCCAGAGAAGCACGGGGACCATGATCACCCCGCCTCCTATCCCGAACAGACTGCTGGCCGTCCCGGCCAGGAGCCCGACCAAAAGGCCCAGATAAGGCGGCAAATTTCCCCGGTCTCGGCCTCGCACCAGTTCCTTGGGCTCCTTGCCCAAGAGGAGCACTGTGGCCGGGTAGAGGAGAAAGAGGCCGAAGGCCAAGGAGAGCATGAGCGAGGAAATTTCTCCCGCCAAAGCCGCGCCCAGGTAGCTTCCGGCCAGGGCCCCGGGCATGAGGGTCAAGCTCGTCCGCCAGGGGCTTTGCCGGCGCAGAAAATACCCAATCGAGCCGGAAATCCCCGTGGCTAAAACGCCCACGATGCTTGTTCCTGTAGCCTCCTGGGCCGTTCCCACGAGTCCGGTGAGGAGAAGAAGAGGAACCATGAAAATCCCGCCCCCAACTCCAAGGAGAGAGCTTACCAATCCAATGCCGATCCCAGCCAACACTAAAAGGGCGTAGAGCATAGGAACGCAATTTTATCCGAGGTGGGCAGAGTTTCCTTGTCCCCCGAGCATTTGCCAATCTCAAAGGGTGGCTTTAAACTTCGGCTAGCCGTCCCAAGTAGGATGGCGTGAAGGGGGTGGTCGCTGATGCTGCTTAAGGAGAAGAAACCGAAGCAGCCTGGCCAGCCGGGGAAACCCTCTAAGTGAGGTTTTTTATGCCTCAAGCCACATGCCCCGTGTGCGAGGCTGAGCTCCACCTGAGCAAAGCTGAGGCACTCTTTGGGCGGCGCATCACCTGTCCAGAGTGCGGAAGTTTGTTGGAGGTGGTGGAAGAAGACCCTCTAGAGCTTGAAGAGGTTTTTGATTTCGAAGAAGAGCTCGACGAGGATGAGTATTAAGGGGGCGACGAAAGTCGCCCCTTTTCTTTTCATGACGCGCGAGGAGAAAGTCCAGAGCGTTGTTGCCTCCCGGCTAGGTGGCCTCGTTGTAACGTGTGTGAACCTCCAAGATCCTCACAACACTTCGGCGATCCTGCGCACCGCAGAGGCCTTGGGGATTTTGGAAGTGTGGGTGATCGAGGATGAACATCCCTTCTGGCCTTCACCAAAAGTAACCCAGGGCGCGGAGAAGTGGCTTAGGATCCGGCGTTTCCGCCGGGCGGAGCCAGCGTTTGCGGAGCTTCGAGGCCGCGGGTTCCGTATCTTCGCCGCTACCCCTACGGGTGGGATCACTGTGGAAGAACTACCTTTTGAATTGCCGCTTGCTTTGGTGTTCGGAAACGAGGCGGAGGGCCTGGGGCCGAGGATTTTGGCTCAATGTCACGGGACCTTTCGGGTCCCCATGTGGGGCTTCTCCCAGTCTCTGAACGTCTCTGTGGCCGCGGGGATTGCCCTTTACCTGGCAGCTTCGGCCCGCCGACGCCTGCTTGGCCAAAACGGAGATCTTTCCCAGGCCGCGCAGGAGTCCCTTGTCCGGGTGTATTTGGCAACCGAGTCGTAAAACCTTGAGGCCAGAGGTCCTGAAGGAGAGCGGGGTGGTGAGGGGCAAAGAGGGTGACTATAATGCCAGTGTTTGGCGGCGTAGCCAAGCGGTTAAGGCGAGGGACTGCAAATCCCTTATTCCCCGGTTCGAATCCGGGCGCCGCCTCCAGGGTGGTTAGCTCAGCTCGGTAGAGCACACGCTTGACGTGCGTGGGGTCGCAGGTTCAAGTCCTGCACCACCCATTTTTTTCGCAATTCGCAGGACCTCACCAGACCACGCTCGTCTCTGCCCGTTGCTTCCCACGCTCTTTTCCCCTGAAGGGAGGCAAAGCAAATGGGACAGATGGGAAAGCTCTTAACATCGCTCCCCCCTAAAAATAGCCCTCCCGGCGCAGGGAAAGCCAACCACTTTTGGTCACGATCAGGTGGTCCAGGACTTCGATACCCAAAAGTCGGCCGGCTTCCACAAGCTGGCGAGTGATGGCGAGGTCCTCGGGGCTCGGTTGCAGTTTCCCCGAAGGGTGGTTGTGGCCCACGATGATGGCGGCAGCTCGCTCGGCAATGGCTTCGGCGAAAACCTCCCGAGGATGCACTTGGCTGGAGTCCAATAACCCCACGGTGACGACCCTGAATTGGATCACCTCATTGGCTCCGTTCAGCGTCAGGACCGCAAAATGCTCTTGTTTTTTGTCCCGCAACTCTTGGAAAAAGGGGAGAGCTTCTTCAGGCTCCCGAACTTTCGGGGTGCCCCGCTGGAAATGACGGCGGGCGAGCTCCAACGCCGCGGATATCCGGCTCACTTTGGCCTTGCCCAGCCCTTTGATTCTCGTCAACTCTTTAAAGCTAACTTGGTCTAATCGACCTCGGCCTGCTTCGAGCACATCTTTGGCCAGCTCCAGAGCACTTTTCTGTTTTGTCCCGCTTCCAATCAATATTGCTAATAGCTCCGCGTCGGAAAGCGCCTCTGGACCTTTGGCCCAAAGCTTTTCCCGCGGTCTATCGGGCTTTGGCAGGTCTTTGATGCGGCGCACCATCTCCGCCCAGGAGGTTTGAGACCTCCGGGAGCTCCACATCCGGGTATTTCTCATGGAAATAAGCGGAAAGCAAGCTCTTGAAAAGCTTGTTGTGGGTGGGGATGCGCAGGTGCAAAAGCTCGTGGAGGATGACCACCGTGCGTACAGGTGCAGGCTGCTTCAACAAATCCCGATCGAATGTCAAGCGCCCCGCCGAGGAACAGCTGGCCCATTTGTGTTTCATTTGGCGAATCCGTATTTCCTTGGGCACAACGCCTAGCTTCTTAGCCCAAGCCAGGACCTCACCGCGAAAGATCTCTGCGGGCACGATCTCCTCAAGCGGTTTCCACTCCCCGCTCATCCCCTCCTCCGCAAAATGGTAACGATGCCGTCCACGATTTCCACCGCTTTTCCCTCCCAACCTGCGTAAATGACGGCTTTGTACAACTCCTTGCGGAGCTCCCGCTCCCGATCTGAGTGCCACTCCCAATGGGGAAAGCGCTTCAGAGCCCGTTCCACAGCCCGGGCAATTTGGTAGGCGGGCTCTATGCCCTCGCGCTTAAGGTACCAGTACACCGCGAAGCCCTCGGGCGAGAGGTCCGTCTCCTTGCGTTCAGCTTCTGCGCTTTTTAGCTCTTCGACCAAGTTTGTCAGCCCCTTCAGCGCCTCTTGGGTGGAGATCTGCCGCGCATAAAAGGCCTGAGCAATATGTTCAGCGCGTTCCCCGATGGGAATGAGGTAGGGCTCTCTTTGCTTGCGCTCGCTGACCAGGTTGAAGAAGGCCTTGATGAGGTTGAACACCCGAACGGTTTCCGGGGTTTCGCGTTGAACGATCTTTTCAAGGGCTGTGCTATCCAGGGCGTACACCGGGGCCAACTCCATGACGCCGGGTATGGTCGTGTGCTTGCGCACAATTTCCGCGGTTTTGCGCAAAAAATCACGGTCCCGAACGCCGTGGGGCTCGAAAGCCTCCCGCACTAGTCGATACATGCGCACCAGCTCCTGGTAATCCGCAAGGTACGGCCGTAAGAACGGATCCGGCGAAAGGATCTCGTAGAGGCTCTCCACTTCCCGGAAGAAGTTGTAGAAGCGCTCCCGCTCCTGTTGATCTCGGAAGAACTCCAGGATCGCTTCAATCGCCTTGTCCTCAACCTTGTCCGCGCCCAAGGAGAGGTAACGAGTTGCCTCGTTCATGAGGTTGCGAAAGCGCTCCTTTAAAACGTCGATCCCTTCGATGACACCTGCTACATCCTCGGAGTCAAAGGCCAAAGCCCGCTCGAGGTTAGCGAAGATGCCCACGAAGTCCACGATGAGCCCGCTGGTCTTGCGTTTACCATCCCCTTCATATGGGCGGTTAACTCGGGCAATTGTCTGAAGGAGCACATGGTCCCGCATGGGTTTGTCGAGGTACATGCAGTAGAGAATAGGCGCGTCGTATCCGGTGAGAAGTTTTTCCGTCACAATGAGGATCTTTGGCAAAATCCCAGGCCTTCGAAAATTTTTTCGCGCCTCTTCCTCTTTCTCTTCGCTTAAGTGGTAACGCGCAAGCTCTGGTGGGTCGTTGGGACCGCGGCTTATCACAACTTGCGACCACTCCAGGGGAAGCCAGCGATCCAGTTCCTGCTTGTACAGGCCACAGGCCTCCCGATCCACCGCCACCACGAAGGCCTTGTAACCCATGGGATCTACGTAATCCCGGAAATGTTTGGCAATGAACTCTGCCACCTTGCGCACCCTGTCCGGGCTTTTCAGCATGTTCTTTAGGCTCACGGCCCGGTCCAAAACCTTGTTGAGCTCCTCGATATCGGTGAGCCCCTCGAGCTCGGCCACCGACCAGAACTCGCGCTCCATGGCCTCCCGGTCAGCAATGAGCTCGTTCGGGGCAAGCTGGTAATGCAAAGGCACAGTAGTTCCATCCTCGATGGATTCACGGATGGAGTACTTATCCAGGTACCCCTTGGGGTCGTCGGTGCCAAAGGTCTTGAACGTGCCTCGGCCCGAGGAGGTGCGGTCGATGGGCGTTCCGGTGAAGCCGATGAAAGTTGCGTTGGGAAGCGCCGCCATAAGGTAAGTCCCCAGTTCAGCCCCGGTGGAACGATGGGCCTCATCCACGAGCACAAAGATGTTTTCCCTCTCGTTGATGTTGGCGGGCATGTCATCGAACTTATGGATCATGGACACGATCAAGCCCCGAGTGTCTCTGGCCAGCAGCTCTTGTAGGTGACGCTTGCTTTGAGCAACCTCCACGCGGCGGAAGCCCACCGATTGAAGGTTTTGGAAAAGCTGCTGTTGAAGCTCGTTTCGGTCCACGATCAGAAGCACAGTGGGGTTACGAAAGAACGGGTCTTCCAAAAGCTTGCGGGCCACAGTGAGCATGGTGTAGGTCTTTCCTGCACCTTGGGTGTGCCAGATGAGGCCGCGGCGTTTTTGGGGATCGCGTGCCCGCCCCACCACGCGCTCCACCGCTCTCATCTGATGCGGCCTGAGCACCACCTTGGAGAGTTCCCCATCGCGGCGCACGAAAAGGATGTAGTCTGTAACCATGCGCAAGATACGCGAGGGCGCCACGAAGGTCTTCACCAAAGTCTCGAAGTCGCCGGCCTGCTCCTCCCGCCAGTTGAA
>CALKCH010000057.1 GCA_938083225.1 Candidatus Bipolaricaulota bacterium
AAAGGAAAAACGGGTGTGGGACGTTTTGGCCCGCGAGGGGATTCCCCGGTGGGAGCGGGAACGCTGGCCGGTGGTGGTCGCTGGCCGCGGCGTGGTGTGGGTGGTGGCCGTGCGGCCAAGCTGTGAATATGCTGTGGAGGAGGACGAAGAGGGGGTGATCTCCCTGCGGGCCTGGCGGCTATGAGCACGTTTTTGTTGTTCGTCGGAACCATTCTGCTCCTCGTGGGTGTGCACGAGCTGGGCCACTTTTTGGCCGCGAAATTCCTGGGCGTAGGCGTGCTGGAGTTCGCCATTGGCTTTGGGCCCGCGCTCTGGACGTGGCGGCGGGGAAAAACCAGGTACAGCCTGCGGGCTTTTCCCCTGGGCGGGTACGTGCGCCTGGCTGGAGAGGGACCGGAAGTGGGCGAATTTTCCCCTGCGGAGACATATTACGGCCGGCCCGCTTGGGCTCGGTTCGTTCTTGCTCTGACTGGCCCCACGTTCAACGTGTTTCTCGCCTTCCTTTTGGCCCTGGCGGGATTCCTCTTCCTTGGTCTTCCCCGCCTGCGGGTGGCCGGGCTCGTCCCCGGCAAACCCGCGGAAGAGGTGCTCCTCATCGGCGACGTGGTTTTGGCCGTGAACGGCCAAGAGGTGTTCAGCACCGACAGCATCGGGGCCCTCATCCAAGAGCGCGCTCCTGATCCCGTCTTTTTCCGCGTCCTTCGCCAGGGAGAGGAGCTGGAGCTTTCCGTCACCCCTGTCTACTCTCCCGAGGATGGCCGCTGGCTTGTGGGCTGTTATTTCCAGCCCAACGTGGTGCTGGCCGAGGTGAAAGCGGTGGCCTCCCTTAGCCCTCTCTCCGCCGCGGGGTTGCGGCCAGGCGACGTGGTCGTGGCTGCCTGTTCCACCCCTGTGCGCTCTTTTTTGGAGTGGTACGCGGCTTTGGAAGAAGGTTGCCGAGAAATTTCCGTCCGCCGCGGCGAGGACCTCGTTACCCTGACGCTTCTCCCAGATGTGGCGGAGCTTTGGCAGGGCGTGGAATTTCGGACTCTGCCCATCGTTTATGGCCGGATTGGGCCCAGTCGGGCCACAGGCCTAGCCGGAGCCCAGGTGGCTCAGGCCTTGGCCGTGATCGTGGAGACCCTGCGGGCCATGTTGGCCAGAAAGATCCCGGCCGGCGAGGCCCTGAGCGGCCCCGTGGGGATCGCGGGCATTCTTTCTGCGGGGCTCGCCGCGGGCCCCCTCGTGGTGCTCCTCCTCATCTCCGTGATCAGCGTGAACTTGGCCCTGTTCAACCTCCTTCCCATTCCCGGCCTGGACGGAGCCCGCATGCTTTTTTCCTTGTTCGAGATGGTGAGCCGCCGGCGCGTTCCCCCCAGGGTGGAAACCCTCGTGCACACCCTGGGTTTTCTCCTCCTTTTGGGCCTTTTGGTCCTGGTGACCGCGCGGGACCTCTTCAAACTTTTCGGATGAGGGCCACGGCCCAGGCGCCGATCCCCTCCCCGCGGCCCAAAGCCCCCATCCCCTCGGGAGTAGTGGCCTTCACCGACACGTTTTCCCAGGCCAAGCCCAACGCCGCGGCGATCCGCTCCCGCATGAGGGACACATACGGAGCCACGCGGGGTTTCTCCGCCACCACCGCCACGTCCACCTGCAGGGGAACGTAGCCGCGCTGGGTCAGCATCTCTCGTACCCGCGCTAACAGGATCAACGAGGAGATCCCCGCGTACTGGGGATCGGTGGGCGGGAAATGCTGTCCGATGTCGCCTAAGCCTCCAGCCCCCAGCAGGGCATCGGCCACCGCGTGCAGGATCACATCAGCATCGGAGTGCCCGCTCAGGCCAAGCTCCTCGGGGATTTCCACCCCGCCCAGGACCAGCTTTCTTCCCGGAGCGAAGCGGTGGAAGTCGATCCCTATTCCGACGCGGAGGTCCAAGGTCCGAACGCCTCCTCAGCGACTTGGCGCGCCAAAGGGGGGCTGAACCCGCGCCGAAGGAGGAAGGCGTAGGCTCGGCGCAGGGCCACGGGTTGGGGCAATTTTTCCAAGCGGTGGCGCTTTTCGGCCAAGGCCCGGCGGGCCAATTCCTCCTCGTTCAGCTCCGGAAAAGCAGAGTGGGCCGCCTCCGCCGCGATGCTCCCCGCCACCCCTTTGGCCCGAAGTTCAGCCACTACCCGCTGCCGCGGGCAGGGCCGCGAGCTCAGCCGATCCTCCGCATAGAGGCGGGCGAACGCCCGATCGTCCACCAGCCCAGCCTCCTCCGCCCGAGCCAAAATTTCTTCCCTAAGTTCCGGGGAAAAACCCCGGCGCAGGAGACGCACCTCAAGCTCTGCCCGGGTGCGGGGCCGAAAGGACAAAAGCCTGAGGACGTAGTTCCAAGCTCGCTCCTCCTCGTTCATTCGCTTAAGGGTTTGGGCTCGGGAATCCCTGCTTTGGCCCGGATTTCCTGGGCGATCTTTTCGGCGATGTCGGGGTGCTCCTCGAGGAACTGGGCGGCCTGAGCAAACCCTTGGCCCAAGCGGATATCGTTGTAGGAGTACCAAGCACCCGAGCGGGCCACCAGGCCCAGCTCCACCCCGGTGTTCAGGATGTCCCGCTCCCTGACGATGCCCCGGCCGTAAATGATGTCGAACGCGGCCTCGCGGTAGGGCGGAGCCACCTTGCTTTTCACCACCCGCACGCGGGTCTTCATGCCCACTCGCTCGTCGCCCTCGGCGATCTTCCCCTCGGACCAAATGTTGAGGCGCACGGAAGCGTAGAACTTGAGGGCCCGTCCGCCGGTGGTGGTGGTGCCCGGGCCGAACGGGCCCGGCTGGATCGTGGCCCGGATCTGGTTCACAAACACCGCCACCGTTTTGGATTGGGCGATGGCCGCGGCGAGTTTGCGCATGGCCTGGGACATGAGCCGGGCCTGCAGCCCCACCTGGGCTTCGCCCATTTGTCCCTGGAGCTCGGCCTCGGGAACGAGGGCAGCCACGGAGTCCACCACGATCACGTCCACCGCACCCGAGCGCACCAAGGCTTCCATGATCTCTAGGGCCTGCTCGCCCGAGCTGGGCTGGGAGAGGAGCAATTCCTCGAGTTTCACCCCGATGGCCTGGCAGTAGGTGGGGTCAAGGGCGTGCTCGGCGTCGATGAAGGCAGCAGTGCCACCAAGCCTTTGCGCTTCGGCCACGATGGAAAGGGCCAACGTGGTTTTACCCGAGGCCTCCGGGCCGAAGATCTCCACGATGCGGCCCCGCGGCACCCCGCCCACGCCCAGCGCGATGTCCAGGGCCAGGGAGCCGGTGGGGATGACCTCCACCTCCGCCACTGGCCGCTCGCCCAGGCGCATGATGGCCCCCTCGCCGTAAGCCTTCTGGATCTGCTTGAGCACGTTCTCCAGGATCTCCTGGCGCTTGGGGTTCCCGTCCTTCCTTTCCGGATTAGCCATAGAAAATCCCTCCACGGGCTATGGTAAGGCTGGGGCTTAGGGGGCACAAGGTCCGGAAAGGACCAACGAATCCGGACCGAGAACTTTGCGGGGGTGAAGTTCTGCTCCGTCGAAGGAGCAGATCACGGCCCGGGCCATCACGCCCGCCGAGAGAGCCCCCCAAAAAGCCTGGGCAAATTTTGGGTCCACGGCCGCGTGGGGGCCAAATTTTTCGGCGTCCGGGCGCTGGACCACAAAAACCACGAACGCTGCGTCGCCCGCGCGCACCCGCTCCGCCAACTCCCCCAGGTGGCGGGCACCCCGGACCGTGGGCGCGTCAGGGAACAAAGCCACTCCTTCCTCCACCAGGGTTACGGACTTCACCTCCACCCACGCCCTCTCTTTTTCTCGGACCAAAAGGAAATCGGCGCGGCCAGCGCCAAGCCTCGGCTCCCGCGCGGAGATCCGAAACCCCGAAAGCTCAGGAATGAGTCCAGACGCCAGGAATTTCGGGAACGCCCGGTTGGGAAGGGTGGAGTCCAGGGAGACTAGGAATTTTCCGAGGTCAGCGGCCACCGCTGTCCACCCCGTTTTCCGGCCCGGGGAAGCTGGCCGCAAAAGCAGGGTTATCCCGGGCAAGAGGACCTCCCTAAGCCGCCCCGGATTGGGCAAATGGGCCACCGTTTCTTCCCCCTGCACCCGCACCGCCACCGTGAATCGGTTGGGACGGGCCAAGAATTCGCCTCGCACAAGGGGCTCTGTTTTCCTGGGCACGGTGAATCCTCTCCCGGAAGCTAGAGAAGGCCGGGCAAACGGCGGCGCAGATAGTCCCGAAACGGTCGGCTAATCTCGGGGTGGCGCAAAGCCAGCTCCACTGTGGCCACCACGTAGCCCAGTTTCTCGCCCACGTCGTAGCGCAAGCCCTGGAAGGCGTAGGCATAGAGGGGTTCCCTT
>CALKCH010000058.1 GCA_938083225.1 Candidatus Bipolaricaulota bacterium
CCCACCACCAGGGTCTTTCCCCCTTGGCCCAGCCCGGACAGAGCCAGCGCCAACAGGCTCACCGAGACACACAGGAACTTCCGCATGGCTACCTCCTTTTGGTCAGAAAATTTCTGGCTGGGCGTTGTGAGCCGTCGACCGGATGCGGCGGCTTCAGGGGTCAACCCCTTTATAGCGGCTTCCGGCCCCGGGGTCAAGGAGGACCCCGTTCCGATCAAACGAGCTTGGGAGGTATCACGATTTTTCCGAAGTTCCGCTCGTATTTTTCGATGTTCTCTCCGATGGCCTCGTAGAGCCGTTTCATGTGCCGGGGCGAGAGGATGACTCGGGAGACCAGGATGGCCTGGCCCCGCTCCGGTGTCTGGGCCTGGGGATCCACCAGGAGGAAGTCGATGAAGAACTCGTCCGGCTGATGGCTGATGATGGCTAGGTTGGAATATGCACCCTTTCGTGTTTCCAAATCTGCGCCCACTTGCATTTCCCTCTCGGGCATACACCACCTCCAAAACCATCGTAGCCGTGCGGATCCTCTTGCACAAGGAGAAAAAACCGAGTATCCTTGTATGTATGGAGACAAGCTTGCGGGATGTGTTGGAGGAGGCTTTGGCCCGGTACAACGAGGGGTGGGCTCCAGTAGCTGTGGCCGAGCTAGTGGAGATCGAAGGCGATGTGGCCAAGGTAAAGCTCACCGGAAGCTTTTGTCAAACGTGTGGAGCCTATGGTTACATGGAGGATCTTTCGGAGCACATCGGCGGGGAAATTTTGGATTTTGAGCCCATTCCCATGGGCTTTCTCGTACATTACCGAGTTCGCCCCACTGGAAGCGAAGGGTAGAAAAAGCGTTTTTCGTCATCCTTTGCATCACGGGGAAAAGCGGCCTCTCTTCGTTTTGAGGCGGATTGGAGAAGCGATTGTGGAAAGGATCAGCCTTGTCATCAGGGATGACACCGGAATTACCTCAGAACGTCCTCGCTGCCTGCGGGAAAGAACGTCTGAAGCTTTGAAGACGGACTAAAGCTGGGTGCTACGAACCTTCTTTTTGCCGGATGCCCGGAGGTTTTTTACAGGAAGACCAGGGCCAGAGTGGTGTTGCGGGACAACCCGTCTTTTAGAGCAGTCCGCTTGGCTTGCTGGGATTCGTCCGCCCTCCTATAATGTAGCACGAAATCAAATATAGTGCTACAAGGAGGGAACATGCGTGTCATCAAAACTCTAATTTTTGCGCTCTGGGGGATAACGCTTGCTGCCGGGGCTCAACCCATCGTGATCGCCACCTCTGAGGTGTTCGGCTCTTTGGCCCGCACCCTCGGCGGCGAGGATATCTTGGTGGTCACCATCATCCCCGCTGGTTTCTGCCCGGCCCACTATGACCTGCGCCCCGCGGACTTCCTCTTCCTTGCCAAGGCCGAAGTCGTGTTCTACCACGGAATAGAGGCCTGGCTGGACCGCTTGTTGGCCAGCGTGAACCCGGAGGCGAAGGTGGTGCACCTCCGCGGACCTTGGAACTACCCAGAAGCCCTGGCGGAAAAGGCCCGGGCTGTGGCCCAGACTCTTATTGAACGCTTTCCCGAAAAAAGCGAACTTTTCCAGGCCCGGCTTGACTCGTTCTTACAGGAGCTCGAGGCCTTGGCCCAGGATATCCTGGCTCAAGCCCAAAGATTAAGGCTTGGAGAGGTTCCAGCGTTCGTCATGGCTTGGCAAGAGGACTTTGCTCGCTGGCTTGGTCTCAACATCGTCGCCACCTATCCTCCGGAGGAGCGGCTTTCTTTGAAAGACTTGTCAGAACTCGCGGAGAAAGGCCGCGCCGCCGGTGTCAAGGTTGTCTTGGACAACCTCCAGTCCGGCGTGTCCTTCGGCGGAAGGCTGGCCCAGGTCCTCGGCGCCTCCCATGTCGTCCTCACCAATTTCCCCGGCCCCATCCCTGGTGCGGTGGACATGCTCTCCATGCTGCGGGTGAACGCCGAGCTCGTGTTCGCCGCCGTGGAGGCCCTGCACGGGGTGACGGTGCCGTGAACTTCCTCACCATCGCGCCCGACACGGACGTACGGGAGCTGTTTGCCCTGGGCGTGCGGTTCCACGGGCATCCGGGGCCGTTTTTGGCCCTGGGGATACGCATGGGTCTCCTCGCTCTGCACCTTTTGCAGAGCCCAGGTTACACGGGGATCAGCGCGGAGGCGGAGACCGGGAACACTCCGCCCCTTTCCTGCCTTGTGGACGGGATCCAGATCTCTACCGGCTGCACCGCTGGGAAAGGGAACCTCATGGTTCGCGCGGTGGGTCACGCTGCCGCCACGTTCACCGCGAACGGCAGGGTCTTGCGGGTCGAGGTGCGGCCGGAGTGGCTTTCCCGCATCCAGAGAGAAGGCGCGGCCGACTATCTTGCAGAAGCCGTCCTGAAAGCGCCTGCGGAGGAGCTCTTCACGTGGACGCTCTCCTAAAGCTTTCCCAAGTGTGGGCGGCGTATCCGGGCGGACGGGGGGCGGCCCTGCGCGGCGCCTCCCTCCGCCTTCTCTCCGGTGAACTCGGCCTCCTCCTTGGCCCCAATGGCGCCGGAAAAACGACAATCCTCGAGGTGTTTTTGGGTTTCGTTCCCTATCGTGGGGAAGCCAAGGTTTTTGGGCTGGAGGTGCGGCGTCACCTGGGAGAGATCCGACGGCGCTTGGCCTATATGCCCCAGGCCCTGTTTTTCGCGCCGGACACCCCGTGCCGCACGGTGGAGCTCGTGGCCATGGGCCGGTTTGGTCTCTTTCGGCCCTGGCAGCGCCTCCCGCGGGGCGAGCGCAACCGGGCCCTGGAGGCGCTGGCCCGCTTGGGACTGGCGGAGAAAGCGGATTGGCCCGTGGGACATCTCTCCGGCGGGCAGCAGCGCAAGGCCCTGCTCGCTCGTGCCCTAGCCAAGGGCGCGGAAGTCCTCCTCCTCGACGAGCCCTTCGCCTCCCTGGACCCCGAGGCTCGCCAAGATCTGGCCCAGGCCATCCTGAGCCTGCGGGATGAAGGCCTGACGATTCTGGTCGTGGTCCACGAGGAGGAGCTTTTCTCTCGGGCGGACCAGGCCTGGTTCGTGCGGGACGGCCGCACCCAACCCGTACCCTCCCTTAAGTCCCTCGCGGAGGTCTGGGCCAGCCTATGTGGGCGCTGATCCTTCCTTCCGTGGTGGCTGCGGCTCTGGCCGGCTACACGGGCGGACTCCTCGGCGTAGCGGCCCTGCGCCTACGGCTCTCCGCCTTGGGCTACGCCATGGCCCACGCCGCCTTCGCCGGTGCCGCCTTGGGCCTGTTTTTGAACTTCTCTCCCTTGGCCCTGGCCATGCTTTTCGCGCTAGGAGTGGCTGCGCTTTTGGGGCCTGTGGCCGAGCGCACCGGCCTTCCGCCCGACACCATCCTCGCCCTTCTCTTTCCCCTCACCATGGCCCTGGGGTTCTTGTTCATCGCCCTCACCCCTGGACTTCCCCTCACCTCCTCCTCTTTGGCTTTGCTTTGGGGAAGCCTTTTGGGAGTGGGCTGGAGCGATGTGGGAGCTCTTGCCGGAGTTACACTGGCGACCACGCTGTTTTTGGCTCTATTTCGGCGAGAGGTTTGGGCTACCTTGGTAGAGCGCCGTCTGGCAGAGGAGGCAGGAATCCCTGCACGGAATCTCCTCTGGGCCCTCCTTTTCCTCGCGGGAGCGACGGTGGCGGCGATGCTCCGGCTGGTTGGAGGCCTTCTCGTGTACGCGCTCCTTTTTCTGCCGGCCTCTGCGGCGGCGCAGCTTTCTTTTGACCTGCGGCACCAGTTCTTCCTGGCCCCGCTGTTCGGCGTCGGCGCCACCCTGGGCGGTTTGGCTCTCTCCTTTCTTGCGGACCTTCCCGTGGGAACCTCCATTGCCCTCCTCTCCTGTGGCCTTGTTCTTGCGGCCTGGATTTTTTCGCCCAGGAAAAGGCTGGCCTGGACTTCCCCTCTAGAGCCAAAGGGAGGCGAGCCCGCGAGCCACTGAGCCCAAAAGAAGGGCAAGCCCGGTGGTGGCCAAAACGACCAAACCCGTGCGGCGCCACCCCATTTCCCTTCCCAATACGGCCAACGTGGCCACACACGGGATGTAGAAAATGATGAACACCGTGAACACCAGCATCTGTCCGGGGGAGAGCACCGCGGCGAAGTTCTCTGTGCCCATAGCCTGGGCCAAAAGGAGAAGGGCGAGCTCCTTACGGAGGACACCGAATACAAGTGGAACACCCGCCGCAGGAGGGAGCCCCAAGGGCCAGGTGACCACGCGGGCCCCGGTGTTGAGCGCATCCTCCCAGCCCAGGGCTTGAAACAGGGCAAGGGTGAGGCTGGAGACCACGAGGACCGGCCAGGCCACTTTCACGAACTCCCGCAGGCGCAGCCAGGTCTTGCCCAAGGTGGTGCGCAGGGCGGGCAGGCGATAGGGCGGAATCTCCAGGATCAGGCCGGGGCCAGTCGCGGGGAAGATCCGCGCTAGCACGGTCGCTCCCAAAGCCACCACCACGAGGTTTCCTAAATACAGCCCCAGGGCCACCGCCGGGCCCAGGAATCGGCCGGAAAGGCCAAAGATCACCACGGTCCGCGCCGCGCAGGGAATGAGCACGGCCAGGATAGCGCTCACGAACCGGTCCCGCTCGTCCTCGAGGATGCGCGTGGCCAGAACGGCCGGCACCGAACAACCGTAGCCCAAAAGGAAGGGGATCACGCTTTTCCCGTGCAGACCCAAACGGTGCATGAGGCCATCGAGAAGAAAGCCCACCCGGGGAAGGTAGCCCACGTCCTCCAGGACGGAGAGAAGAAAGAAAAACGGGAGCAAGTAGGGGATGGCAATGCCAATGCCCGCGAAAAGGCCCTCTAGGCCGCCCACCAAAACTTGGCCCAATAAGCTCGCGCCCAAGGCTTCCGCCACGCGTTGGGAAAGCTCCTGTAAAGACGGAAGGAGGAGCCCCTCCAGGGCGGAGCCCACCCGGAAGGTGAGAAAAAAGAGGAGGAAAAAGGCCAGAGCCAAGAAGAGGTAGCCGAGCACAGGGTGCATGAGGAGGTCATCGAGGTGCTCACGGATTCCTACCCGGGCATGGGCCACCTGGGCCACCTCTCGGAAGATCCGGCCGGCCAGGGCAAAGCGCTCCTCCGCCAAGAGTTCCTCGGGCTCTTCCAAACCCCGCGCGGCCAAAATCTCCCGCAAGGAGGGGGAAAGCTCGGGTTTTTCCCGAAGCAGGGTCAGCGCGGCGTAGCGAGGAGGAAAGCCCTGGAATTCTGGACGCTCCTGCGCCAGAGAGATGAGCTCGGCCAAGAGGTTCTCCAGGGTCTCGGAGTACCGGGGTACACGGGGAACGCGGGCTTGAGCCAAAGCTGAGGAGAGCGCGGCAAGCCCAATGCCCCGGGAGGCTACGGTGAACACCACAGGCGCACCCAGGAGTTGGCCGAGCTTTTCCCCATCGATGCGGATCCCTTTGTGCTCGGCCTCATCGGCCATGTTCAAGACCACCACCATGGGTAGCCCCAGTTCCGCGAGCTCCAGGGTCAAGGTGAGGGAGCGGGAAAGAAGAGAGGCGTCGATCACGTTGACGATCACATCGATCTTCTCGGTGAGGAGGAAATCGCGGGCCACCTGCTCGGCGGGATCTTGGGCGGAGAGGGAGTAGATGCCCGGAAGATCCACGATTTCCACGGGTTTTCCAGACAGGACAGTGCGGCCGCGCAGGATCTCCACAGTGGTGCCAGGGAAGTTGGAGGCCACGGCCCGTAGGCCTACTAAGGCGTTGAACAAGGTGGACTTTCCGGAATTAGGCTGCCCGACTAGGACTATCCTCATCTTCTTGCCTTTCGGGGACGACCAAAATGCGGCGAGCCAAACCTTTTCCTAGAGCTACGCAGGTTCCGTCTATTTCCAAAAGAACGGGGCCGGACCCCGGGCCGTGGCCCAGGACGCGCACGGTAACGCCCGGACGTAGCCCCAGGGCGGCCAGGCGCAAACGCGCCCCTTTGCCCGGTCCCACGAGGGCGTATATGCGGGCTTGTTGACCGGGAAGCACGTTCGCTAGCGGCAGTGGGGAGAAATTGCAACTCATTTTCAAAAATGAGCTTACCCTGGTTGCGAACGCACGTCAACCCCACCTCCGGTCCCTCTAAACTCTGGCGCGTTCCCTTGCGATGGGGTCTAGAGCCTAAGCCTCCCTGGGGCAAAAGGGGGCGCAGGTCCCAAAGGTTAGGGGAAGAAATTCCTGGTTCCGTGGACAGCCGTGCCAGGCCCGCCCGAACTTTTGGGTACCCTCCTGCCTGTGGAAGACCTCGGTCCTCTCTTGGTAATTCTGTTGGTCACGACCCTGGCCTTTTTCCTCCTTCTTTCCCTGCGCCCCGTTCCCGAGATCGTGGTGGTGGTTGATGCCGGCCACGGCGGACATGACCCCGGCGCCGTCGTGGCCGGAGTGCAGGAGAAAGACATCAACCTCGCTATCGCTCTCCTCGTCCAGAAAAAAGCCCCAGCCTTTGGGCTCAAGGTCGTCCTCACCCGCGCGGCCGACGTGTATGTAGACCTGGTGGAACGGGTGCGCCTGGCTGAGGCCCTCGGCGCGGCCCTCTACGTTTCCATCCACGCCAACTACCATCGGGACTCAAAAGTGTGCGGGGTGGAGACCTGGGTGGACAC
>CALKCH010000059.1 GCA_938083225.1 Candidatus Bipolaricaulota bacterium
GAACGCCAAGACCTCGGACTCCGTCATGGTTCACCTCCGATGAGGGATCCCCGTTTTCCCTGGAGGGCTTCGAGGACGGCTCCCTCCCGATCGGCCTGGAACACCACGAGGGGAAGGCCATGCTCCTGGGCGATGGCCACGGCGGCCCCGTCCATCACCCGAAGTCCGCGGGCCAAGTACTCGGCATGGCTCAAATGGTGGATTAATTTGGCGTTTGGGTTCCGCGCGGGGTCGTCTTCGAAAACGCCCGGGACCTTGGAGGCCTTGAGGACGACGTCTGCATCCACGGACAGGGCGCGGATGATTGCCGCGGTGTCCGTGGTCACGTAGGGATTCCCTGTGCCCGCGGCAAAGATGACCACGGCTCCGGAAGCCAAAGCTTCCTTAGCCTGCCAGGGATCCACGGGTTCGGCCACGCCCGGCACCGGGAGGGCGGACATGAGCACCGCAGGAATCCCCCGGGCCAGGAGGAGCTCCCGCAGGACCAGGCCGTTGAGGAGGGTGCCGAGCATGCCCACGGTGTGGCCAGCGGTGGGGGGAAGGAAGGAGAGGGCGGCGCCGCGGGCCACGTTCCCGCCGCCCACGACCACCGCCAGCTCCGCCCCGGCTTGGCGGGCTTGGGCGATCTCTTCGGCATAAAAAGAAAAAGCCCCTTTGTCCAAGGGGCCTTCCTTTCCGCCCAGGACCTCTCCTGAGATCTTCAGGAGGGCCCGCTTCCACCGCAAACTCATGCCTCGCCCACCTGGAAGCGCACGAACCTCCGGATCACCACCGGCTCGCCCAGCTTGGCCGCCAATTCCCCCACCACGTCCTCCACCCGCAGGTTGGGATCGCGCACGTAGGGCTGCTTGAGGAGGCAGTTTTCCTCGAAGAACTTCTGGAGCCGGCCCTCCATGATCTTCTCCACAATGTGCGGGGGCTTTCCCTCCCGCTCCGCCTGCTTGCGCAGGATTTCTTTCTCCTCCTCCAGGACTTCCTGGGGCACGTCTTCGGGAGCCACCCAGCGGGGCCGGGCTGCGGCGATCTGCATGGCCACATTTCGCAGGAACTCCCGGAACGCTTCGGAATTGGCAGCGAAATCCGTGGCCGTGTCCACCTCCACCAGGACCCCGATCTTTCCGGAGTGGTGGATGTACGCCTCTACCCGGCCTTCCTTCACCGCCCGGGTTTGGCTGGCCAAAAACTCCTTGCCCTCCTCGCGCAGGATCTTCTTGGCTTTCTCCAAGTCGCCCTGGGCCTTGATCAGGGCTTGCTTGCAATCCATGATCCCTAGCCCTGTCTCCTCGCGCAGTTTGCGCACGAGCTCCACGGAGATGTCCATGGCTTCACTCCTTCTCCTCGAGCTTCTCCATCATCTCCATGAGTTGTTCTTCATCCACGGCGATCATTTCCGGCTGGGGCATCTCCAGCGCCTCCGGAGGTGCGGGCGGAACTTCCACCTGCAGGCCTTCACGGCCCTCCAGCACGGCGTCGGCGATGCGGGAGGTAATGAGGCGGGTGGACTTGATGGCATCATCGTTGCCGGGGATGGGATAGTCGATGAGCTCCGGGTCAGCATCGGTGTCGCAGATGGCAACAATGGGGATCTTCATGGCGTTGGCCTCGCGCACCGCGTGGATTTCCACGGTGGGATCGATGACGAACACCACGCCGGGCAGGCGCTCCATTTCCCGTACCCCATCGAAATTGCGTTTGAGCCGAAGCAGCTCTTTTTCCAGCTTGAGCCGCTCTTTGATGGGTAGGCGCTCGTACTTGCCTTCCGCGAAGTTCCGCTCCAGTTCAAGCATGTGGAGGACGCGCCGCCGAATGACCGAAAAGTTCGTAAGAAGCCCGCCGATCCAGCGGCGGTTCACGAAGTAGGCCCCGCAGCGGCGAGCCTCCTCCTCCACGATGGCCTGTACCTGCCGCTTCGTCCCCACGAACAGGATCCCCTTGCCCTGAGCGGCCTGCTCGCGCACAAAAAGATAGGCCCGTTCGAACGTCTCCAGAGTCTTGGTGAGGTCGATGATGTGGATGCCCTTGCGCTCGGTGTAAATGTACTCCCGCATTTTGGGGTTCCACTTGCGGGCCCGATGCCCGAAGTGAACCCCGGCTTCAAGCAGTTCCTTCATCATGAGCAACGGCAAACCTCCTCCTTTCCCGTAGAGGCGGCCGAGTATATCCGGGACTTTTGTCCCCCACAACAGAGGTGTTCCTGCCCCCCAAGACGGATTAACATCGGGTTGTGCTTGAAGGTGAGGTCCGGCACATTCCCCGTAACCCCGAGGCGGAGCAGGTGGTGCTGGGCGCGGCTCTCCTGGCTCCCGAGGAGGTTGTACCCCGGCTTCTTTCTCGTCTTCGGCCCGAGCATTTCTACTTCAAGGCCCATCAGGAGATCTACCGCACGGTCGTTGAGCTTTTCGAGCACGGCCAGCTTCCGGACGCGGTCACGGTGGCCAACCGGCTGGAGGAGCAGGGCAAATTGGAGGGGGTGGGCGGTCGCACGTACCTCCAGGAGCTTCTCCTTAAGGTTCCGGCCACGGCGGCGGTGGAGCATTACGCGGATATCGTGGAGCAGAAGGCCCTGCGGCGCTGGCTGATCCAGGCCGCGACCCGGGTGGCGGAGCTGGGATACGAAGAGGGCATTCCCGTGGAGGAGGCCCTGGATCACGCGGAGGAGGCGATCTTTTCCATTGCCGAGCGGCGCTCCATGCCCGGATACTTTCTCCTCCGGGATTTTCTGCCCACGCACCTGGAGGTTTTGGAGGAGCTCCATCGGGACCCGAAGCGTCGGCCGGTGAGCGCCATCTCCACGGGATTCCAAGAGTTCGACGCCCTCACGGCCGGCCTGCACCCGGCGGACTTCATCGTGGTGGCTGGCCGGCCGGGCACAGGCAAAACCGCCCTGGCCCTGTGCTTGGCCCGCGATGCCGCCCTCCGCCAGGGAAAAAAGGTGGGCATTTTCTCCCTGGAAATGTCCAAAGAGCAGGTTTTGGAGCGGCTTTTGTGCGCGGAGGCTCAGGTCGATTTCCATCGGCTGCGCACGGGGTATTTGCCTCCCGCTAAGTGGGGGCTCATTGCCGCCGCGGCCGGCCGGCTCAATGAAGCCGTGATCCTCATCGACGATACCCCCAACGTCTCCATCCTCTCCATCAAGGCCAAAGCTCGTCAGATGATGCGCGAGTACGGACTGGATTTGTTGATCGTGGACTATCTGCAGCTCGTGGAGGCCGGGATCAAAACCGACGTGCGGGAGCAACAGATCGCCTACGTTTCCCGGATGCTCAAGGCCATGGCTCGGGAGCTGAGGATCCCCGTGGTGGCCTGTTCCCAACTCAACCGACAAGTGGAACGGCGGGGCGAAGACGCCCGACCCAAGCTCTCCGACCTGCGCGAATCCGGGGCCATCGAACAGGACGCGGACCTGGTGGTGTTCATCCACCGGCCAGAAGGGAAGAAAACAGCGGATACTCCGGTGGTGGAGACGGAACTCATCGTGGCCAAACAGAGGAATGGCCCCACGGGAAACTTCCGCCTCCTTTTCCACCGCGGTTTTGTGAGCTTTTACTCTCCCACCAAGGAAGCGGAGGAAGTTCCGTTTTAGAAAGGAGGGAGTTTTGGTTCCCAAGGAACTTCGGTACACCAAGGACCACGAGTGGGTGCGGTTGGAGGACGGGAAAGCCCGGGTGGGCATCACCGATCACGCCCAGAAGTCCCTGGGCGACATCGTGTTCGTGGAGCTTCCCGCCGTGGGGAAGTACGTGAAAAAAGGGGAGCGCGTGGCCAGCGTGGAGTCGGTGAAGGCCGTGGGCGAGGTCTTCGCCCCCCTTTCCGGGA
>CALKCH010000060.1 GCA_938083225.1 Candidatus Bipolaricaulota bacterium
CCGCATACATGACCTCGGAAAAATCGCCATCCCCGACGCCATCCTCCTCAAACCTGGCCCGCTCACCGAGGAGGAGTGGAAGATCATGAAGACCCACCCTGTGGTGAGCGCCGAAATCCTCCAAGGCCTGGAGATCTATGCCAATTGCACCGACATCATCCGCCACGAGCACGAACACTGGGACGGAACCGGCTACCCAGACGGCCTGAAAGGCGAGGAAATTCCTCTCGGGGCGAGGATCATCGCCGTGGCCGACGTCTGGCACGCCCTCCTTTCTGATCGGCCCTACCGCAAGGCCTACACCAAAGAAGAGGCCAAAAAAATCATGCAGGACATGGCCGGGAAGGCCCTGGACCCCAAACTCGTGGAGCTCTTCCTTAAAATCGTCGAGGAGTAATGCCCCTTCTTTGGGCTGTGCTCTTGGGCCTGGTTTTGGGCTACTTGCGGGGAGGCCGCATTAGCCATTTGGGAAATCTGCGCCTGCGCAGCCTTTGGCTTTTGCTACCCCCGGTCATTCTGCAACTCCTTATCTTTCCCTTGGGAAACCGCGGCCCCGTGATCCCTTGGGGTACCCCTTACTGGCACATCGTTTCCTACCTTTTCCTTTTGGGATTTGTGGCCTGGAATTGGCGCTACCCGGAACTACTGGTGATGGGAGCGGGACTTTTCCTTAATTTTTTGGCCATCGTCGCCAATGGCGGCTACATGCCCGCCTCTGCGGAGGCGCTGCGCCAGGCCAGCCAAGCGTCTTTGGCCCAAGCCCTGGAAGCGGAAGCCCACGTGGGAAACGTCGTCTTGATGAGCACAAAAACACGCCTCAATTCTTTGGGTGATTGGCTCTACCTTCCAGCCTGGGTTCCCTTAAGCTCTGCCTTTAGCGTGGGTGACGTGATCCTAGGTCTTGGCGCCGCGGTCTTCCTCTTCCGCCGCATGGCCCGCCGCTAAGAAGTTCTTCCCCGCCCGCTTTTGTGGTACCATGAGCCTAACGCTGGTGGGAAAAGGAGGCGGGCATGGATCAGAGGAAAGTCCAGAAGCTCATCGAGAAGTACGGCATCCCTGGGCGCGACGCCTACAACCTTCCCGATAGCCCCTTGCGCTTTCCGGACGGCGCCCACTATCGCATGGAGATCTCCGGCGTGGAGCGGCCCGAGGTCCTGGAAGCCGTGGTCGACGAGGCCAGAAAGCGCGACGTTCCGGTGCACCGAGTGATTTCGGTGGTGATGGGCGCAACGCTCCTCACCCGCAGCGAACTCAAGTACTTCGCCCAGATCGCAGCGGAAGCGAAAGTGGAGGTGATCCTCACCCCTGGGCCCCGCTCTGGCTGGGACACGGGAAGGCAGCTCCTCACTCCTGAGGGCTCCCTCTCCGGGCTTCGCTTCCGCGGGGCCGATCAGATCCGTCATGTCGTGGCCGATATCCTGCGCGCCGCGGAGCTGGGCTTCCGGGGCTTCCTCGTCCTCGACGAAGGCCTCCTTTGGCTCCTATCCCAGATGCGCGAAAACGGGGATTTGCCTAAGGAAACCGTGTTCAAGGTCTCCATCTTTGCCGGGCATGGGAACCCGGCCGGAGCCAAGGTGCTGGAGATGCTGGGCGCCAACACTTTCAATCCTGTAGCCGATTTGGACCTTCCGGAACTCGCGGCCATTCGGCAGGCGGTGAAGATCCCCATGGACCTCCATGTGACGCTCACCGATTCTTTCGGTGGTTTTCATCGGCTGTACGACACGCCGGAGATGGCCAGGGTTTGCGCGCCCTGCTACTTCAAGCTCGAGCCGGGCCCAGCCTGCGTGGTGGGGCCAGGCGCCCTGTACAAGCCCTGGGTATCCGGAAAAACGCTAGCCGACTGGGGCCGGGAGAAGGTCAAACACGCGGAGATCATAAAAGAACTTGTTTCCGCCACTTATCCCCAGCTCGTGCTCTCCGAGTGGGGACCGGCGGATTTGGCCATCCCCAAGCCCTGAAAGGAGCTGACCATGACCTTTGCCGAGCTC
This sequence comes from Candidatus Bipolaricaulota bacterium, assembly GCA_938083225.1. Taxonomy (GTDB): domain Bacteria; phylum Bipolaricaulota; class Bipolaricaulia; order Bipolaricaulales; family Bipolaricaulaceae; genus DTER01. Next base: position 1,992 of record CALKCH010000060.1, read on the forward strand.
GTGGCGCTCCTCCAGGAGGAGGGAGTCCGTTACGTGGAGCTGCGGGCCGTGGACCTGTGGGGAAGGCTGCGCGGGCTCACGATCCCTGTGGAAACCCTCACCGAAGAGGCGGTCAAGGAAGGGGTGGGCGTGGACGGGACTCACTATGGCCTTGCCCAAAACGAAGAAAGCGACTGGGTCCTTCTTCCTGATCTGAACGCAGTGTATTTGGATCCGCTGAGCAGTCCTCCGTCTATTTTAGTTCTGGCGGACCTGGGTCGCCCGGGAGAGGGACCCAGCTTCATTTCGCCTCGCAGCGTGGCCGCCGCGGCTGAACGCTTCCTGCGCGACGCCGGCATCGCCCAAGAAGCCCGCTTCTCCGTAGAACTCGAGTTCTACCTCTTTGGGGAGATCCACGTGTCCGACAGCCCCCTCGCCCAAGGCGTGGAAATACACCCTCTAGAGGGCCAGACGGACCCTTGGGGAGAAAAGCTTCCGGGGACGCGTTCCTCTTACCATGTCACAGGAATCGCCGACGCCGGAAAAGCCGTGCGCGACCGGGTCACGGAGATCCTCACCCGCTGGGGCATCCCGGTGCGCTACCACCATCACGAGGCCGGTGGGCTAGGGCAAATGGAGATCGAGCTGGGGCTGGGCGGCCTCAAGGCTGCGGCGGACTGGACAGTGCTCACCAAGGACCTCGTGGCCCGCGTGGCCGCTGAGGAGGGCCTGGTGGCCTGTTTCCTTCCCAAACCGCTCTACAACCAGCCGGGAAATGGTCTCCATCTGCACCAGTTTCTGGCCCGGGGAGGGGAAAATTTGTTCGCCGAAGAGGAAGGCCTCTCCGCTTTGGGTTTGGCCTATATCGGCGGGCTTTTGGCCCATGGCCGGGCTCTTTCTGCCATCGTCTCGCCCTCCACCAATTCTTACCGTCGGCTCAGTCCCGGGTTCGAGGCTCCGGTGGAGCTGTTCTTTGGTCCGGCGGATCGTACGGCTGCTGTACGCATCCCCGGCTATCTACGGCCGGAAAAGGTCCGCGTGGAATATCGGCCGCCGGACCCCACCTGCAACCCTTACCTGGCCCTGGCCGCCTGCCTCATGGCCGGAATCGACGGGGTCCGGCAAAGCCTCGATCCCGTGGCCCGCGGCTGGGGCCCAGGCCGGAAAAAGCGGGTGCCCCTTCTTCCCCGGTCCCTCGAAGAAGCCCTAGCCGCGTTGCGGCGCGATCACGAGTTCCTCACGGTGGGCGGAGTTTTCCCCGAGGAACTCCTGGAGCTTTGGCTTTCCCAAAAGGGAAAAGAAGCGGCGGAGGTGACAGCGCGGCCGCATCCCTACGAGTTTCGCCTCTACACATGAACGCGTTCCGCAAGGCTGGAGGGACGTTGGGCCGGCTCCCGCCCGGGCCGCGGTGCACCCTCACCGATGTCCCTGGCGTCCGTGTCGGCCACTGTACCCTCATCGCAGATGAAGGCGAAAAGGCCATCCGCACGGGGGTGACAGCCATCGTCCCTCCGGGTGACCCTTACCTCGAGCCCTGTTCGGCCGGAGTCTTCGTTCTCCACGGTCACGGAAAAGCCCTGGGGCTTTGGCAAATCCGGGACGTAGGAGAGCTGGAGACCCCGGTGCTCCTCACCAACACCCTGGCCGTGTACGCCTGTGCTGAGGCTCTGCTCACCTGGACCCTCCGGCGCCATCCGCAGGCCCGCTCGATCAACCCCGTGGTTCTGGAGTGCAACGACGGCCGCCTCTCCGCCATCGACCTCCGGCCGGTCAAGGAGGAGCACGCCCTCCAAGCTTTGGAGGCAGCCAGCGAGGAGGTGGCCGAGGGCTGCGTGGGCGCAGGGACGGGCATGATCGCCTTCGGCTACAAAGCGGGGATCGGCACGGCCTCCCGGCGGGTGGGGCCGTACACCCTGGGTGTCCTCGCCCTCCCCAACATGGGCCGGCCCGAGGATTTTCGCTTCTGGGGGCTCACCGGCCTTCCACAAAAGAAGGACGATCAGCCGGGCTCGGCGCAGGATGGCTCCCTGATCGTGGTCTTGGCCACAGATGCGCCGCTTCTGCCGGCGCAGCTTGGCCGGCTGTGCCGGCGGGCGGCCTTGGGCGCGGCCCGCACCGGTGCGCCCGCGGACACCGGAAGCGGCGACTTCTTCCTCGCTTTTTCCACCACCCTGCGTTTCCCCCGAGGCATAGAAAAGGTGACGACGGAGATCATCCCGGAGCGGTCGAAATGGATGGGCGAGTTTTATCGGGCCGCGGCGGAGGCTACAGAAGAGGCCATTTATTCCGCGCTTTTAGCGGCCACCCCTCTTGTTGGACGGGAAGGAAGAAGCCCACCCATGTTTCGCCTCAGTCGATGATGCGGGCCCCGCGCAGGAGGCGCTCCAGCTGGGCAATGCGGCCTTCCACCAAGGCTTGCTCCTCTTTCGCTGCATGGTACTCAGCGTTCTCCGAGAGGTCACCGAATTCCCGAGCCCGCCGGATCTTCTCGGCGATCTCCGGCCGCTTCACCCGGATGAGGTAATCCAGCTCCTTTTTGAGCCGCTCGTAGCCCTCCCGGGTCAAAACCTTGTCCCAGTTCTGAAAGTCAGCCATGGCCTTTCACCTCCTTGTGGGGTGGACCTCAAGTTTAGTGGGGACGGTTTCCCTCGCAACCAAACCGGCTACCATCAAGGGAAGGAGGCCCCATGGAGGAGCAGAGGAAGCTTGGGATTCCGGACCTTTTGGACATGGTGGCCCGGGCGGAGAAGATCACGTTCCTCACCGCGTACGACTACCCCACAGCTCTTTTGGAGGACCGCGCGGGCGTAGACATGATTCTCGTGGGCGATTCCGCGGCCATGTGCATGCTCGGCCACAAGACTACCCTTCCCGCCACCATGGACTTCATGGTCACCATCACCGCCGCCGTATCCCGCGCGGTCACGCGGGCGTTCGTGGTGGGCGACATGCCTTACATGTCCTACCAGCCCTCGAACGAGATCGCCATCAAGAACGCAGGCAGGTTCATCGCCGAGGGTGGGGCGGACGCGGTGAAGCTCGAGGGCGGGGCGCGCATGGCCGAGCGGGTGGAGGCCATCGTGAGGGCCGGCATCCCCGTGATGGGCCACATCGGCCTCACCCCGCAGGCGGCGAGCCTGATCGGCGGCCTCAAGGCCCAAGGCCGCAGCGCCCAAACCGCCAAGCAGCTCATCGAGGACGCCAAAATCTTGGAAGAGACCGGAGCTTTTGCCATACTCCTTGAGGCCATCCCTGCCCGCGTGGCCGAGCTCATCGTTAAACGGGCAAAGATCCCCATCTTGGGGATCGGCTCCGGTCCGGCCTGCCATGGACAGCTTCTCATCGTGCACGACATCCTTGGCCTCTTCGAGGCCTTCACCCCGAAATTCGTCAAGCGCTACGCGGATGTGGCGAGTGTCATGCACCAAGCGTTCACGAATTACGTGCGCGATGTGAAAGAAATGAAATTCCCAGGACCAGAGCACACCTATAAGATCCCCCAGGAGGAGTGGGAAGCTCTTCAGCGCTTGCTGGGCCAGACCTAACCGCGGCGGCGCTCCTCCCGCCAGGGGTCACCCACGTCGTGATACCCCCTTTCCTCCCAGTATCCACGCTTAAGCTCGCTCAGGAACTCCAAGGCCACGAGATATTTGGCGCTCTTCCAGGCGTAGAGGGAGGGAACGACCAGCCGCAAAGGCCAGCCGTGCTGGGGCGGGAGGGGCACACCCTTCAGGGAAAAAGCAAGAAGCGTGTCAGGCCGAGCAAAATAGGAAAAGGGGAGATTCGTGGAATAGCCGTCGTGGCTCCGGGCTAAAACCCAACTCACATCGGGTTCAGGTTGGATGAGGTAGAGGATCGCACTAGCTGGAACCCCTTCCCAAAGGAGGTCTCCCACGCTCCAGCCTTCCACACAATGCAAGTCCGCTCGCACTTGCATTCGAGGCAGCCGCTCGATCTCCTCCCAGGAAAGCTCGCAGGGATAGCGGACCCGCCCGTGAAGGCGCAGCCGGAAGCCCCCCAAATCCAGGGGCGGAAGGGGAGCGACGTCGTAGACGATCAAGTCCTCGCGCCAATTTTGTCCCGGCGGAAGTTTCTTGGGTGGCACAAAACCTCCTTTTCAGGGCAGGTGAGGCTTGGGAGCCAAAGCCTCCTCAGGCTGAGCGGCCAACCACCGGCAGAACGCATCCACCCGATCCGCAGCTGCTTGAAGAATTCTCTCGCCTTTTTCCACCGTGGCCCGGGAGGGGTCGCCTGTGGCGCCGCTTGCGCAAAAATCCAGGGTATCGAAACCCACGTCCACGCCCTCCACCTTCTTCCCCCACTCTGGAGCGCCGTGGGCCATAGCCTCTTGGTAGTTTTCTGTGCGCACCAGCTCCGGAGCGATGGCCAGAACCACCGCTGTCTCCATCTCCGCGGCGTGGGAACCGCTGCTTTCGATCACCTGAGCAATCACCTCTGTGCACGCCCGCCACCACACGTAGACAAAGGCATAAATCCCTTCCCCGCGCAGCCTGCGGGCAGCGTCTTCCAAGGCCGCGGTGTTGCCGCCATGCCCGTTCACGAAAACCAGCCGCCGCAAGCCGTGGAAAGCGAGGGCGCGCGCCACGCTCATCACATAATCCCGCAACACCTCCGGAGGAACCCAGAGAGTCCCCCAGAACTGCCGGTGGTGTTCGGAGACCCCCACGGGAATGGTGGGGAGGACCAACCATCCGCCTTTTTTGCCCGCGCGGCGCGCGATCTCTTGCGCAGTCATCCAATCCGTTCCCAGGGGCAAATGGGGGCCGTGCTGCTCTGTGGAGCCCACCGGGAGAAGGGCCACCTGGGCCTTGCGCAAAGCCTCCCGGGCCTGGGTCCAACTCATCCGCGAAAGTTCCATAGTTCCTCCTCCCTTCCTCCAAAAGCTTTGCCGAAACTAAGCCCTGGCGCTATCCTCATGGACCAAGTCTAAGGAGGGAGAATGCACAAGGCAATGAGCCTTTTTGCTGCGCTTTTTGTGTTCGTGTTGGGATGGGCCCAGGAGCGCGGGCCGATCCTCATTCGGTCTGACCTTGACTTCACCCAGGAAAACGGGGTGATCGCGGGATCCGGTACGGCTGCTGATCCTTACATCATCGCCGGCTGGACCATCGTGGGCTCCGGGGACGTTCCTTACGGCATCTACGTGGAGAACACCACCAAACCTTTCGTGATCCGCGGCTGTATGGTGACAGGCATTCAAGATCCCAAGGGCGCGGCCATCGTCCTGGTCCAGGTGAAGGACGGAGTGGTGGAGGACTGTGTGGTCCGCGACAGCGTCAACGGCCTCCTCATCCAGGCCTCGCAAGACCTCACTGTCCGCGACAACTTCTTGAGCGTTAGCGGCCAAGGCCTCCAGGTCCAAGGCACCTCGCTTGACCATTACCGCCACGTGATCGAGCCCACCAACTCCGTGAACGGAAAGCCCGTGTACTACTTCTACGGGATCTCCGACACCACCCTCGCCGACCTGGACGCTGGGCACATCACCCTGGCCGGAGCGAAAAACGTGGTACTGCGGGGCGCCAAGATCGACCAAACGGACGGGATCACCGTAGTCTTCTCTCAGGGCGTGCGGTTGGAGGAGGTGGACATCTCTCGGCCCCGTGGAAACGGCATCACCATCCTCTCCTCGCCGTACACCACTGTCCGGAATTCCCCGCGCATCGCCAACTCCAAGAACGCCGGGATCGCCGTGCTCCTCTCGGACCATGTGCGGGTGGAAAACTGTGGGATCTACGCAAACTTTGTGGGGATTTATGTGAACGCCTCGGATCATTTCCTGGCCGAAAACAACGCGTTTGCCGCTGGACCCATAGGAATCCAGGTGACCGGGGCTTCCCGGGAACCCATCGTGCGCAAGAATCTTTTTTACCAGAACTCCTACGGAGTCAAATTGGAATCGGCGCTCGGACCGGTAGTGGAAGCCTGTTCCTTTTGGCAGGGAGATGTGGCCGTGTTCCTGGACGGAGACGCCAAATATGCTCAAGTGCGACAGAACTCCATGGTGGCCTATGGCTACGGTATCTCGAATTTCGGCTCCCAAGGGATCATTGAGCTCAACCACATCACTCGCGCCAACATTGGCATCATCTTTGAGGAGGCTTACCAAGAAGCCTTTCCCACCGGGAACATCGTGCGCCACAACCTGATCTATCGCTCTTACGACGGGTTTTATTTCGGGCGGGAAAGCCGAGAAACCCAGATCTACGAGAACTTGATCTGGAACTGCCAGCGCTGGGCGCGGGATTTCGGCCAGAACTCCTGGGCTCCGTACGGCCGGGGCAACTGGTACTCCAACTACCAAGGGACCGATGCCAATGCTGACGGAATCGGGGACAGCCCCATCAGTTTCACGGGGGGCGGGAAGGACATCGCTCCCCTTATGTCCAGGCCGGCCCTGCCCCGACTTCCCGGGGTGTTGGGCACCATGGAGAAACGCGTGGCCGTGCTGGCCGACGAAACTGGCCAAACCCTGCGTCTTTCGGTATTGCTCGCAGACGAAGGCCACGAGCGGTTCATCGGCTTCATGGGAGTCCCCCCGGAGCTCGGCCAGGATATGGCTATCCTCTTTGTGTTCGACTCGCCTACCGTGAGCCAATTCCACATGCAAAACGTGTTCATGCCCCTGGAAATCGTGTTCTTCGGGACAACTGGGGAATTCCTTGGCCGAAACCGCATGAGCCCAGACACTCAGGATCGCTACGGGGTCTCCGCTCCCTTCCTAACCGCGCTGGAAGTCCCGGAGGGGGGCTTGAGTCCTCTCGCTCGGTCTATACGGCTTTTGGGCGTGGAATGAGGATCCGCGCTGTCTTCTTTGACCTGGACGGGACTCTGGTGCGCTACCAAGGGGTGGCGTACGAGTCCAGCTGGGGCGCGATCGGGCTGGCCGCGGGAGTGGGAAAAGAATGGGACGAACTTCTTCAGCAGTACCGCGGCCAGCCCCACCGCTACCCGGAGTGGGTAAGGGAAAATGCCTCCCTTCTGCGGGGAATACCTGTGGAAAGGGTGACCCAAAAGATCTTCCCGCCGCCGTATGCGCCAGGCGTCCGGGAGGCTATCCTCTCCCTGAAACACCGCGACCTAGTTTTGGGGGTGGTTTCCTCGGGCGTGTCCCTGGTGGCTGAGCGGGTGAAAAACGAACTTGGGCTGGATTTTTGTGTGGCCAACGACCTTGTGGTCGCAGACGGCGTTTTCACCGGCGAGGCCATCGTGCGCGTGGGATTGGCCGACAAACTCCAGGCTGTCCAGAGGGAGGCCCGCCGCCTGCACTTGACTTTAGAAGAGATCGCCTTCGTGGGCGATCACCTGAACGACATCCCCGTCCTCCAAGCCGTGGGTCTAGGGATTGCCTACGCTCCGAAGGAAGCTGAGGTCGCGGAGGCCGCACACTTTGTGATTCAGGATTTTCAGGAACTCCCGAGGCTTCTCTTTGCCAGCAGCTCACCCAATAGCTCTCCTTCACTCCCAATCCCATAAAAACTCTCCCTTCACGGGGCGAAGTCTTGAGGGGGAATTTCGGGAGCAAGCTCACGAGTTGACAAAGAAGCTGGAAAAGACCAAAATGTTTTACGGATGGAGCGAGAGAAGGAGCTTTCGTTTAAGTGGCGCCAACTTTTGAGCACAATTCCCGACAAGATATTGCGCTCTTGCTTGCCATCCACATTGGAAAAAGTGCGCTACGATGCGGAGCGCCGCGTTTTGTACCTCGAGGTGGACTCTCCGTTCAAGCGGGATTACGTGCTGCGCAAGCTCCCCAAGCTTCGGGAGTACGCGGAGCCCGTGTTTGGCCCGGTGGAGATCCGGGTAGGGGAACTCCCGCTGTTGGAGGAGTTGCGGCAGCCGGAGCCCCATCCCCAGGAGACCACGAATATCCTGGTCATCGGTTTAGGCAGCGGGGGAGTGAACGCGGTGGAACACATGTGGGCCACGGAGGTCCGGGGGGTGGGGTTGGTGGCCATGGATACCGATTCTCAAGTACTCTCCGCCCTAAAACTACCGAACAAGGTTCTCTTGGGGCCGCAGGTGACCAAAGGGCGCAGCGCTGGTGGTGATCCCGAACAGGGGAAAAAGGCCGCTGAAGACGCCCTTTTTGAGATCGAGCGGGCCATCGGCGATGCACACCTTGTGTTTTTGGCCTGCGGTATGGGCGGAGGAACAGGAACAGGGGCCGCGCCGGTGGTGGCGAAACTGGCCCGCACCAAGGGCGCTCTCACCGTGGGGGTGGTGACCATGCCCTTTTCCTTTGAGGGCTTAGTGCGAGCCCAGCGCGCCCAGGCCGGTTTGGACCGGCTAAAAACTGAGGCGGATGTGCTCATCGTCATCCGCAATGACCGGCTGTTCGAGCTTTCCCCTGGCGTCCCCGTCACCGAAGCCTTCCAGCTGGTGGACGCCGTCCTGGTGCGCGGTGTGCGGGGGATTTCCGACCTCATCACCATTCCTGGCTTGGTAAACCTCGACTTTGCCGATGTGGCAGCGGTGCTCAAAGGGGCAGGAACAGCGGTGATGGGCACGGGCGAAGGCGAGGGTGAGGGTCGAGCCCTCAAGGCGGCCAAGGCCGCAGCCACGAACCCCCTCCTGGAGACCGGAAGCATTCAGGGAGCCCGCCGCATCCTCCTCAACGTGACGGGAGGAGAGGACCTCACCCTGGCCGAGGTCACCCAAATCGCGGAGTTCGTGCGCAAATCCACTAGTCCTGATGCGGACCTGGTTTTCGGCGCAGCCATTCGCCCCGAGTTCACGGGCAAAGTGGCTGTGACCGTCATCGCCACAGACTTCCGCACCCCCACGGCAGAAGAGCAAGAACCTCCCAAAGTGGTGCGGCCTGTCTTGCCACGCCGCTCGCCCGAAGAGAATTACGACCTCCCCGCTTTTCTCCGCCGTCCCAAAGAGGAAACGTGAAGATTTTCTTGTTTTCCGTCCTCTGGGCCATCTCTCTGGTCTCGTTCTCCGCCCCTGTCTCCTACAATTTGACGCTGTTTGTGGAGGACAGCGGCACATTTTGGGGAGAAGCTTCGGTGACGATCCCGCTCGCTCCGGAGCAAACTGCTCTTACCTTTCGCCTCTACCCCAACCACTTCGGCCAATTCGTGCGCCTCGAAGAAGCCAGATTTTTCGAAACGTCCTTGCCATGGGACTCGGTGGACCCCACAGTAGTGGTGGTTTCCCTTCCTCCAGATCCTCCCCAGACCTTCTCCGTCCGCCTCAAGTTTTCCGGAACTTTGCCCAAAGCCCTTCTGGGCTACGGAATTTTCGCGCGGACCCCTTCCGCCGTGACCCTAAGCCAGTTCTATCCCATCCTCGCTCCCGGGGATAAAAGCCTGCTCTACCCCACTTTCTCTTTCGGGGATACCCTCGTGGCCGAGGTTGGTGACTACACCCTCCACCTCGTGCTCCCGAGGGGTTGGATTCCCGTGTCCAGTGGGGAGGAGGAAGAATGGGGCCCAGGCCTTTGGCGTATCTGGGGTGAGAACCTGCGGGAACTTGGTTTGGTTCTGGTTTCTGGCTACAGCGTGGTAGAGGAAGAATGGGCGGAGCTAAGGATCCGAGCCTTTGCCCCGCCCCAGCTTTACTCGGCTGCGGCGCAAGCCCTCGCGGTGGCCAAGGAGGCCCTCGATCTCTTTACGGCCCGGTTGGGCCCTTTTCCCTACTCCTCTTTGGACATGGTGATCGTTCCCTTAGCTGGAGCGGGCGGCGTGGAATTTCCTGGCCTCATCTTGATCGCCCAGAACTACGCCCTGGACTACACTTCCGATTTCTTCGCGGAAATCGTGGCCCATGAACTCGCACACCAGTGGTGGTACGGCGAAGTGGGAACGGACCAAGTGGGCGAACCCTGGCTGGACGAGGGCCTGGCCACCTTCGCTTCCGCCCTCCTTTTCGAAAACCAAGGCAAGCTGGAGGAGAAAGTGGCGGGCTGGAGCGCGCGCTACGCGCGGGCGCAATCCGTGAATCCAAAAGCCACGGTGGCAAGCCCCCTTTGGGAATTCCCCTCTGGGCTCGGTTATTCTGGCTATGTGTACGCCGGAAGCGCTCTCTTCTTTGCGGAACTGCGCCGAATGTTCGGTGACCACGAATTTTTTGGAGCCCTGCGCGCTTTCCGCGAAAAGTTCCGCTGGCGGTTGGCTCGGGGCTGTGATCTTTTGCAGATCTTAGCGGAAGTGGATGGAGAAGCTCTCTGGGTCTTGGCAGAGAAATATTTGGGGAAGGACTACCAGTGTTCAGGAGAGGAAAAAATCCGAGACCGCGGCCCTGAACCGTTAAGCTCGGCCGGGCACCCCTAAACCTGGAACGCGGGTCCGCCGCTCCACCCACCGCAAGGCCAATGTCAGTACGAAAATCAGGGCCAAATAGAACATAGCCACTACGAGGTAAACCTCGAAATTCCGAAAGGTGCGAGCCGCGATGTTTTTGGCTTGCCCCATGAGCTCCAGGACCCCAATCAGATAAACCACAGCTGATCCTTTGACCATGTAGATGAGCTCGTTGGACCAGGGAGGAATGACCAGACGCAGGGCCTGAGGAAGGACGACGTAGCGGATGGCTTGCAGCCGGGAGAACCCCAGAGCCAAAGCGGCTTGCATTTGCCCAGCGCGCACGGATTGGATGGCGCCCCGAAAATATTCGGCCTGGTAAGCCGCGGTGTTCAGGGTCAGGGCCGAAAGTCCGGCCACGAATGGAGAAAGGCGCACTCCGACCGAGGGTAGAGCAAAATAAAACGTCATGACTTGGACTAAAAGCGGTGTCCCCCGAAAAAGATGGACGTATCCGGAAGCCAAAAGATAGAGAGGGTAGAGAAGGCCGTGCGCGTACACGCGCAAAACTGCGAGGACCAAGCCGAGAAAAGCACCCATGGCCATGGACAAGGCCGTGAGCTCGACCGTCAGGCCCAGGCCTTGGAGGAGGCGAGGGAGCCAGTCCCAGGAGAACGCAAGGTTCACTGATCCCCTCCGTAAAGGTCGGAGATGCGCCGCAGGAACTCCGCGGTGCGTGGGTGTTTTGGGGTGCGGAAAAGCTGCTCAGGCGGGCCTTGTTCTACGATCACGCCCTTCTCCATAAAAATGATCTCGTCAGCCATACTGCGGGCAAAGCCCATTTCGTGGGTCACCACCAGCATGGTCATGCCGCTTTGGGCCAGCTCCTCCATCACGGCGAGGACCTCGCCGATGAGCTCAGGGTCCAAGGCGCTGGTGGGCTCATCGAACAGGATCAATTTCGGATCCATGGCCAAAGCTCTGGCGATGGAAACCCGCTGCTGTTGGCCCCCGGAAAGCTCCGCTGGGTAAGCGCGGGCTTTATCCGCCAATCCCACCCGCGCCAGCTCCGCCATAGCCCGCTCTGTGGCCTCTTTTTTGGACAGGCCTTTCACCTTGATGAGGCCAAGACGCACGTTGTCCAAGGCTGTGAGGTGGGTGAAAAGGTTGAAATCCTGGAAGACAAAGCCGATTTGGGCGCGGATTCGATTGATGTTCACCCTGGGCCCCGTGATTTCCACATCCTCCAGCCAAATCCGTCCCCGATCCGGTTCCGTCAGACGATTGATGCACCGGAGAAGCGTGGATTTTCCAGTGCCGGACGGGCCAATAATGACCTTCGTTTCGCCCTTGTCCAAAGAGAAAGACACTCCTTTGAGCACCTCTTCCTTTCCGTACCGCTTGTGCAGCTCTTCTACGCGCAGGAGCATCGTCTACCTCCGGGCTTCGAGCCCAGGGATGCGCAGTTTTTTCTCCGCGTAACCAATGGCAAAGAGACCGGCATAGGTGGCAGCGAGGAACAACAGGGCCACCACGAGATAAGCGGGGAGGATGAGGGGAAACTCGCGGCTTCCGATGTAGCGGGCCTGGCGCATCACTTCTACCACCCCAATGGCGTAAGCCAGGGTGGTATCCTTCAGAACCACGGCGAATTCGTTTCCCCAGCCGGCCAGGGAGAGGCGCAGAGCCTGGGGAAGAAGGACGTAGATGACCGCTCCCGGACGGGAAAGGCCGAGGGCCCGGGCAGCGAGCATCTGCCCCACAGGGATGGACTGGAGGGCCCCGCGAAAGATCTCCGCTTGGTAAGCGGAAGAGCGGAGGCCCAGGGCGATCACCGCCGCAAGGAACGGGGAGATCTCCAAGCCAAATCGAGCTGGACCAAACCACATGAGGAGTAGGAGAAGGATTTCGGGAATACTGCGGAAGACCCAAGAGTAACCAAAGGCCAGGATCCGCAGGGGTCTTGGGCCATAAACCTCAAGGATGGCCAAAATGACCCCCAAGAGGAAACCCACACCCAGGAGCCCTCCGAGCAGGCTCAGGTTCACACAGAGCCCCTGGAGAAGGACGGGAAAATAGGACCACACGCGAAGCCAATGTGTGAGGCTCACGGGGAGAGCTGGGGGGAGGCCGGGTGGGCCTCCCCCTTAACGCTTCATTTGCTGAGCTCCCGAACTTTCTGGGCTAAGCATGCGGCGTAGGCCACAGGGTCTTTGCCCACGCGGAGCACGTCGATGCACGCCTCCCATGCGGCTTCTACAGCCTCCAAGGACGGGCCAAAGTACGCAGCAATCAGATTGTCCCAGGCCCCGGTCTCCTTGAGCACCTTTAATCCCCGCTCGATCCGAGGAAGGATGCCCTTGGGATCGCCCTTGGCCACGAGGAACCCGAACTCCTCGTAGGTCTTAATGATGCCCACGATCGTAAGTTGCCCAGCATACTGTTGCACGGCCTGCTCGGAAGGCGCTTGATCCTGGATCACCGCGTCCAGCCGGCCTGCGAGAAGGTCCATCACAGCCTCCGGGTAGGTCTCATAGAGCACGAGCTCCACGGCCACCCCTTGGGCGATGAGGTTGTCCTCCACCCAAAAAGCGCCGGTGGTGCCACGCTGAGCTCCCACCTTTCGGCCGGGAAGAAGGGCCGTCACCACATTCAACCCCGAATCGGCCCGCACAACCACGGTTTGATCGGAAGTCCAATAAGGAGAGGAGAAGTCCACAACCTGAGCGCGCTCGGCGGTGATGGTGAACCCCGAGGCCCCGATGTCCACTTTCCCAGCGATGACCGCAGGAATAATGGAATCGAAGGCAATGTCCTGGATCTCGATCTCGTACCCTTCGAGGACGGCGATCATTCTCATCACGTCCAAATCGAACCCGATTTTCTCTCCTTTGGCGGAAACCCACTCGAACGGAGGCCAGGCAACGTCAGAGGCGACGATGAACTTCTCGGCGGCAACTCCGCTCAGGCTCACCACTCCAAAGACTACGAGCCCAACCAAAATGCGTCGCAACGCCATGTGACCACCTCCCAGGCAAAAAGTTGGTTAACTATACTTTGCCACCGCTCTTAGGTCAAAGAGTAGTGGCGGAAGATCTCCTCTTCCTCGCCAGGCACGGCAAAAGGTTCGGGTTTGTTCTTCCCGCGCAGGAAAAGCTTATACGGGAAACGCCGGGCAAGTTCATACCAAGCGAAGACGAGCTCATTGTACCGGTTCTTTCGCAGATCCAGTTCCTCGTCCGCCTCGGCCATCCGATTCTGGGCCTGCCGCACCCGCTCTTCCCGCTCCCGGGGGAGAGCTCGGTACACCCCGCGCAATGCCGCTTCCACTCTCTCGTCAGCTTCGGCCAACGCTCGCGGATCTCCGGTATTTTTCCCAAGCAACGCGACGGCCTCGCGCAGCCTACCCACCCCTTCGGGAGCGTACCCAGCCTGGCGCAGGGCCGCGGCCAGCTCCTCTAGGGCAGCCATGCGGGCTTGTACGGCATAAACCACGTCCCGCCACGCTTTCCTAAGTTCCTGGTCCAGACGTAAAAGCCTTTTTTTCGCCCGCACGCTCGAAAAAATTCCGGCCAAAGCGAGAATGACCAGGGCAGCAACGATCGTTTCTACCATGCTCGGCCTCCTCCGCCGCCCATGCCTCCACCGGAGAAGCCCCGTCCGCCGAAGCCCGAGCCGCCGGTCCACCCCCGGAACGGGCCACTCCCGCCGCCAAGTGGCCCGCCACGGCCGGCAGTGCGGGGCACCGCGGTAGCCGCGGCCTGGCTCAGCTGGTGCAAAAGGATGAGGCGGGTAGGGAAGGCCGTAGGCACCCAGGGCCCGCGCCCCTCGTCCCAGCTGGGCGGCGCCTTCAACACCGGGGCGAACTTCTCCACCCAAAGGTCGCTCAGCCCAAAGGCCACGGCGTAGGGCAAGAGCTCTTCAAAGTGCTTTTCCCTGGCGGCGAACTCGATACGGTCCACCTCCGCTCTCCGGATGTACTCCGCAAGCCCCAGCGCCCGCCGCAGCACTTCCGCGCCTTTTGGGGTCTTGCGCGGCATGTACGGGGCGAAAAGAAAGACGATGGCCCCGGAGACCATAACCGCCGCGCTCAGGTACAGGTTGGCCAGAAGGAAAAGCAGGACCAGACCAAACACACCGATGCCAATCCCCAGAGCGCGCCAGTGGCTGCGAACGCTCTCCGGATCAGCCCGGTAGAAGCCGTTGTCCACAAGCTCCATGAAAAGTTTTGTCCGCAGGGCTGGGATCCTCTCGTAAAGCCGATATTTGAGATCTGCAAATTTGGGCTCCCCTCTTCCCTCGGCACGAAGGGCTTCGCGCAAAGCTTCCTCGTAGGGGGTGAGCTCCTTTTCTCCCTTTTGGGGGATGAGCTGGAAGTCGTTCTCCTCTTCGCGGATCTTGAACCAGCCCTTTGTGGCCAGGGACAGGATCCCCGCCGTGAAGTCGCGGGGATCAAAGCGGTCATCGATGAGGACGCCGGCCTCGGCGGGGCCGATCCCCGCGGGTGGAGTGAACTCCGGCGCCACCGTTCCCAACGCCGGATCCCGTCCCCACTTCCACCACACAAATGTCATCCCCAAAAACACAAAAATCGGGATGGCCGCATAAACATTGTCCTCGAGGAACCAAAGGATGCGCTGGCCGAGGCCTGGAAGGGCCACGTACTCGGCGGGGACTCGCACGGCCACGCTCACACCTTCGCCAGGCCGCAGGTTCTGCGTTTCTCCCCAGAGCTTCTCGGCCTCCCAGGTCAGGCTGAAGGGGAGCGTGCTTCCGTAAGGTCCCTGGTAACCCACGAAGCGCACACTCTCCTTGGGGATTTCGGTAGGAACGAGGATCTCCACACGGGCTTGGCGGATGGGCATGGCCCATTCCGTTCCGATCGCGTTCCAGTAGAGTTCGACTTCCTCGCCGTAACGCACCAGGGCTCGAAGAACTCGATAGCTCAGGGTGTAAAGGACGCGCCCGCCCACGGTCACGTCGGGATCCCCAATTTTGACCACGAAGTTCCCGCCCTCCCTATAAGTCCGATAGGGCACAGGTCCGCCGTTCTGCACAACCTCCAAAAGCTCTAGCCGCAGACGATAGCGCTCGCCCGTGGGAAGACGGTAGGAGAGAGGAATCTCCCGAATAATCCCGTGTCGGGGAAGGTCGAAATACAGAGCGATGTTTTCGGTGACCAAAAGGCTTGAATCGTCATGGATTTCAAGGGTGACGGAGAAAGTCTCGATCACCTGCGCCCAGGCGCCCAGGGAGAAAACCACCAAAAGAAGGAGAAAGATCTTTCTCATCGGGAGAAGCTCACCTTGGGAGGCTCAGCGAGGGACTCTTCGGGAAGCATGTAGAAATCGCGACCCTGGATGCGGAAAAGCGTGGCCACGAGGTTCTGAGGGAAGACTTTGATCGCGGAGTTGAGATCCCGCACCACGGCGTTGTAGTACCGCCGGGAGCGCGCGAGTTCCTCCTCTACTTCCCCCAGAGAACGCTGCAGCGCCAGAAAGTTTTCGTTGGCTTTGAGGTTCGGATAATTCTCCACCACCGCGAACAAAGTTTTCAGCGTTTCCCTCAGGGCATTATCGGCTTCAGCCTGCTCCCGAGGTCCTTTGGCACCCAGGGAAGCCGCACGAGCCTGGGCGAGTTTCTCGAAGATCTCGCGCTCGTGCCCCGCATAACCTTTCACCGTCTCTACCAAATTAGGGATGAGATCGGCCCGTTTGCGGAGAAGAGTGTCGATGCCCCGCCAGGCTTCCTCCGCTCGCACTTGTAGCCGCACGAGCTTGTTGTAGGTGGCTGCCACCCATAGGAAGAACACAACGATCACACCTAGGACAACCCAGCCCACGATCATTACCCCCTCCTTACCTTTCCATTCTACAGGAATCCGGTAAATTCGGTCTTCGGGGGCAGCGATGGAGATCTACTTGGACACAGCGAAGGTAGAGGAGATCCGAGAAATGGCTTGGATCGTTGACGGGGTCACGACAAACCCCACCTTGGCGGCCCAGGCTGGCCGGCCTTTCCGCGAGGTCCTGCAGGAAATTTGCCACATCGTGCGCGGTCCGGTTTCCGCGGAAGTGGTGGCCCAGGATGAAGAGGGAATGGTGAAGGAAGCGCAGGAGCTCGCGAAGATCGCGGACAACATCGTGATCAAGATTCCCGTCACCGTGGAAGGTTTGAAGGCTGTGCGCAGACTCAAGGCGCTGGGAATCAAAACCAACGTAACCCTCGTTTTCTCCGCACCGCAGGCTCTCTTGGCTGCAAAGTGCGGGGCAGACTATGTCTCGCCCTTCGTGGGACGGATCGATGATCATGGGGGAGATGGAATGGCCGTGGTGGCTGAAATCCTCAGGATCTTCGAGAATTACAAATTCCCTACGAAAGTGATCGTGGCCAGCGTTCGCCATCCAGGGCACGTGGTGGCCGCTGCCACCCTGGGTGCCCCCATTGCCACTGTGCCTTACCCGGTTTTGCAGAGGCTTTTCCAGCACCCCCTGACAGATCAGGGCATCGCCCGTTTCTTGAGCGACTGGGAAAAGGTGCCGCGCTAGCGCCAGCCGTGGAGGGGGAGATTAGCATCAGGAGAGAGAGAAAGAGGATCGGCTATCCCCAGCTCACGGTAGCGGTGAAAAGCGCACGCAGCCACAGTGGCGGCGTTGTCTGTGCACAACTCGGGAGGGGGGAAGAACACGTCCATTCCCCGTTCGTTTGCGCGGGCGGGAAAGACTTGGCGCAGGCGGTGGTTGGCGGCCACTCCCCCAACCACCCCGATTTTTTTGCACTGAAAGCGGCGGGCAGCACGCATGGCCTTTTCCACCAACACCTCCACCACTGCCTCTAAGAAGGAAGCGCATAGCTCAGGCAGAGGAGCACCTGAGTGCTGGCGGAGCCAATAGAGGGCGGCGGTTTTGAGCCCAGCAAAGCTCATGTCCAGGCCGCTTTCCAGCATGGGTCTGGGAAAAGGGATAGCCTTGGGATCACTGTCCTGAGCGAGGGCGTCGATCTTGGGCCCTGCAGGATAAGGGAAGCCCAAAAGTCTACCGAATTTATCCAGAGCTTCACCGGCGGCGTCGTCCCGAGTTCCCCCCACCACCTGGTACTCTCCCCAGCGGGGCACGACCACAAGAAGGGTGTGTCCGCCGGAAGCGATCAAGCCCAAAAAAGGCGGATCTAGGGGCGGAGCCATGAGCCTGAGGGCGAAAAGGTGGGCAGCGAGGTGATTCACCCCCACCAACGGCACATCCCGGGCCAGGGCAACCCCCGCGGCGTACGCCACCCCCACGATGAGGGGGCCGATGAGCCCTGGTCCGTAAGTCACGCCCACGAGATCCACTTGGTCCCAAGAGAGCCCGGCCTTCTCCAGAGCTTCTTCGGCCAATGCCGGGAGTTTCCGCAAGTGGTCGCGACTGGCCGCTTCGGGCATGACCCCGCCATAGCGCGCATGCAAGTCGGCCTGGGAGTACACAAGGCTAGCGAGCATCTCTTGACCATCTTGCACCAAAGCCACCGCTGTTTCGTCGCAAGAGGTCTCGATCCCTAAAACAATCATGTTCGAAACCTCACCCTTGGCCTTCGCGCAGATATTCGGGCTTGAGAACGCCGATGAACGGAAGATTTCGGTAAAGCTCGCCGTAGTCTAGGCCATATCCCACCACAAACACGTTTTCCGGAAGAACGAAACCCACGTAATCCACAGGGACTTCGACTTCCCGGCGGTGGGGTTTGTCGAGAAGGGCGCAGACGCGCAACGAGGCGGGCTCCCGGGCCTGGAGGCTGCGGAGGATGTGGCGGAGGGTGTGACCGGTGTCCACGATGTCCTCCACGATGAGCAGGTCGCGGCGGCCAATGGCGCGATCCAAATCCTTGAGAATCCGGACCTCACCAGGGCTTGTGCCGTTGCGGTAACTGGAAACCGCCATGAAGTCGTACTCGAGAGGGATATCCAGAGCGCGGACGAGATCAGCCATGAAGGGCATGGCTCCCTTGAGCAGGCCCACGACGAGGAGGGGGCGCCCATAGGGGTCGCGTTTCCCCCCGTTTTGGTAGTCTCGGACGATTTGGCGGGCTAGCTCCTGCACGCGCCGCTGGATTTCCTCCGCGGAAAAAATCACCCTCTCTATATGCTCGCGCATCGCTTAGTCACCCCGGCCGGGAAAAGGGACTGAAGCATATCCCAAGGGAAAGGCTCTGGCTAGCCGGAGGAGGGAGGGGCAAAAAGGGGTCAAGGAACGTCGCGGACGGCGAGAGAACCTTTTTCTGAGCTTCCTCGCGCGCTGTTCAGGCACGGCGAGGTTGGTCAGCATTGATCTTCCCAAGCGGTTCCTCGCATGATTTCTACAGGAATGGCCATGTGCCCCCGGAAAACCAGAATCCTGGGCTGCTAAAGGTGCCCCCGACGTTTTCGCCTTTTGAACCTAGATTGAACGGGTGGGTCAGGAAGTAAGACGCGGCATGAAGATCGTGGAAGTATTCTACGAAAAAGAAGCGGTGGCGAAGCTCTTGAATTTGGTGCTTAGCCCCGGGAGCGAGTGTCTGAGGGCACAGACTTTGAGGCTTTGCCAGAATCGAGATGGCCGTCTATCATGCTGATGGCATTCTCCAGGGGATGCCATGCTTTAAGTGGTTAGGTTAAACCAACTCTGCCAAAGCTCGGGCAAAAAGGGAGCGGATTAGAATTACAGGTTTCCCTGTGATCAGCCGAATTTGGTTTTTTGTGGACAGGGAATAGCCAAAACAGTGTAGGAGAATTGCTGCAGCACCTTGATCCGAGAGCGACTGAGCCACCTCCGCCGCTCGGTACCCTTCGGTATACGGGGATGCAGCACCACCGATAGCCAAGATCCCCATCTCTCTGATCTCCTCGACCGCCGGTCCGACCTGGTCGGGGGAAGGCACGAGGACACCTAGGGGGCCAGGCAGAAAAAGCGCTTGTAGGAAGCCTTTCAGCAATCGGTGCGGCACAAGAAGGGGAACCCGAGAGGAAATCTCCGGAAACGATCCCGAACAAAGCAGCCCGATCATTTCCACTTCGTGTTCAAGAGAGTTGATCACCACCTCTAGTCGTTCATGGACGAAATCCTTGTCTACCTTTACCTCTTGACCACTTGCTAGTCGGGTGACCAAAGTATTTGCTTCTTTCTTTGGGGTATAAGCAGCGATTTCTTTGGAGGTAAGGCCATCTAAAGCACCCGCTTGAACGATCTTTACATGCCATGGAAGAAGACCCCTGATCTCAGGAACTACGTCATCACGTGGGGATTGTCCGATAGTAACAAGGCCGATTCGGGTCATGAGGCTCCCCTTCCAAGCGTCTGCAAGTGGCGCATCGACCCATATAAAGCGACCAAGCGGGCAAACTCCTCTTCGATATAAAACTTGCACCTTCCGGCCGTAAAGGCCTTGGCAACCTCGACACAGAATCTGGCCGCCATCTCTAAATCGATGACTTGGTTGGCGCCGGTGGCACAGCCTGCTACCGGGATGGCCGCCGTGGTCGCCACACCAACAACCGGCGCACCGGTAGCTGTCGCTGGTTGCATGATGCTGTTTAAATGGTAAATACCATTACCGTAAGGGGTGATGTCCTGGGTTGTGATCGGTACAACTGCCGGTGGTTCTCCGGTTACATCTCGGGCAATTGAAAGCAGATCATCACTTACTCGTAAGATATAACCCTCCTTAACGGTGGGGGTGATGGCAAATCCTCTTCGGTTAATGACCCAGTTGCCTTTCGTCGCATCTACGGAAAGGATGGCGTCCATGTCCGGATCTACCTCATACCGGTTCATGGTGCTCATATCCACTGGGGCGTCCATGAATGGAGTCGGCTCATGCGGGATTATGGGGGCGTTTGGACAGATATGGGTTGCAATGATTATGTCCCCGCGGGGAGCATCACCCTTTTTTACCATTCTTGCCAATTTGGCGGCGCAGGCCAAGGCAACAATTGCTCCATCAGCATCGGACACCAACCCCAACTTTTCTGGCCTTGCCCCGACGCCGCCCAGTCGACCGATGATCCCCAAAGTTGGCCCTGTCCTTTGCCTAGCGGAGAGACGGACTTTTA
>CALKCH010000061.1 GCA_938083225.1 Candidatus Bipolaricaulota bacterium
CTGATCGCATGCGTAGCCATGGTGATGCCCTCTGCAGCCCAAGCGCTGAGGGAGATGTCTTTCCGTGCGGGGAAGTAGCCGCCCATAAGCACATATTTCTGACCCTCTTCGCTATAGAGCCAGTCCAAGAAGATTTTGGCAGTTCGCTCATTGGGGGCGTTGGTCAGAAGTGCAGCCGCTTCGGGAACAAGAATGGTTACATCGGGCACCAAGTTTCCCACAGGATAACCGTCCCGGCGCGCCACCATCGCGTTCATCTGAGGTTGAGCAATACCTATGGGATACTCACCACGAGTGACCATGTGCATTGTGTCGACGCTCCCAGTGGTCCAACGCCCGACTTGCGCGCCCAGGTAGCGCAGGTAGGCCCAGCCATCCCGTTCGCCATAATGCTGGAGGATGATTTCGCAGACCTCGTGCATGGTACCTGAAGCATAAGGCAAGCACATAGTTATTAATCCCCGGTACTTTGGATGCAAAAGATCCTCCCACGTTTGAGGGACCGGCAAGTTGAACATTTGGAGGACGACCTCATTGTACATATTAGAAACGAGCCAAGGGGCAAAAGCCGACCAATACCCCTCTGGGTCTTTCACCAACATACCATGCCAGGTATCAGATATGGCATCCCAATGGGCATGTCTGTAAGGGGTGGTGAGGCCAAGGCTTTGCAGTAAACGATGCGCGGGCGCACCCGCACCAAGGAACACGTCAGCGTCTGGCTTCCCGCCCCATTCGCGGACTTTGTCCACACAAACTGGCCACCCTCCCGGCCGAATGAACACAACCTCGATGGGTTCTCCATAGGTCCGGAGATAGTAATCCTTGAAGCCTCTGGTCAAACTTTCCGCAAGCTCCTTGTAGATCGGACCTATCCATACTACTTTTTGCTGACCCAGGGAAACAAAGCTCACCAAAGCCAACGTCACAATCCACCCAAACCATATAAACCTTTTCATCTCCCTCACCTCCGACGTGAGTTTCTTCTGGATTTAAAAACGCGCCAACCGCTTGCTAGTCCCCTCGTCCTGACTCTCACCTCCCTTCTTGGACAAGTAAAACTTCTACACGGAATTGAACCAACGCTTGTACCACATCCTGGGGAATATCTCCCTCGGTGATTATGCCATCGATCTCCTCTAGATCCGCTATTTTCCCGTGAGTAACGACACCGAACTTAGTGTGATCAGCTATAACAACAACTTTTTGGGCATGCTTGATTATATTCCACGCTGTTTCTGCTTCCTCCAGGGAAGGTATGGTCACCCCGTGCTCGGGGGAAATCCCGTTGGCGCCGAGAAAAGCAATGTCGAAATATACACCTTCGATGCTGCGATGGGCCAGACTTCCCACCATGGCGTAAGAAATCCCCCGCAGTCGCCCGCCGATCACGTACACCTCGATCCCCGGAATCTCCGCAAGCTCCACAGCATGGGTCAAAGCGTTGGTAAACACTCGGATGTTGGGCACAGGCTTTTCCTTGAGTGCACGCACGATTTCCATGGTCGTAGTACCGTTTCCGATGAATACGGCCATGCCTTCTTTGATCAGTTCCGCGGCTTTTCGCCCAATGCGCCGCTTTTCTTCGATGTTTCGATTGGCCTTCTCGTAGTAGGATGGCTCCGCAGCGATGGGCTCTTTAACTACCGCTCCACCATGAACCCTTTCGATCAATCCCTTCCGTGCCAGAGCGGCGAGGTCGTTGCGAATGGTCATGGGGGAAACGGAGAAAGCCCGAGCAAGCTCAATCGTGCGTACAGCCCCGCGCCGCCGCAGTTCCTCCAGGATGCGCCGGCGGCGTTGTTCGGTTAACTCTTTCTTGTCATTCTTTTCCATTACTTGCTTTTAATGATACTTTTGCCTCGCCCAGGGGTCAAGTCCGACTCGTCACCCACAGCCTCATCGGTTAGGCTCAGCCTTGATGACCGCGGACCTTCTTCTGCGGGGTGGAAGAATTCTGGACGTGTTCTCCGGCCACTTCTTCCAGGGCGATTTGGCCTGCTCCTCAGGAAAAATCCTAGGCTTTGGTGCAGATGAAGCCGAGCACGTTGTGGACTTGGACGGAGCCTTTGTCGTCCCTGGCCTGATCGACGCCCACGTCCACCTGGAAAGCAGCCGCCTCTCCCCCA
Organism: Candidatus Bipolaricaulota bacterium; assembly: GCA_938083225.1. Lineage (GTDB taxonomy): Bacteria > Bipolaricaulota > Bipolaricaulia > Bipolaricaulales > Bipolaricaulaceae > DTER01. Next base: position 2,130 of record CALKCH010000061.1, read on the forward strand.
GGGAGTTCGCGCGCGCCGTTCTCCCCCGCGGCACCACCGCCGTCGTCGCCGACCCCCACGAGATCGCCAATGTTTTGGGAAGGGCGGGGATTCACTGGATGATCGAAGCCACAAGGGCTTTGCCTCTGCGCGTGTTCTTCATGGCTCCTTCATGCGTGCCGGCAAGCCCGTGGGAAACCCCCGGTGCTGTCCTGGGCCCCGAGGAAATCCGCACCCTTTTGGGCTGGGAAAGGGTGATCGGCTTGGGAGAGGTCATGAACTTCCCGGGTGTGCTGGCCCAAGACTCAGATCTTTTGGAAAAAATCGCCGCTGCCTTGGGGAAACCCATCGACGGGCACGCCCCGGGGCTGCGGGGCCCAGACCTTTGGGCCTACGTGCGCGCCGGGCCACGCACGGACCACGAGTGCACCACCCTCGAGGAGGCCCAGGAAAAACTGCGCGCAGGGATGCACCTCCTCATCCGCGAGGGGACCACGGCCCGGAACTTGGCGACGTTGATCCCCCTCCTCACCCCAAACTCTGCGCCATTCGTGCACTTTTGCACCGACGACCGCGACCCGGAAACCCTCCTCTCGGAAGGACATATGGACGACATCTTGCGCAAAGCCATGGCCCTTGGCGTTCCGCCCGAAGTAGCCATTGCCGCAGCCACCATGCACGCTGCTCGGGCCTACAATCTTGTAGGCCTGGGTGCCCTCGCTCCCGGCTACCTCGCCGATTTCCTCGTCCTTTCGGACCTTTCCACCTTCCGGGTCGAACAAGTCTATGTGAGCGGGAAACTAGTGGCTGAGGGAGGGAAATGTATTGTTGAATTGCCCTCCCCGCCTTCTCTTCCATCCAGCGTCGCTCATATCGACGTGGAAACACTCTCTTTCCGTATCCCCGCGGAAGAAGGGTTGGCTCGGGTCATCCGGGTGATCCCCAACGAGGTGGTCACGGAGGAGGCTCTTCTTCGGCCAAGGATTGAAGGCAACGAAGTAGTGGCTGACTTGGAGCGCGACATCCTCAAAATTGCTGTGGTGGAGCGACACAAGGGGACTGGCCATGTGGGCCTTGGGCTTGTGCAAGGTTTTGGCCTCAAGGCCGGGGCCCTCGCGTCCACCGTGGCTCACGACTCCCACCACCTGATCGTCGTGGGTACAGACGACGAGGACATGAAAGCCGCGGTGGCCGAGCTGGTCCGGCTGGGCGGAGGCCAGGTGGCCGTGGGTGATGGAAAAGTTCTCGCGGCACTGCCTTTGCCCATCGCCGGCCTCATGTCGGACCAACCCCTTTTTAAGGTGCACCGGCTGTCCCAGGAGCTCCGGCAAGCTGCGCGTTCCCTGGGCTCAACCCTTCCTGACCCCTTCATGAGCCTTTCCTTTCTGGCCTTGCCGGTGATCCCTGCGTTGCGGGTCACAGACCTTGGTCTGGTGGATGTGCGGAGGTTTACAATTGTCTCGCTTTTCACCGGAGGAAACGATGGGGAAAAATAAGCCTCAAGGGCTAAAGAAACTTTGGGCTTGGTCCGCCATACTGGGGGCGGCCCTGGTGGGCGTGGTCATCGGGTTGCTCCTCCCACCTCCGGGCACAACAGTGACGGTGATCCTTCTCCTTGGGGGCCTGGCCCTGCTTGGGCTAGGATTTTGGCGAGGCAAAACCAGATGAGCACTTCGTTTTGGAAGACCACGTTTGGCCAAAACCCTGTGTGGTTGTGGTTCATAGCCCTAGGCATTCTGTTTGGCGTCTACGGCCTCCTACGTCTCCTCCGTTTCGTCCTTACCCGGCAACTTCACCGCCTGTATGAGCGTTGGGGAAGGCCTGGGCTGAAGATCCTCGGGGATCTGGCTCGCCGCACAAGCACGCTTTTCTCCTTCGCGGTGGCTCTGTTTTTTGCGTCTTTGGGGCTCACGCTGCCCGAGGAAGCCCAACGGGGGGTGCAGATCTTCACCCTGTCCGTTGTCTTTTTGCAACTAGCTTCTTGGGGCAGCTTTCTTGTGGGAGTTTGGTTTGCACGCTTGAGCGAGCGCAAACTCAAAGAAGAGGGCGATGCAGCTACAGCCACCACCATCCATGCCCTCACGGTCATCGTGAGGATCGCGCTTTGGATTATCGCGGCCATTTTGATTTTGGAAAACATCGGCATCCACGTGGGCAGCCTCATCGCCGGACTCGGCATCGCGGGCATCGCCGTGGCCTTGGCAGTGCAAAACGTTCTGGGGGATCTTTTTGCTGCTCTCTCCATTGTGGTGGACAAACCTTTCGCCGTTGGCGATTTCATTGTGTTCGGGAACGAACGGGGACGGGTGGAGCGCATCGGCCTGAAAACCACGCGCATCCGCAGCCTTACAGGAGAAGAACTTGTGGTCTCCAACTCCGACCTTCTTCGCCAACAGATCCATAACTTCCGCCGCATGCATGAGCGCCGGTGCACCTTCACGTTCGGGGTGACGTACGACACGCCTCCGGAGAAACTCGCGGACATTCCCCTCATCGTGCGAAAAATCATCGAGTCCTTACCCCAAACGCGCTTCGAACGCGCCCACTTCAAAGAGTTTGGTCCGTACTCCCTCAACTTCGAGGTCGTCTACTGGATGCTCGACCCGGACTATAACTTGTACATGGACACCCAGCAGGCCATCCATCTCGCGTTGGTGCGCCGCTTCCGTGAGGAACACATTAAGTTTGCCTTCCCCACCCAAGTAGTGCAGATCGTTCCGCCCGTAAAGGAGGCCCCAAGTGCCAAATAGGGTTTCGATCTTGGACCGTCTGGAGAACCACTCTGACCTCTGGGTCAATCCGGCGCGACGAGATGTCATTGCCGAAGTCATTCGCGGAAAAGAAGCACTGGTGAGCCGGTCCGGGGCGTTGGCCACCTGGACTCCCCCGGAGTCCACAGGTCGCCGACCCCAGGACACCTACGTCGTCGACCGCCCCGAGATCCACGACAAAATCGATTGGCGCTCCCCTTATTCCCTCCCTATGGCGCCCGACACGTTCGCCATGATCCTGGAGGACGCACTGGCTGCGCTGGCCAAGAAACCCAGGCTTTATCTTGTGGAGCGGGCTTTGGGCGCGAACAGCCGCTACGCTCTTAAAGTTCAAATCGTCACGGATCGTGCCCTCACCGCCCTTTTTGCCGACAACATGTTCCGCCCCGTGCCCCCGGATCTTCACCGCTCGGCCTTTGGGGAAAAGCCCTTTGTGCTCTTGGCCCTGCCCTATCACAAACTCGACCCCAAAAAGTACGAAGGGCGTCTCCGCGTAGATCCGGAAAAGGGCCGCACCTCGGACATCGCCGTGGTCATGGACTTCGTGAATCGGGTGGGCATCGTCTATGGTTCGGCTTACCTCGGCTCCGTGAAAAAGCTCATGTTCACGGTCATGAATTTTCTCCTTCCGGAGCTCGGGGTTCTGCCCATCCACGGGGCGGCCAACGTCGGCCCGGAAGGCGACTGCGCCCTCTTCCTTGGCCTCTCCGGAACAGGGAAGACCTCCCTCTCCACAGACCCAAAGCGGACACTCATCGGCGACGACGAGCACGGCTGGTGCGAAGAGGGGATTTTCAATTTCGAATGGGGCTGCTATGCCAAGATGATCGATATCGACCCCCAAAAGGAACCGGATATCTACTGGGCGGTGATGCACGAGGCCGATCCTTTCGAGCACGGGGCCATCGTGGAGAACGCCATGATCTACCCGGATGGAACCTTCGACTTCCATGATCGTCGTCTCACCGAGAACTCCCGTGCTTCTTATCCCTTGGCGTTTTTACGGAACGCCGATCCGCGCGGGTTGGCCGGTCATCCTCGGGTCATCTTCTTCCTTGCGGCCGATGCCCACGGCGTATTGCCACCGATTGCTCGCCTTGAGCCAGAACAGGCCATGTTTTGGTTCCTCATGGGCTACACCTCACGCTTGGCCGGAACGGAAATCGGGGTGGTCGAGCCCCGTTCCACTTTCTCCCGGTTCTTTGGGGCGCCCTTCATGCCCCGCCTCCCTCAAGACTACATCGGCCTTTTGGAGGCATACCTGAGAAGGTATGAAACGCGGGTGTACCTGGTGAACACGGGCTGGACGGGCGGCCCGTATGGGGTGGGGAAGAGGATCGACATTCGCCTCACCCGTCGCATGGTTCACGCCGCCTTAAGCGGTGAGCTCGAACAGGTGAAATTCCGTCAGCACGAGGTCTTCCACGTGGGGGTTCCTGAGGAATGTCCGGACGTTCCCGCCGAGCTTCTCCGGCCGGAGAAGACGTGGCCCTCGGCCCAGGATTATTGGGCCCGGGCCGAGAAATTAGCCCAGGACTTTCAGCGGGAGTTCGAGCGGGCGTTCTCTGGGATGGGGATCCCTGCCGAGGTGGCCGGGCAGTGCCCAGGGGCAAAATAGCCGCGGGCTTGAGCGCCAAATCCGCGGCTTTCCCCGGCGTTCAGATCCGGCGCACGATCTCCGAGAGGGGACGACGTTCGCGAACTGGCGGCCGCTCTGCGGGATAGCCCACAACGATGAGCATCATGAGCTCCTCGTTTTCTTTGGCACCGACGATTTTCTCCACCTGGGGGTCGCGCAGCCGCCCCAGCCAACAAGCCCCTAAACCCAAGGAATGCGCGGCCAACAGGATATTCTGGGCGCAGGCTCCAATCGCCTGCGCGTCCTTTACCTCATCGTAGCCGGCGTCCTTGTCGCGCAAAAGGGCAATGGTCACGGGCGCGGTGCGGACCATGTCCATCTGGGTCACCACCCGGCCCAGTTCGTCCCGTTTCTCTTTGGACTCAATCACCACCAGCCGCCAGGGCTGAGTGTTGCGACCGGAGGGCGCCCAGCGGGCCGCCTCCAGGATAGCCTCCAACTTTTCCGGCTCGATAGGATCCGAACGGAAGACGCGAACCGAGCGACGTTCTTTGATGGCACGCAGCACCTCGTTCATGTCCCCTCCTTCCACGTTATCATTATAGCCGGTATGTTCACCCCGGAATTCTCGGGCCTCGGGCGCATGTTGGTAGTATTGGGAATAATCCTGGCAATCGTAGGTTTGGCCCTCATGGGCAAACTCCCTTTTCTTGGGCGTCTTCCCGGCGACATCCGCATCCATCGCGACGGCTTCGTGTTCTACTTCCCTCTCACCTCCATGCTCATTCTTTCCTTGGTTCTTTCCCTAATCCTCACCGTGCTGCGCCGGTGAGCTTCTCCATTCCTCCGCCAGTTGCTGCAGGAGTTTCTCGGTCATGATGGTTTCGGTGTACGGGATTTTTTGACCGAGAAGCGAGGCCGCCCAAAGGAGCCGCTCGTAGGTGATGGCGTAGGGCTGAGTCAAATCGAGCTGCTCTTCCCGCACGTTCCAGTGCCCCACCACCTCTTTGGGGGAGAGGACCCAAACCACGCGGATTTGGAGCGAACAATGGCAGAAGAATTCAGGGCTGTTTAGGCCCACACGTATCTCATAAGTCCCCTCCTCCGCGCTCGCAGGCACATGTACCGCAAACCAGGGAACAAACGCGTCGTAGGCCGCACAACATTCCGTTTGCGGCAAAGGCTCAAGTTCCCAGCCTGAAGGAAGGTTGATCCCGAAAGAGTCCAGCGGAGCTAAAAGCAGGTCCGCTAGAACCCCGATCCCGGAAACTGGGGCAAACCCGATGACCACGGATGTTCCCGGCAGGGCTTCACGGGAGGTGGCGTAAAGAGCGAGCGGCGGCCAGGAAACGCGCAGACGGGTGCCCGCCCGCAGCACGATTTCTTCGGACGGCGAAAGATAAGACGGGCAGCTCACCGAACTTATCGACGCTTTCTCCCCCTCATACGCGGGCTTCACCACAAAGGTCAGGGGGTGCCTAGCCGAGGTCGCACCCACATACGTTTGCCCCGCGGCCGTGACCATTTTTACTGTTTGTTCGGTGGATCCGAAGATCTCCACGATCGTGCAGAGGGGGCTCACGAGGAGGAACGTCCAACATCCTTGGTCCGTGGCCACCGACCATATTCCTTCGGGAAGCACCCCCTCCAAGTGGGCTATCCATCGGATGCGGCCTTGGGGAAGCACCTCTTTTTGCCACGCTACCGCGGGCAGCACTCCTCCGTCTAGGCTCCTCAAAACGGGCTCACTTTCAGCAAGTTCGGTGTACACCACCAAAGGTTCATGAGGAAAACGCACAAGAGAGCCGTATAGCTCCAGGGCCACCCCTGGCAGAGCCAGCCCAAAAAGGAGGACAATACCCAAACTCTGCCTCATGAGTTCCTAGTCCACGATGAACACCAGAGCTGGGGGAAGGCAGAAGTATGGATCTAGGTAAAGGATGGCTACTGTTTGGCCAGAGAGTTCTTGCCCCGGTGTCCACGTAAAGGAGCAGCCCTTTTGTTGAGCTAGAATCTCTCCACACTTCGCGTCTTGTGAGCCCAACCTGACTACAAGAATGCAGCCTTCCTCCACGCCACCTTCGGTCCGGATTTGGTAGGCCTTGCCCGCCTCGAGGCGCCCGCCCTGCAGCTTCCGTCCAGCTGGGTCTAAAACCCCCAACTGTACGGACGGCAGGATGCGCACATCCTTCTCCCCGTAAGCATAGGTGCATTGAGCTTTAACGACGACCCGAAGTTTCTCCCCCTCCACATGGGTGTGCACTTCCTCAGCATCCACGAGGGCTCGCAATTGCGTGTGAAAGAGGTCCATACAGGTCTTGCGCACGGCAGACGGGATCTCCGCTAGCACCTCTTCGGGCAGCGATTCCACAAGTGGAAATTCTTCCGTCGCCCCGGCCAAATTCACCCTCACTTTGGGCAACTCCGGCAAAGCAAAGACAATTCCGTCCACCGTGAACTTTCCCTCGGCGTAACTAAGGGATATGGGGTAGTAGCCGACAAAAACCCCGCTGGTATTCTCGGTCTCCTTAAGCTCGACAGCCTTTTCCTGGTCTCTTAGGAAGAGACGCAGGGTCAAGGAGTCCGGGGCGCAGGTGCGATCCGCTTCAGGTGTGTCCACAATGAACTTCAGGACGCACCCTCCTTCCTTCGTCACCATCTGCATTTCCACTTTGGGCTCTGTAGGACGAGCGCGCTGGACCGTGCGGCGGATCTCCTCTTCCTGGGGGTGATTTTTCAGGGTGAACAGGATCGTATCGCCTGGCTGGCCGAGAACGATTTGACCTTGAGGAATAGAGGCACAAGGAGGATCACATGGGCGTACGAAGCAAAGCTCAAGGGCACCGGGCTCCGGCACAACGAGCTTATAAACCTGGGCGCAATCGTTGAGGTTCACCACGATGAGGGTGTCCGCGACGTTCACTTCCACCTGGACCGGCTCGCCGATATAGATCTCCGGCGGCACCACCAAATTGGGCGCCCCCAAAGCGCCAAAAAACAGGACACCCACACACACTACCGAAAACGCTAGAGTTCTGGCCATCGCTCCCCCTTATCAACCATTATACTTTCGTTGTAGGGAGAGGTCGTGTAACCTACATCACGTTCCGTGGAGGTCAGGATGGAAGAGCGTATTTGCGAAGCTGTGAGAAAAGCCAAGGCCGATTACACAGAGGTCCGGTGGGAAAAGATCTTTCGCTCGCGCGCCGTCTTTCAGCGGGACCAGCTGATGGCTCTCGAGGCCACCGAAGAGCAGGGCGGCATCGTGCGTGCGCTGGTGGACGGCTCTTGGGGGATCGCGGTCTTCACTGATCCTGAGGAGCTCCCCAAGAAAATCGAGGAGGCTACGCATCTTGCGCGCACGGCCTCCCGCCACGTGCGGGACAAAGTGACCCTGGCGGAGGTGGAGCCCGTGGAGGATCGCTACCGAGGCCAAATGGAGCGGGACATCCGCGGCGTTTCCCTGGAGGAGAAACGCAAGCTTGCGGAGACCTACAACAGAATCATCTTGGAATATCATCCGGCTATTGTGGCCAGCTCCGTGCGCTATGCGGATAGCCTGCGCCACGCGATCTATGCCAACTCCGAGGGCACGTACGTAGAGCAAGAAGTCCCCGACGTCACCCTTATGCTGGCCGCTGTGGCTCGCAAGAACGGGGATGTCCAGCAGGGCTTCGAGTCTCTAGGGTTCGCGGGTGGTTTTGAGAAGGCCCTGGGCCACGAGGAGAAGGCTAAAGCAGCGGCCAAGCGCGCGGTGGATCTTCTTTCCGCCAAACCCGTGAAGGGTGGCCGCTACACGGTGATCCTGGACCAAGATCTCGCCGGCGTGTTCATCCACGAGGCCTTCGGCCACATCTGCGAGGCCGATTTCCTCCTGCGCAACGAGCCCATGCGCAAAATCATGGAGCTGGGGAAGCGCTTCGGCGTAGAGAACTTGAACGTCGTGGACGATGGTTTCGTTCCCGGCGCCCGCGGCAACTGCCCCTATGACGACGAGGGCGTCCCACGTCAGCGGGTGTACCTCATCCAGGAGGGGGTGCTCACCGGCCTCCTGCACTCTCGGGCCACCGCGCACAAGCTCGCCACAAAGCCCACGGGGAATGCCCGCGCCGTCTCCTGGGAACACGAGCCCATCGTGCGCATGCGCAACACCTTCATCGCCCCTGGTCCATTCACATTCGAGGAGATGCCCGACGGCATCGACTACGGGATCTACGCATGTGGTGCCTTCGGCGGGCAGACGGAGTTTGAACAGTTCACGTTCTCCGCGGCTTACGGCTACGAGATCGTGAACGGAAAGCTTGGGGAGATGGTGCGAGATGTTGTGCTCACCGGAAACGTCTTTCAGACCCTGCGAAACATCGAGATGATCGGAAAGGACTTTCAGCTCAAAGGGAGCGCAGGCGGCTGCGGAAAGGGCGGGCAGTGGCCCCTGCCCATCACTACCGGCGCGCCCCACGTGCGCATCCGGGACGTGATCGTAGGAGGGCGATGATGGACCTTTTGGAGTTGGTGCAGAAGAAAGCGGAGGCGGCGGAACTTTATGCGGCTTACACCGAGGCCCTGGGGGTGACCTTCCACGGCGGAGAGGTGGAAAAGGTGGGCTCGGAGGCCATTTTGGGACGGGCTTTGCGGGTGATCGCCGCCGGGAGGCTGGGATTTGCCGCGACAGCTGGCGGGACCCCGGAGGCCCTAGCGGAGGCAGCCTTGGCGGCCGCCCAGCACGGCGATCCCGCGCCCTTCCGCTTCCCGCCCTTGCACGGCGAAACCAAAGTGGACGCGCTCGACCCCGCGGTGCCGAAGCTCCCCCCTGAGGATCTCTTGGAGTGGGGCGAGGAGGCGGTGCACGCGATCAAGGCGGAGTTCCCGGAGCTTGTGGTGAACGTGTCCCTTTCCCGCTCTGTCACGGAGGTGGTGATTCGGAACACCGCAGGAGGTGAGCGCCGCGAAAAACGCACGGGTCTTTCTTTCACCGTGGGCGTGGAGCGCGTACGCGAAGGGGATATCTGGCTCGTCTACGAAAGCCAAGCTGTTCGACGTCTAGTGGACCTGGACCGGCAGCGCCTTATGGAAAAACTCCTGCAGAAGCTCCGCTGGGGGGCGGAGGTGGTGCCTCCGCCTGTGGGGAAACCTCCAGTCCTCTTCCTTCCCAGCGCTGTACCTGTCCTCCTTTTGCCCCTGACCCTCGGGTTTTCCGGCCTTTCCGTGTTCTTGGGGACAAGCCCCCTCAAGGGCAAGCGCGGCGAACAGGTTTTCGCCGGGAAGTTCTCCTTGGTGGACGACGGGCTCATTCCGTTTGGGCCGCGCTCCCGCTCCTTCGACGATGAGGGCCTTCCCGTGGGACGGCTGCCCCTTGCGGAGGACGGAGTGGTGCAGAACTTCTTCTACGACCTGCGGGCCGCGGCGCTGAGCGGGGTCGAGCCCACGGGGAACGGCCTCAAGGGCGGGCCCTTCGGCGATGGCGGCTTCCGTGCCCCGCCTGCACCCTCGCCCAGGCACCTTGTGGTCCAGCCCGGCGAGGGCACGCTAGCGGAGCTCATCCGGGAGATGAAAGAAGGGCTCATCGTGAGCGACGTGGTTGGCCTTGGCCAGGGAAACGTCCACTCCGGAGCGTTCTCCAACAACGTGTCCGTGGGGTTCGTGGTGCGCGATGGCCGGGTGGTGGGACGGGTGAAGAACACCATGATCTTTGGGAACGCCTATGAGGTTCTCAAAGACGGGCTGATTCAGGTGGGCGGGGAACCGGAGTGGGTTGGAGGCAGCCTGTACACGCCGGCCCTTTTGGTGGGGGGCGTATCGGTCGTGGGCCGCTGAGTGCAACGCTCATTGGGGAAGGGAGCGGGGCCTTGGGCCCCGCTTCTTTTTCGCTCCGTTTCTGGCTTTAGCGCCATTTTGAGTCGCCCAGGGCAGCCCCTTGACTTTGTAACAGTGTGATGTTACACTGGCTCCGGAGGTGGT